>NZ_CAWOJA010000072.1:0-439 GCF_963881615.1 Rahnella sp. CJA17(1/100) | reverse complement strand
GTACAAGGTGATCAGTTTTTACGCGAAGAAAGCGCGTGGCATGATGGCTCGCTACATCATTGATAACAAAATCGATTCAGTGGAAGCGCTAACCAAGTTTGATACGGCGGGTTACTACTTCGTTGAAGAAGAGTCGAACGAGAAAGAGTTAGTCTTCAAGCGTGAAGAGCAAAACTAATAGCTCTTGGTTAATTAGTCACTCTTGGTTAACGAGTTACTTCGGCTTTAGCCTGTAATTAAACTTAGAGACGAGTTATTTAGCCTGATAACAGGCCAGACAATAATAAGCCAGACAAAGAAAAGCCCCATGCAGATAACTGCATGGGGCTTTTTATTGAATCATTGAAAGGCGGTTAGATTACTTGTTCTTAACGGCTTTCTTTTTCTTAGCGATTTTCTTTTTCTTAGCAATTTTTTGCTTAGCCACCGCTTTCTTATC
>NZ_CAWOJA010000071.1:0-379 GCF_963881615.1 Rahnella sp. CJA17(1/100) | reverse complement strand
GCACAGTGGAACTCACTGTTGCGTTGCACTATGTCTACAACACCCCTTTTGATCGGCTAATTTGGGATGTGGGCCATCAGGCTTATCCCCATAAAATTCTCACGGGTCGTCGCGACAAGATGCACACCATTCGCCAAAAAGATGGCTTGCATCCTTTCCCATGGCGTGAAGAAAGTGAATACGACACTTTCAGCGTTGGGCATTCAGGCACTTCTATTAGCGCCGCACTGGCGATGGCGATTGCCGCAGAAAAAGAACAAGCGGGTCGTAAAGTTGTTGCCGTGATCGGTGATGGCGCCATGACTGGTGGTATGGTGTTTGAAGCCATGAACCACGCAGGCGACTTACACAATGACATGCTCGTGGTACTGAACGACAA
>NZ_CAWOJA010000070.1:0-439 GCF_963881615.1 Rahnella sp. CJA17(1/100) | reverse complement strand
CTACGGAGAGTGATGTTCAGCTGTAAACTTTCAATTTTCAGCTTGTTCCAGATTGTTAAAGAGCAATATCTTAAACACGACTCGTTAGAGTCATCTTTAAGATATTCATTGATAATGTCTTTCACACATTATCGGAGTGGCGTCCCCAAGGGGATTCGAACCCCTGTTACAGCCGTGAAAGGGCAGTGTCCTAGGCCTCTAGACGATGGGGACACGAAAAATCCGTACCAGACCACACAGTGGTTTGGCACTTTTCGCATCAGCGTAAGGTTCCCCTTACTGCATCAACAGGTGCTCTTGCTCATTAATTTCATCAGACAATCTGTGTGGACACTGCACAATGCGTATCTTGAGGTAAGGAGGTGATCCAACCGCAGGTTCCCCTACGGTTACCTTGTTACGACTTCACCCCAGTCATGAATCACAAAGTGGTAAGCGC
>NZ_CAWOJA010000069.1:0-445 GCF_963881615.1 Rahnella sp. CJA17(1/100) | reverse complement strand
CATATGGGCCATGTTCCGATGACCCATGGCATTGATTTTCATCCCGCCCTGAGTAAAACCGTTGCCCGTGCGGCAGGCAACATGGGGCTCACGGCGGAGCTACTGGCAAAAATGCATAATATCAGTCGGGAAATGCAGGATGAATTTGCGCTGCGTTCCCATCAGCGGGCCGCACATGCAAGTCTTAAGGGGCTTTTTGATGCAGAGATCGTGCCTACCCACGGTCATGATGCTCATGGCGCACTGGTTCGCCATCAAAAAGATGAGGTCATCCGCCCGGAAACCAACCTGGACAGTCTCAATAATCTGCGACCCGTTTTTGATCCTCATACGGGAACGGTCACTGCAGGGACGTCGTCGTCACTGGCAGACGGCGCATCAGCAGTCTTACTGGCCAGCGAGTCGTATGCACGTGCCCATGGCCTGCCTGTACGCGCCCGTATAC
>NZ_CAWOJA010000068.1:0-399 GCF_963881615.1 Rahnella sp. CJA17(1/100) | reverse complement strand
ATCGAAATTTATCATGATGTAGTCAAATCATTCGACGAGGTATTCACTCAAGCATTTATCGAAGATTTCGATGTTGAAGATAACTATGACGCATTGCCTGAGCAGCTTAAAAAGTTTCACCTGCAAGAAACTGAAGAAGTCGTAAAAACCTGCCTGACTGAAGCCGATGCGCGGGCCTTTATTGCGCGCAAGCAACACGACTACCCAAAGCTTTACACCTACGTCGAATCAATGGTGTTTTGCCCTCAAATGATTGAGCTACGCAACTGGATCATGTCACTGACTAAGCCAGAGGTGGCAGCATGACTAAAGCCGCCACTCGCGAAATGCTCTACTTACTCGCGGGCAGTGAGTCAGAGCACAAGCTCGACTTACTGCTATCGCTAACGCGCATTACAT
>NZ_CAWOJA010000067.1:0-447 GCF_963881615.1 Rahnella sp. CJA17(1/100) | reverse complement strand
GTGGCGGATATGCTGGGCGGTGACATTGATTTGCGCGACCTTGCGCTGGATCAGCCCGTTCCGCTGCGGTTGTTACCGGATGTCGATCAGATAAACCGCCGTCGCGGCCGGGCAGAGATTTTTAAGCGTTTCGCCTTGCAGGGACTGACGCTGCGCGAACTGCTCATACAGGCGCAGGAAACCGGCCACTGGTTTGTCGCCGGTACGCCGGAACAGCTGGCCGACGCCATCGAAGAACGCTACCGCGCCGGTGTGCTGGATGTCATTTCCCTGCATGGCCTCGGGCAGGTGGATCAGGAAGACTTGCTGATCAACGGCCTGTTGCCGGAGTTACGGAAAAGGAAACTTATCGATACCGAATACGGGGAGGAGGATTTCAGGGGGAATCTTGGATTAGCATCCAGACTGCCGTAGATCAAGGTCGTGGGCGTCGGCCCACTCCCCCAA
>NZ_CAWOJA010000066.1:0-447 GCF_963881615.1 Rahnella sp. CJA17(1/100) | reverse complement strand
GTATATCAGCGCCCATAATGGTCGGCACGCCCATTGCGCGAACCAAAATCGCCGCATGTGAGTTAGCTGCACCATCGCGAACCACAACGCCTGCCAGACGGTCTTGCGGCATTTCAGCCAGCAAAGTGGCTGTCAGTTCATCTGCAACCAGAATAAAACGTTCTGGCCACTGCGTGTTGCCCTGGATCGTATCATCAAGATGAAACACCAGCCGCTGCCCCAGCGCCCGTAAGTCACTGCCACGCTCACGCAGATAGGTATCCTGCAAGCTGGAAAACTGCGCCGCAAATTCTTCGACAACCTTTTTGACGGCCCACTCCGCCACTGCACCCTGATCTATCTGGGCGAACAGTTCGCGTTTGAGACGGGCATCATTAAGAAGGTGAGAGTAGAGGTCAAAAATCGCTGCGCTTTCTTTCTGCGCACTCGCCGCGAAACGTTTACTGA
>NZ_CAWOJA010000065.1:0-448 GCF_963881615.1 Rahnella sp. CJA17(1/100) | reverse complement strand
AGCTTGCTTCGATCCCACTTAAATCGGTAGTACCGCCACCAACATCACACACTAGAATCAGCGGGATCTGTTGACGTACATCTGCAGCGGTTTGTTGGTGACGGGCATACCAGTCATAACAAACGGCTTGCGGCTCTTCGAGTAACAGAATCTTACCTAAGCCCGCCAGTTCTGCCGCTTCGAGTGTCAGCTTACGTGCTGTCTCATCGAATGAAGCGGGAACAGTTACCACAACGTCTTGGTCTTCAAGCTTGTTGCTTGGGTTACGGTAGTTCCATGCTTGGCGGATGTGGTTTAGGTAGCTTGCGCTTGCGACAACAGGAGACACCTTATCGACGTCAGTTGCGCCTGCCCACGGCAGAATGTCGGAGTTACGATCAACCGCTTGGTGAGATAACCAGCTTTTAGCACTCGATACTTGGCGACCTTCAACCTTAGCACCTAATTC
>NZ_CAWOJA010000064.1:0-339974 GCF_963881615.1 Rahnella sp. CJA17(1/100) | reverse complement strand
TTACAGCAACGCAGCGATGCTAAAACTGCCCTCGAGACGTGAGCGTGAATATGTCAGGGAAGTGAGAGAAAAAAGGTCGAAATATCCCTTAAAAAACAATGCCGGTCACCTTAAGTGACCGGCATTACGCCGCAGCGTTCCTTTCAGCAGAGAGCGGGGCGCTGATTAATCCGCGCGCCCCATATAACGACGTTCTGCGATATGAATACGGATTTTGTCGCCAGAACTCAGGTATTCAGGAACCTGAATGTTCAGACCGGTGCTCATGACCGCAGGTTTGGTGCGGGAACTGGCGGAAGCGCCTTTGATGCCCGGTGCCGTTTCCACGATTTCCAGATCCACCGTCTGCGGCATTTCAAGCGCCAGCAGCTGGCTGTCCAGCGTCAGAACCTGCATACCCTGCAAACCTTCTTCAGGGATGAACAGCAGTTCGTCTTCAATCTGCGCCTTATTAAAGGTGTAGGGCGTGAAGTCTTCGTCATCCATAAAGATGTATTCGTCACCATCAACGTAAGAGAAGTTCACTTTACGACGGGTCAGGGTAACGGTATCCAGGATATCGTCGCCTTTGAAGCGCTCTTCCACTTTGCCACCAGTACGAACGTCAGCAAAACGCATTTTGTACAAGGTGCTGGCACCACGGGCGCTCGGGCTCTGAACATCAATATCTTTTACCAGCAGCAATTTGCCGTCGTAGTTCACAACGAAGCCGCGTTTAATTTCGTTAGCACGTGCCATATAAATAACCTGTCAGGAGAGAGATAAATAATTTGCGACACGTTACCCGCGCCGCTGATTTCAGGCAAGCAGATAGCGTAAAAAGAGTCGCGAAAATCCGCTTTATGACGCATATTTTGCGCTTCGCCTGCCGGTATGAAAAATGTTCGGGTTATCGTGTTAAAGAGTCGTAAATATTTCGCTGGTGGCGCATTACGCTGCCTGCTATTGTCGCGGCTCAAAATGAGGCCTGAGGAGGCTGTTGATGGACTGTCGTACTGATTGCGGAGCCTGTTGCATAGCGCCTTCAATTTCCAGCCCGATCCCGGGAATGCCAGACGGTAAGCCTGCCAATACGCGCTGTGTTCAGCTGGCTGATAACTTTCTGTGTAAGATTTTCACCTCACCACTGCGTCCGAAAGTTTGCGCCAGCCTGCAGGCCAGCCGCGAAATGTGCTTTACACATCGCGACCAGGCGCTGACTTATCTGATTCAGCTTGAGGCAGATACCGCGCCTTAAACCACCGCCGCGGGCACGTCTTCCGCCGGTTTATCGACGTTTTTCACATTCCAGATACATAACACCGAACCAATCACCATCGCCAGTGCGGCATAAAATACCGCATGGTATGTCCAGAACTGGGCGATCACCCCGGCCAGCGAACCGGCCAGGATCCAGCCCGCCCGCGTTGAATTGGTAAATAACGTGGTGGCCGCGCCTGCCTGACCCGGCATCAGATCCTGGAAATACAGCATGCCGATCCCGGCCAGAATGCCGATGAAAATTGCGTTCAGCAACTGTAAAGCAATCAGCATTGCCGCACCGGTAGTAAACAGAATGCCGCCGTAGAAAATCACCCCCGCCAGCACAGCGAAACGCATCAGGAAGCGTTTCCCCAACTGTTTAGCCAGATATCCGGCGATCAGCATGGTCGGAATTTCCAGACAGGCTGCACTGCCCATCAGTACCCCTGCCAGTTTTTCCGGCAGACCCAGTTCACGCACCACATACAGCGGCATATTGATCAGATAAATGCTGTTTGCTGCCCACATCAGTGAACAGGCGATGAACAGCATCAGCGTATCACGGCGGTTACGGCGTGGTGCTTCCAGCGTGGCAGTGGTCTTGATGTGCGCCTTGGGCATCGAAGGCAGGAACATCCACACCATTACGCCGCACAGCAAGAAAGCCAGCGTGGCAGCGCAGTACATAAAGGTAAAACCAAAGCCCATCGACAGGGCAAAGGCCAGCGGCGGTCCGACGACCCATGCCAGCGAAACCTGTGCGCGCAAAATGGAGCTGAACATCACGGCTTCGCGACCAGTTTTTTCGGAATGCTCCCGTGCTAACGCGAACATCTGCGGGTTCGCTGTGGAACCAAAGCTCGACAGCAAAACGCCGATGAACAGCAGGATAAAGTAATTACGGTTAAAGGCGAAAAGCACACAAGCCAGCGCACCCAGAATGCAGCAATACAAAATCAGCGTTTTGCGGTCACCGCGTTGATCAGACCAGGTCGCCAGCAACTGGCTGACGAAGATGCCAATCACGGCACTGCCGGTAAAGAAGATACCCACCATAAACGGGCTGACGTGAACCTGAGAAGTGAGGAACAGGCTGAGCGTCGGGGTCTGTAACGCGCCTGCAATGCCGGTAAGGAAGGCGATGATCAGAAAAGCAGTTGACGTCATGTCGGGTAAACGGCGGGCTGACGTTGTAGAAATTCGCATTAGCTAAGTGAACCAGAAGTAGAGGAGGGGACGAAATTTGCGCGAATGTTACGACAGTTTAAAAAAAACAAAAACAGGTTTTGATCATCAAAAATGTAAACCACAGTGAATTTGCCATACTGAATAATAAAACCGCACTTTGTGTCAAAAATGACCGGGTGAGGCGTCGCTTCTTCACCGCAATATTGTCCGCAGAGAAGGGGACAGCTTGCGTCAGCATTTTTCGTCAGCCTGACTTCAGCATTTGCGTTAAGTTATCCGTTTCGGAAAGCTCTCAGAAAGGAAACTGTGCGTAACATCAAAAAATCGTTACGCAAAATCAGGGAAAGCTTGATTTAAATACAGGCCGGATTGAGACTTCTTGAAACGTTTCAGCGTTGTCGGTTTTTCTTCTGAAATCTGATGACGCTCCTTTTTTCTCAGTAAAGCTGAAACGATTCAATTTCAGCAGGAGAGGAGAATTATGTTCCAACTGTCACAGCAAGATATTCATCTCGGTGCGGCTGCCAGCGATAAGCAGGACGCTATTCGCCAGGTTGCAGCAGCACTGACTCAGGCCGGTCGCGTCAGCGCAGGTTATGTAGACGGCATGCTGGCGCGTGAGTTGCAAACCTCTACTTACCTTGGCAACGGCATCGCAATCCCGCATGGCACCACAGATACCCGTGATCTGGTGCTTGATACCGGTGTGCAGGTTTTCCAGTTTCCGCAAGGGATTACCTGGGGCGAAGGCCAGACGGCATATGTCGTGATCGGCATCGCAGCTCGTTCTGATGAACACCTCGGTTTGCTGCGTCAGCTGACGCACGTCTTAAGTGACGACAGCGTGGCTGATCGCCTGGCAAAAACAGATTCCGCTGAAGAATTACGCAGCCTGCTGATGGGCGAAAAAAATGCGGCTGAATTCCTGTTTGATAGCCAGTTGATCGCAGTCGATGTGGCCGCAGAAAACCTGATCACGTTACAGGCGCTGAACGCTGGCCGCCTGAAAGAGATTGGCGCTGTCGATACCGCTTTTGTCAGTGATGTGATCAGCCGTAAACCGCTGAACCTCGGGCAGGGCATCTGGCTGAGCGACAGTACCGAAGGCAACCTGAAAAGTGCTGCAACGGTAAGCCGTGCACAGCAGGCATTTGATCTGGATGGCGAAAAAGTCTCCATGCTGCTGACGATTTCCGTTGCTGACGATCAGCCGCTCGATGTGCTGAACTACCTCAGTGATTTGCTGATTGCCAACAAAGCTGAACGCTTGCTGACGGCAGATTCCGTCGGTGTGCTGGCATTGCTGACCAGCGAAGTCGAAGAACAAGCCAACGTGCTGACCGCTGAATACGTTATCCGTAACGAACACGGCTTGCACGCCCGTCCGGGTACCGCACTGGTGAACGTTATTAAGCAGTTCAGCAGCGAAATCACGGTAACGAATCTTGATGGCAGCGGTAAACCTGCCAACGGCCGCAGCCTGATGAAAGTCGTGGCGCTGGGCGTGAAAAAAGGTCACCACCTGCGTTTTACCGCGAGTGGTGAGGATGCAGAGCTGGCATTAAAAACCATCGGTGAAGCGATTGCTGAAGGTCTTGGGGAGGGCGCATGAGCCGTCGGGTCGCCACTATTACCTTAAACCCGGCCTATGATCTGGTCGGATACTGCCCCGAAATCGAACGGGGTGAAGTCAACCTGGTACAAACCACCGGCCTGCACGCGGCAGGTAAAGGGATTAACGTTGCCAAAGTGCTGAAAGATCTCGGCATCGATGTCACCGTTGGCGGTTTCCTCGGTAAAGAAAATCAGGATGGCTTCCAGCTGTTATTCAGCGATCTGGGTATTGCGAACCGCTTCCAGGTGGTTAATGGCCGCACCCGTATCAATGTCAAACTGACTGAAAAAGATGGTGAAGTCAGCGATTTCAATTTCTCCGGCTTCAACGTCACGCCTGCTGACTGGGAACGTTTCGTAACGGATTCCCTGTCATGGCTGGGCCAGTTCGACATGGTTGCCGTCAGCGGCAGTCTGCCAGCGGGTGTTGATCCTGACGCCTTCACCGACTGGATGAAACGTCTGCGCGCACAGTGCCCGTGCATCATCTTCGACAGCAGCCGTGAAGCGCTGGTTGCCGGTCTGAAAGCCGCGCCCTGGCTGGTGAAACCTAACCGCCGTGAACTGGAAATCTGGGCTGGCCGTAAATTGCCGGAACTGAGCGACGTGGTAGAAGCCGCGCATGCCCTGCGTGATCAGGGGATCGCCCATGTGGTGATTTCTCTGGGTGCTGAAGGTGCATTGTGGGTTAACGCCTCCGGTGCGTGGATCGCTAAACCGCCAGCCTGTGAAGTCGTCAGCACCGTGGGTGCTGGTGATTCCATGGTCGGTGGTCTGATCTACGGTTTGCTGATGCGTGAATCCAGTGAACATACGCTACGACTGGCCACTGCTGTTGCTGCCCTGGCTGTCAGCCAGAGTAATGTCGGTGTCACCGATCGTCCGCAACTCGCGGCGATGATGGCCCGTGTTGATCTGAAACCCTTTTAATCCGCAGGAGTCAGAATGAAAATGCTGCTGATGATAGACAGTTCGCTGGGACAGGCTCGCAGCCAACTGGCAAAAAATTTGCTCGCTGCTGCTGCGGCGAAAGCAGGCCACTCGTTGACCGAACAGGCCGCTGACGCTGATGTAGTGATTGTGGCCGGTGAAACCGTGCCAAACGAACCTGCGCTGGCTGGCAAAAATATTTATACCGGTAATGTGGCTGATGCAGTCCGTGATCCGGAGGCTTTCCTGCAACGCGCTGTGGCTGAAGCTAAACCTTATGTCGCACCTGTTGCGGCAGCCGTTGCCGCTCCGGCTGCCAGCGGTCCGAAACGTATCGTCGCCATCACCGCCTGCCCGACCGGTGTGGCTCACACATTTATGGCTGCGGAAGCGATTGAAACTGAAGCCAAAAAACGTGGCTGGTGGGTCAAAGTTGAAACCCGCGGTTCTGTGGGCGCAGGCAATGCCATCACGCCGGAAGAAGTCGCAGCGGCCGACCTGGTGATCGTCGCGGCTGACATCGAAGTGGATCTGGCGAAGTTTGCCGGTAAGCCGATGTACCGCACGTCTACCGGTCTGGCACTGAAAAAGACCAAACAGGAACTGGACAAAGCGCTGGTTGAAGCTGAAGTGTTTGAGCCGAAATCTCAGGGCGCAGCGACGGGCACCAGGAAGAAAGAAGCGGGCGGCGCAGGCCCATACCGTCACCTGCTGACCGGCGTGTCTTACATGCTGCCAATGGTGGTTGCGGGTGGTCTGTGTATCGCACTGTCATTTGTCTTCGGTATCAAAGCCTTTGAAGTGAAAGGCACGCTGGCGGCGGCATTGATGCAAATCGGTGGCGCTTCAGCCTTCGCGCTGATGGTGCCGGTTCTGGCCGGTTTCATTGCCTTCTCTATCGCTGACCGTCCGGGTCTGACGCCGGGTCTTATCGGCGGCATGCTGGCTGTCAGCACCGGTGCTGGTTTCCTCGGTGGTATCATCGCAGGTTTCCTGGCGGGTTATGTGGCGAAAGCCATCAGCGGCAAGCTGAAATTACCGCAAAGTATGGAAGCGCTGAAACCTATCCTGATTATTCCGCTGGTGGCGAGTCTGATTACCGGCCTGGTGATGATTTATGTGGTCGGTACGCCGGTTGCTAAAATCATGGCGGGTCTGACTGCCTGGCTGCAATCTTTGGGTACAGCCAATGCGGTACTGCTGGGCGCAATTCTCGGTGCGATGATGTGTACCGACATGGGTGGCCCGGTGAACAAAGCTGCTTACGCGTTCGGTGTGGCACTGCTGAGTTCTTCCGTCTATGCACCAATGGCCGCCATCATGGCTGCCGGTATGGTGCCACCTCTGGCGATGGGGCTGGCGACATTGCTGGCGCGTCATAAGTTCGAGCAAAGCGAACGTGAAGGCGGTAAAGCGGCGCTGGTATTGGGCTTGTGCTTTATCTCTGAAGGTGCGATTCCGTTTGCAGCCCGTGACCCGATGCGTGTTCTGCCATGCTGTATCGCAGGTGGTGCACTGACCGGTGCGCTGTCGATGGCATTCCACGCACAACTGATGGCACCACACGGCGGTCTGTTCGTACTGCTGATCCCAGGTGCAATCACGCCGGTTCTCGGTTATCTGGTGGCGATTATCGCCGGTACGGTTCTGGCGGGTGGCGCATACGCGATTCTGAAACGTTCAGATGCTGCGGTAGCCGCGAAAGCTGCTGCATAACAGTAAATCGTTAAAAAACAAAAAGGCGCGACATGTGAATGTCGCGCCTTTTTTATTGCGCCTTCCCTTCGCAGGGGAGGGAGCCGACCGGAATTTACGGTAAAAACTACGCCGCGGCTTCGTCATTCTCGGCAGTCTGCTGCGCTTTCAGCCAGGCGATTTCATCTTTCCAGATATCCGGATTGACAGTTTCGAGGATCATCGGGATGCCGTCGAACCGCGCGTCTTTCATGATCCAGCTAAATACGGTATTGCCGATATTGCCTTCGCCAAGGCTGTGGTGGCGGTCGACGCGGCTGTTGAACTCACTTTTCGCGTCGTTGAGGTGCATACCACGCAGATATTGAAAACCAACCACCTCTTCAAAGTGCTTAAAGGTTTTCTCGCATTCTTCTGCCGTGCGCAGGTCATAACCTGCAGCAAAGGCATGGCAGGTATCGATACAGACGCCAACGCGGCTTTTGTCTTCCACGCCTTCAATAATTTTGGCCAGATGCTCGAAGCGGAAGCCAAGATTGCTGCCCTGACCGGCGGTGTTTTCGATAACCGCAGTCACGCCTTTGGTTTTATCCAGCGCAATGTTCAGGGATTCAGAAATCAGCGCCAGGCATTTATCTTCTTCGATTTGCATCAGGTGGCTGCCCGGATGGAAATTCAGCAGCGAAAGGCCCAGCTGTTCGCAGCGTTGCAACTCATCAAGAAACGCCTCGCGGGATTTCTCCAGCGCTTCGGTGACCGGATGACCAAGGTTGATCAGGTAGCTGTCGTGCGGCAAAATCTGATTGCTTTGGTAACCGTATTTTTCACAGGCCACTTTGAATTTTTCGATGACGTCTTCCGGCAACGGTGCGGCTTTCCACTGACGCTGATTCTTGGTGAAAAGCGCAAAAGCCGTGGCTTCCAGCTCGTGTGCCCTCAGAACCGCCTGATCGACACCCCCGGCCGCACTCACGTGTGCTCCCACAAACTTCATTTTTGCTCCTCAGTTATTCATCGCGTTTATGGACAAATGATAGCGCCTCCGGGCAGGAGGCGCAGCACTGAAGTGTTAAAAGCAGCAATATCAGCCAAAAAGATGCTGAACCAGTTGGTTGATACCGGCACCGCCGACAATCAGCCAGATAAACAGCAACGCCGCCAGCAGCATCGGTTTAAGCCCCGCCTGACGCAGTGCGCTCATGTGGGTGGTCAGCCCGAGCGCCGCCATCGCCATCGCCAGCAGCACGGTATCGAGCGTAATCAGCGACGGGATCCAGCTGTGTGGCAAAATATTCAGCGAGTTGAATGCTGCCACCAGAATAAACAGCAGGGCAAACCATGGGATAGTTATATTGCGCATGCCCGCATTCTGGCCACCTTGTTGTACCTCTTTACGTGACTTCCAGCCAGAGAGCAGCAGCAGGAATGGTGCCAGCATCATGACGCGGATCATCTTGGCGATCACTGCCGCGTTTTCCGCATCCGGGCTGACACCCTGACCGGCCGCCACGACCTGCGCCACTTCGTGCACCGTCGAACCGGTGTAAATGCCGAACTGAGCAGCGGTAAAACTCAGCCAGTGATACTGCGCATTCAGATGCCATAACCACGGATACAGAAAGATGGCGGCTGTCCCGAAGATAACGACAGTGGCGACTGCAACCGTCACTTTCTCTGCTTTGGCATTCAGCACCGGTTCCGTCGCCATCACCGCCGCTGCGCCACAGATGCTGCTGCCTGCGCCAATCAGCATCGCGGTATCGCGATCCAGTTTAAACACCCGCTGTCCAAGCCAGCAGGCGAGGGCGAAAGTGGAACACAACATCAGCGCGTCGATCACAATACCGGTCGCGCCGACATCGGCGATTTGTGCGAAGGTCAGCCGCAAGCCGTAAAGGATAATCCCCAGACGCAACAGACGTTGTTTCGCCAGCGTCACGCCGTCTTCGCACCAGGGTTTTGCCGCCGGATATACCGTATTGCCGACCACCATGCCGATGACAATCGCCAGCGTCAGCGCGCTCAGGCCGAGATGACTCAGTGCGGGAATATCGCTCAGCCAGAGCGCGAGTGCAGTGATCACGCCGGTCAGCGCCAGGCCGGGTAACACGCGGCCAAAGCCCGACAAACGGGGTAAAGGGCGTTTATCCGCCGTCTTTTTATTTTCATTTTTAAGCGCAAGTGTACTCATTGTCCGTTCCTCGTTCAGGAGTGATGAAACAAGGCTACGCCGCGCTTATATAAAAATGAAATAGATTATTACTTTATAACCTAGCTGTAAAACTGGTATAAAACCTTCATTCAAAAGAGGCCTGCAAGGCAAGGGTCTATACTTAAAGCACAGCGTGCTGTCAGGCGCGTGAGAATAGCGGGACATTTATGCACATAACATTGCGACAACTTGAAGTTTTCGCCGAGGTGCTGAAAAGCGGTTCGACCACGCAGGCGTCGGTTGTGCTTTCATTATCACAATCGGCGGTCAGTGCGGCGCTGGCCGATATCGAAGGGCAGCTTGGCGTGCAGTTATTTGACCGTGTCGGGAAGCGGCTGGTAATTAATGAGCATGGGCGTTTACTGTATCCGAAAGCGCTGGCGTTGCTCGAACAGGCGGGCGAAATCGAGCGACTGTTCAATCACGATAACGGTTCGCTGCGCATCGGCGCGAGCAGCACCATCGGCAACTATATGCTGCCGGCGATGATCGCGGATTACCGCCTGGATTTCCCCAATACGCCGCTGGAGCTGAATGTCGGTAATACCAATGATGTTATTAACGCGGTGGCGGATTTTCGTGTCGATCTCGGTCTGATCGAAGGCCCGTGTCAGATGCCGGAACTGATCACCCAGCCCTGGCTGGATGATGAACTGGTGGTGTTTGTCGCGCCGGAAAATCCGCTGGCAGGGCGGGTCGTTTCGCTGGAATCGCTGGCGCGTGAACCCTGGATCCTGCGCGAGCGTGGTTCCGGTACCCGTGAGGTGTTAGATCATCTGTTGTTGCCTCAGTTGCCGGATTTTAACCTGGTGATGGAACTGGGGAATTCCGAGGCCATTAAGCACGCTGTACGGCATGGCATCGGGATCAGTTGCCTCTCGCGGCGGGTGATTTCTGAGCAGCTGAGCAGCGGTTCACTGGTGGAAATCCGGCTGCCCGTCGCGCCGCTGGTGCGTAAGCTTTACCTGATTCATCACCGGCAAAAACATATCTCCGGCGCATTATCACGTTTTCTAACCTATTGTCGCGAAGCCCAATAACGGTCTTTCACTAATGATCTGCGGCCAGTTATGAAGGTGTCTTATAACAGGTCGTTCCTGCTATTCAGAGCGGCAGGTTTTGCTACAATCCGCGCTTAAATTTGCACATGACGAGCGGATATAGGGAAAAAATGGCTCAACAACCTACAAAAAATACGCAGGTGGCTCCCACACTGCGTCGCGAGCTGAAGGCACGTCACTTAACGATGATCGCCATAGGCGGTTCAATTGGTACGGGGTTATTCGTTGCATCAGGTGCGACAGTTTCCCAGGCAGGTCCGGGTGGGGCGCTGCTTTCCTACGCATTAATCGGCATCATGGTTTACTTCCTGATGACCAGCCTCGGTGAGCTGGCGGCGTTCATGCCGGTTTCCGGTTCATTCTCCACTTACGGCTCCCGTTATGTTGAAGAAGGCTTCGGTTTCGCACTGGGCTGGAACTACTGGTATAACTGGGCAGTCACCATCGCGGTTGACCTGGTGGCCTCACAACTGGTGATGAATTACTGGTTCCCGGACACGCCGGGCTGGATCTGGAGCGCCTTGTTCCTTGGTCTGATTTTCCTGCTCAACTACATTTCCGTGCGCGGTTTTGGTGAGGCGGAATACTGGTTCTCGCTGATCAAAGTGGTTACCGTCATCATCTTTATCGCCGTTGGTGTCCTGATGATCACCGGCATTATGCGCGGTGCTGAAACGGCGGGCTGGCATAACTGGGCCATCGGTGATGCGCCGTTTGCAGGCGGATTTGCCTCGATGATAGGCGTGGCGATGATTGTCGGTTTCTCCTTCCAGGGCACTGAACTGATCGGGGTGGCGGCGGGCGAATCTGAGAATCCGGGCAAGAATATTCCGCGCGCGGTGCGTCAGGTTTTCTGGCGTATTCTGCTGTTCTATATTCTGGCGATTCTGGTGATCAGCCTGATCATTCCTTATACCGACCCGAATCTGTTGCGTAATGAAGTCGGCGATATCTCGGTAAGCCCGTTCACGCTGGTATTCCGTAATGCGGGTCTGTTATCAGCGGCAGCGGTAATGAATGCTGTGATCCTGACGGCGGTACTGTCAGCCGGTAACTCCGGAATGTACGCTTCCACCCGCATGTTGTTTACCCTGGCGAGCGAAGGCAAAGCGCCGCGCATATTCGCTAAGCTGTCGAAAGGGGGTGTGCCGCGTAACGCGCTGTATGCCACCACTATCGTGGCGGCGTTGTGTTTCCTGAGCTCAATGTTTGGTAATCAGACCGTTTACCTGTGGCTGCTGAACACGTCGGGCATGACCGGTTTCATCGCCTGGCTGGGGATTGCTGTCAGCCATTACCGTTTCCGTCGCGGTTATGTCTTACAGGGCCGTGATCTGAAGAGACTGCCTTATCTGTCAGGTTTCTTCCCGTTCGGCCCGGTTTTCGCCTTTGTGTTGTGTCTGATCATTACGCTGGGCCAGAACTATCAGGCATTCCTGAAAGACACCATTGACTGGGGTGGCGTAGCGGCGACTTACATTGGCTTGCCACTGTTCCTGATCATCTGGTTCGGCTACAAGCTGAGCAAAGGCACTAAAGTGGTGAAATACAGCGAAATGGAATTCCCGGATCACGTCGATAAGTAACAGACCCCGATTTCCATGGCATGAAAAAGCGGAGCTCAGGCTCCGCTTTTTCATGCCTGCGATTCACGCCAGAAGCCCCCTTACGTCATGCTTTGTTACGCCCTTGTTTACTTTGAATGTCTGATAGGTTTTGCAAAACACATTGATAATTATTATCATTTATTTCCTTCCTACGGGAACCCCAGAACATGTTCTCCCGCCGTAAGTTTTAACTTAATGAGATTGAAGCGAAAATGAGTGCAACTACCGAACCCACCCTGAGGGTGAACGTCAACGCCGAAGACAGCGTTATGGGGCGATACCAGAATATCGTGCGCCGCCGTCTGTTAGTTATGCTGATCCTGGTACTGGCGATTGTCGTTTCACTGGTGATTGATTTCATTATGGGGCCTTCGGGGTTATCGCTCGGCACATTGTGGAAAACGCTGTTTGACGCCGCAGCGGCGGATCCGGGCACGCGGGTGATTGTCTGGGATATTCGTCTGCCTTACGCGCTGATGGCGGTGGCGGTCGGTATGTCACTGGGCCTTGCCGGTGCTGAAATGCAGACTATCCTCAATAACCCGCTGGCCAGTCCGTTTACGCTGGGCGTGTCTTCTGCTGCGGCGTTTGGTGCGGCGCTGGCGATTGTGCTTGGCATTGGTATTCCGGGCGTGCCGGATCAATGGTTTATCTCCGCCAACGCCTTCATTTTTGCTTTATTTGCTGCACTGATGCTCGACGGTATCACCCGCTGGACGCGCGTTGCCAGCTCCGGTGTGGTGCTGTTTGGTATCGCACTGGTCTTTACCTTCAACGCACTGGTTTCGCTGATGCAGTTTATCGCCACCGAAGACACCTTACAGGGGCTGGTTTTCTGGACGATGGGCAGCCTGGCGAGGGCGTCGTGGGTGAAACTCGGCGTGATGGTGCTGGCATTCCTGATTTTATTGCCGTGGTCGATGATGAGCGCGTGGAAACTCACCGCGCTGCGTCTGGGTGAAGATCGTGCCGTCAGTTTTGGTATCGACGTGCGTCGCCTGCGCCTCGGTACGTTACTGCGCATCAGTATTCTTTCCGCACTGGCGGTGGCTTTCGTCGGGCCGATCGGTTTTATCGGGCTGGTGGCGCCGCATATCGCCCGCCTGATGTTTGGTGAAGATCACCGTTTTTATCTGCCCGCCAGTGCGCTGATTGGCGCGCTGGTGTTGTCGATGGCGTCGGTAGCCTCTAAAAATCTGGTGCCGGGCGTCATTATTCCTGTCGGTATCGTGACGTCTCTGGTTGGCGTGCCGTTCTTCCTGAGTATTATTCTGCGCCACCGGGGGAACATCTGATGTCTGCGATGTTAGAAACGCATCCTGAAGATTTACTGAATGCTGCTACGCAGGGCCTGCAAATCCGCGATTTCAACGCCGGATATCCGAAGCGCCGCGTGATCCGCAATCTGAATGTACCGATGTTGCCACGCGGGAAAATTACCGTTCTTCTCGGGCCAAATGGCAGCGGCAAGTCGACGCTGCTGCGTTCTCTCGCCGGGCTTAACCGTGCGGAAGGGCAGCTGATGCTCGACGGACACGATTTAATGCCGATGCCGTTTGCACGACGTGCAGAGCAGGTGGTGTATCTGCCGCAAACTCTGCCTGCGGGCGTACATCTGCATGTGCTGGAATCCATTATCGTGGCGCAGCGCGCGTCCGGCGGCGGTAAAGGCAAGAATGCGGAAGGTACCGACACAGTGATGGCGCTTTTGCGTCAGTTGGGTATCGAACATCTGGCGCTGAGTTATCTCGATCAGCTTTCCGGTGGTCAGAAGCAACTGGTTGGCCTGGCACAATCGCTGATCCGTCAGCCGTCATTACTCCTGCTGGACGAACCGCTCAGCGCACTCGATCTCAACTACCAGTTCCATGTCATGGATCTGGTGCGCAAGGAAACGCAGAAACGCAATATCGTGACAGTGGTTGTGGTGCATGACATCAATATCGCCCTGCGTCATGGCGACCGCGTGCTGATGCTTAAAGACGGCAATCTGATTGCCGATGGCGAGCCGGAAGACGTGATCACTGCCGACAGTCTGGCGCGGGTCTACGGCGTGCGCGGCAGAATTGAGCGCTGCTCGCAGGGGACACCGCAGATATTGATCGATGGGTTAGTGGGGAATCCGGAGATTTAACGCGATGTCCTGACAAAAGGCAGACATTACTCAGGCTTTCACCGTTCCGCTCCCTCCCCTGCGAAGGGGAGGGCTGGGGTGGGGTATTAAAGCAAAAACGTTGGGTGAAGTTTCCGCTCAGGCAATTGATTTACAGTCTAAAACCCCCTCCCAACCTCCCCCTTCGCAGGGGGAGGAGCAAACCGCAACGGGCTTATTTCCCGCTCCACGCCTTCAAATTCTGCTCCCGCGCTGACAGTTTCTGCTCAGGCGTCAGCTTGTTGTAATCCTTCGCCAGACCACTTTCCCAGTCACCGTACAGCGGATTTGGCAGCACGATATATTGTGTACCGAAGTGCTGATGGTTCTGATTCACAAACGCCCGACGCTGCTCGTTGCCCTGATGGTAGGTGGCAGAACCAAAGTCATTCAGGTTGTCGCCGATGTAAATCACCACGTGATAACCCGCGGCTTTGATGGAATCAAAACGTGCCTGCTTGTTGGAGGTATCAGAACTCAGCAGCATGGTTTTTTCATTGGCGCCGGTAAAGCCCAGACGGTTCATATTGTCCAGTGTCGCGGCGTATTCGCTGGTTTTGCGATTGGACACGTAGAACATCGTGCCGCCGTGAGTGTTGACATAATTAGCGAATTCAACCGCACCGGGAACGGCTGTTGCCTGGCGGGCTGCTGTCCACTGAGACCAGGTCTTGCTGTCGAATGGCTTGTTCGCTTTGACCTGCCACGCACTGTATGCGCTGTTATCGAGCATGGTTTCATCGAGGTCAACGACAACCGCTTTCTTCTGGCCAGCCAGAGGCTGCGCCTGATCGAAAGCCATTTTGGCCGTGTTAAATGCCTGATAAGCCAGCGCCT
This sequence comes from Rahnella sp. CJA17(1/100), assembly GCF_963881615.1. Classification (NCBI taxonomy): domain Bacteria; kingdom Pseudomonadati; phylum Pseudomonadota; class Gammaproteobacteria; order Enterobacterales; family Yersiniaceae; genus Rahnella; species Rahnella sp. CJA17(1/100). Next base: position 325,436 of record NZ_CAWOJA010000064.1, on the reverse strand, counting down.
GATATTCACCGGATTGCTGGAACCAGTTCAGTGCCATGACGGACTGATCGTTCAGCTTCTGCTGGGCATCGGTTTTTTGCTGCGCACAGCCACTGAGGGCCAGCATGATTAAAGCACTGGTGGTGCAAAGCGAAATTTTATTCATTGGTTGTCCCTATGCTTGTTACGAAGGATTCGCATTCATGAAAATCGTTAAAACTTTAGCAGATTCAGCGGGGTGTGAAAGAATAAATGATGAGTTACGCGAGATGTGCCGGAAAATGACAGAAATGAAAAAGGCCGGATGGTGAGTCCGGCCAAAAAAAATCAAAGACAGAGAAATAACAATGAGGGGGTAAAACGCTTAAATTTAGAACTGATAAACCAGGCCAACGGCAGTGATATCGTCGTTGTTCAGAGCCAGTTTATTGTCGTCAGACAGTTGGTTGATTTTATAATCAACATACGCAGACATATTTTTGTTGAAATAATAGGTCGCGGCTACGTCAACATATTTAACCAGGTCGGCATCACCGATATTCTCAATATCTTTCGCTTTAGTCTGGACATAACCCAGTGAAGGGCGCAGGCCATTTTCAAACTGATATTGTGCAACAGCTTCGAAGGTTTGTGTTTTATTCGCAAAACCGCTGCCAGCCGGTGCGCCTGCAATTCCGCCAGGGACGGTGATTGCCACCATATTACGGGTTTCAGCATACATTGCGGCTAAATAAACGCCATTTGCGTCATATTTCATGCCGCCAGTCCATGCGTCTGCTTTATCACCTTTGCCGTAAGTGGAATTACTCTGAGCAGTTGTGCGGTCAGAAGAAGCATAGGCACCACCCAGGCTCACGCCGGTGTCACCCAGTGCGTAAGTGGTGGAAAGTGCATAACCGTCGCCGTTAGCAGTGCTGCTGCTGCGACCGTCGTTTTCATTTTTGCCCTGGTACTGAACGGCAACGTTCAGACCGTCAACCAGGCCGAAGAAGCCACGGTTACGGTAGGTGGCTACGCCGTTGGTACGGCCAGTCATGAAGCGGTCAGCCTTGGTATAACCGTCGCCGCCGAATTCAGGGAACATATCGGTCCAGGCTTCAACGTCGTACAGCGCACCGTAGTTACGGCCATAGTCGACGGAACCGTATTGACCGAATTTCAGGCCAGCGAAGGCCAGACGGGTTTTGGTGCCGGTGGTGCTTGGCGTTTTGCTGTCAGATTCAGCATGGTTAGCCATGACGTTGTATTCCCACTGGCCGTAGCCGGTGATCAGGTCATTAATTTGTGTCTGGCCTTTAAAACCGAAACGAATATAACTCTGGTCGCCGTCATTGCTGGCAGCGTCAGAGAAGTAATGCAGACCTTTCACTTTACCGTACAGGTCCAGTTTATTGCCGTCTTTATTATAAACTTCCGCTGCGTGTGCGCCTGATGCAATCAATAAACCAGGAATTAAAAGTGCCAGAATATTACGTTTCATGAATTTTTACCCTGCATTTTCTATTAAAAGCTTTTTGGGAAAGCTTTATATGAAGTCTTATGGAAAGACGCTAATCACCATTTTTTGCTGTGCATTCCGTGTGGACTCGGATTTTTCTCAGCGAGAGTTTTTTACCGTATTTTTGTGATCAATTTATGACAGTCAGAAATGAACTTTTTCTTTTTTTACACATCCTCCGTTTTTTCTGCACAATTTTCGTTCACCCGTAAGGAGGAGGAATTGAGATTTCGGGCTGCGCCGGAAGCGGGTCTGTGTGACAATAGCCCCGACATTCCTGTCTCACTTCCAACAAAAAAGAGATGCATGGCGCTTTCCCCCGCAGTAAAAAATCAGATAAGCCAGTGGTACAAAGCCCTGCAACAGCAAATCCCGGACTTCATTTCCCGCGCTCCGCAACGTCAGATGATTGCAGAGGTGGCGAAAGCGTTCTCGGGGGATTCTGCACGGCATCTGGCCATTGAGGCACCAACCGGCGTCGGGAAAACGCTGTCCTATCTGATCCCCGGCATTGCCGTCAGCCGCGAGGAAGAAAAACCGCTGATTGTCAGCACCGCCAACGTGGCGTTGCAGGATCAGATTTTCAGTAAAGATCTCCCGCTGCTAAAAAAAATTATTCCGGATCTGAAATTCACCGGCGCATTCGGGCGTGGCCGTTATGTCTGCCCGCGTAATCTGGCGGCGATGAGTAACGAGAATGCGCAGGGCGACCTCGGGTTATTCCTCGGCGATGAACTGGCGCCTTCCAGCGGCGAAGAACAGAAACTCTGTAAAACGCTGGAAACCGCGTTGTCCCGCTACGAGTGGGACGGATTGCGCGATCATTACCAGAAAACCATCGACGATCCGCTGTGGATAAAAATCAGCACCGACAAAGCCAACTGCCTCAGCCGTAACTGCCACTATTTCCGTGAATGCCCGTATTTTGTGGCGCGCAAAGAGATTGAAAGTGCCGATGTGGTGGTGACTAACCACGCGCTGGTGATGGCTGCGCTGGAATCGGAATCGGTGCTGCCGCCGGCGAAAGATCTGCTGCTGGTGCTTGATGAAGGCCATCATTTGCCGGAAGTGGCGCGTGATGCGCTGGAAGTCGAGGCCGAAATCACTGCGGTGTGGAATAACCTGCAACTGGACAACTTTGTGCGGCAGATTGAGCAATGTCTGGCGCTGTTCACCCCGAAAAATCCGCCGCCGCTGACCCATGCTGAACGCCTGCATAACCACTGTGCCGAAATGCGCGAACTGCTGCTGCTGATCGAGCAAGCGGTCAGCCAGCATCTGCCGCCTGCAGAACCGGAAGCCGAATACCGTTTCGAGCTGGGCGTCTTACCCCCTGAACTGACCGAACAGTGCAGCCGCCTGTTTAAACTCACCGATGGCCTGCGCAGCCTGGCAGAATACATGGTGAATGACCTCAGCGAGAAAACCGGCAAGCACGATATTATGCGTTTACACCGCGCGATTCTGCATATGAGCCGCATGCAGGGGTATCTCGAAACCATGAGCAAACTGTGGCGGCTGGCGGCGCTGGACAAGGCCTCGAATGCGCCAATTGGCAAATGGGTAACGCGTTCGTATTTCGATAACCAGACACATCTGGTGTTTCATTGCGCGGGGATCCGCGTCAGCGAACAGCTGGAAAAAATGCTGTGGCGCAAAGTGCCGCATGTGGTGATCACTTCCGCGACATTGCGCTCGCTGAACAGTTTTTCCCGGCTTCAGGAAATGAGCGGGCTGACGGAAAAAGCCGGTGACCGGTTTGTCAGCCTGGATTCGCCGTTTAATCACGTCGAGCAGGGCAAGCTGGTCATTCCGCAAATGACCCTCGAACCGGTGATGGCCAATGAGGCCACGCATATTCAGGAAATGGCAGATTTCTTCCGCGCTGAACTGGCGAAAGGGGGGCATACCGGCCAGCTGGTATTGTTTGCCAGCAACCGTGCGTTACAGCAGTTTGTGGCGCTGTTACCGGATTTACGCCTGATGTTGCTGGTGCAGGGCGATCAGCCGCGCTACCGGCTGGTCGAGGAGCACCGTAAACGCGTCGCTGCGGGCACCACCAGCGTACTGATTGGCCTGCAATCGTTCGCCGAAGGGCTGGACCTGAAAGGGGAACTGCTGACGCAGGTACATATCCATAAGATCGCTTTCCCCCCTATCGACAGTCCGGTTATTCTGACGGAAGGTGAATGGCTGAAAACGCTGAAACGCTATCCGTTTGAAGTGCAGAGTTTGCCCAGCGCGTCATTCAATCTGATCCAGCAGGTCGGGCGACTGATCCGCAGCCATGAATGTACTGGCGAAATCGTGATTTACGATAAGCGCCTGTTGACAAAAAGTTACGGTGCACGCCTGCTGGCGGCATTGCCGGTATTCCCGATTGAACAGCGCGAAATGCCAGCGCCCGGTTCAGTGAAGCGCCCCGATATTCTCAAGACCGCGAAGAAAGACCCGGTTCGTCGCCGTGCGCGCAGACGATAACTTCTTTGCACTGACACATGATTGCACAGACAAGGTAAGGCTACGATGGATTACACCAAACTCATCAAAGAAGTGGGACGGGGCAAAAATCACGCCCGCGATTTGAACCGTGAGCAGTCGCATGCGTTGTATCGCCACATGCTGGCGGGCGAGGTGCCGGATCTGCAACTCGGTGCGCTGCTGATTGCGTTTCGTATCAAAGGCGAAGCGGAAGAAGAAATGCTCGGTTTTTATCAGGCGATGGACGAGTGCGTGATGCGCCTTCAGCCACCGGCTGATCGTCCGCTGCCGGTCGTGATCCCAACCTATAACGGTGCACGTAAACAGGCGAATCTGACGCCGCTGCTGGCTATCCTGCTCAGCCGTCTCGGCTTGCCAGTGCTGGTGCATGGTGTGGATGAAGATCCGACCCGCATCACCAGTGCTGAGATTTTTCGCGCGCTCGGCATCCGCGCAGCACAAAGCCAGCAGGACGCACAACAGCTTTCAGATGCGGCTGACGCACCGGTATTTGTGCCGATCTCCGTACTTTGCCCGCCAGTCGAAAAACAGCTCGCGTTGCGCTGGCAAATGGGGGTGCGGAACAGCAGCCATACTCTGGCGAAACTTATCACGCCGTTTACCGGTCAGGATTCCCTGCGTTTATCGAGTGTTTCGCACCCTGAATACGTGCAGCGTGTTTCCTCGTTCTTCTGCCAGATTGATGGCCGTGCGCTCCTGACGCAAGGCACCGAAGGGGAAGTGTACGCGAACCCTTCACGTTTTCCGCAGACGCACTTTATCGCCGGTGGCGGACAGCGCGTACTGGCCGAAAAAGAAGAGATTTTCGGTGCGGACGTGCCGGCCTCGAAAGACGTAGCGACCACCGTCGAATACATCAATCAGTGTCTGAATGGCGAGCGCGCGATCCCGCAGGCGATCATCACGCAACTGGCGTGTTGTCTGGTGGCCGCAGAGGTTTGTGACGATATGGTTGAGGCCAGAATGATTGTGGATCAGATTTTTTAACCGAACTCGATCCGCTCCCTCCCTGCGAAGGGGAGGGTTGGGGTGGGGTATTAAGGTCAAAATCAGGCGTTTACGTGTGCATAAGCATGGGTTTCGCCTTTAATACCCTCTCCCGGCCTCCCCCTTCGCGAGGGGAGGAGTTAAAAAACTGCCTGTATTCCTCTATAAATCCTGCGTTTAAGTCCGGCTCAGCTCCCCAAAAAATCCGTTACCCTGTTCAAAAGTGTGGTTAACCGCTAAAATAGAGAAACTACGAAATTTATTTCATGATTTTATTCGTTTTTTTATAAAATTTTATGGGGATTTAAATATGGAAACTTTACCAGCTTGCCCGACGTGTCAATCCGAATTCACCTGGCAGGACGGCGAAATGCTTAACTGCCCTGAATGTGGACATGTCTGGTCGATGAACAGTGATGCTGCGGCAGATGATGATGTACTGAAAGTGGTGGATGCCAACGGCAATCTGCTGGCGGATGGCGATTCTGTCACCGTGATCAAAGACCTGAAAGTGAAAGGCAGTTCTTCGATGCTGAAAATCGGCACCAAAGTGAAAGGCATTCGTTTAGTCGAAGGCGATCACAATATCGATTGCAAAATTGATGGTTTCGGCCAGATGAAACTCAAATCTGAGTTTGTTAAGAAAAACTGATCTCCGCACCCTCCTGCCTGACGTTCAAAAGCGGTTTTGCCATATCGACATAACCGCTTTGCGAACATACACTCAATGCATAATCTCGTTAACTTTCAGCAGAGAAGAATGCATGAAACAGGCTCAGGACTACTTTAACGCCCTCAATCGCGATTACCTCAAAGTTCATCAGGACAAAGAAAATTTGTTCTGGCAACACTATATGGGCACCGGTGATGACACTGTTTCTGCGGCTTTCTCCGCTGCTGAAACGGCGTACAAACGTTTTATCGCCCAACCTTCCCGCCCGCAGGAATTACGTGATGCGATTGCCCGCGTCGAAAAAGAATCCGCCAGCGAGGCGCGTGATGCCTTACTGCACGGTCTGCGTGGCTGGCTGAATTTCTTTGACTGCAACGTGATTGAAGACCCTAAAGCACAGGCGCTGCTGGATGAAATTATTCAGGCGGAATCGGCGCTGTTCGGCAAACGTAAGCAGTACCGCATGACGCACATCAACAGCAAAGGCGAGCGCGTTAATGCCTCCCTTGGCGAGCTACTGACCAATCAGGCGAATAACGAAAATGAAGTCTACCGCCGGAGTTCGCAGAATGCATTGCGCGAACTGGAAGACTGGCTGCTGCATAACGGATTGCCTGAGCTGATCGGCTTGCGTAACCGTTTTGCGCGTCAGCTCGGTTACCGCAACTACTTCGATTATAAAGTGAATAAAACCGAGCGCATGTCGCCGGAACAGTTATTCGCCATCCTCGATCGTTTCGAAGAGCAAACCCGCGAAAGCAACACCCGCAGCCTCAATGAACTGGTCGCGCGTGAAGGCGACGCCGCACTATTGCCATGGAATATCCGCTTCGCCAGCGCCGGTGACGTCACCCGCCAGCTCGATCCTTACTTCCCGTTCGCTGATTCCCTGCGTCGCTGGATAGACAGCTTCAAGCGCCTGAATATCGGCTTTAACGGCGCAGAAATGCAGCTGGATTTGCTGGTACGCGAAGGCAAGTTTGAAAATGGTTTTATGCACGGGCCGGTGCCGCCGTTCTATGACAACGGCAAATGGGTGCCAGCAGTGATTAACTTCACCAGCCTGGCGAAACCTGATCAGATTGGCAGTGGCGCGAATGGTCTGAATACGCTGTTCCATGAAGGCGGCCATGCGGCGCACTTCGCCAATATCCGCCAGAATGCGCCATGCTTCTCGCAGGAATTCCCGCCGACGTCCATGGCCTATGCGGAAACGCAATCCATGTTTTGCGACAGCCTGCTGGAAGATGCTGACTGGCTGAAACGTTATGCGAAAAATACCGCAGGTGAACCGGTGCCGGATGAACTGATCCGCGCCAGTATTGAAGCCCGTCAGCCGATGCGTTCCTTCAATGAACGTCACATTCTGCTGGTGCCGTATTTCGAGTGGCAGCTTTATCAGTGGCCGGATGAGAAACGCACGCCGGAAGCGATGACCGCGCTGGCGCGTGATGTCGAAACCCATATTCTGGGCGTCACCGGCAGTCCGCGTCCGACGCTCGCTATCCCGCATCTGCTTTCCATGGAATCCGCCTGTTCGTATCAGGGCTATCTGCTGGCGATGATGGCCGTGGAACAAACCCGCGCTTTCTTCCTGAAACGCGATGGTTATCTGACCGACAATCCGGCCATCGGCCCGGATCTGGCGAAGCATTACTGGACGCCAGGTAACAGCGTCAGTCACGACGATACCTTGCGCAGCCTGACCGGCGAGGGGTTCAATCCGGATTATCTGGCGCAGGCCTGTAATCAGACCGTGGATGCGGCGTGGCAGGAAGCGCAGCAGACCATTGAAAAGGCATCAAAACGTGAGCAACCTGAAGCGGATTTCGATCTGAATGTGCATATCCGCGTGGTGGATGGTGCGTTGATCCTCGCTGACAGTGCCGACGGTGATGACGCGATGTGTCAGGATTTTGCGGATTTCGTTGAACAGAACTACGGTAGAAAATAGTTACAGCAAAAAATAAATATCATGCGTAAAAAAGCCACCGGCAGGGTCAACGTGCGGTGGCTTTTTTTTTGTCTTACGCCTCAGGTCAACGGGCGTCGGGGCGTATCAGGTCAAAGCGTAAATCTTCTGAAATACCGTAGTAGGCGGAAGGGCCACCGGCGCGTAATACCGGTTCGGCAAGCGCAGTCTGATAAATGCCGTCAATCAGCAGATGTGGCGCGATATGCACGGCAATCACTTCGCCCAGCACCAGCCAGGTATCGATATCGCCTCCCGCAGCGGTTTTCAGCTGAATACACTGCGTCAGTTTGCACTCAAAGTTCACCGGGCTTTCCAGCACGCGTTCCGCGGCAACCAGGGTGCCGGGTTGTGCGGTCAGACCGGCGAAATCAAACTCATCCGCCCCGTGTTCCAGCGAGGCCGAACTTTCATTCATTTTCACCGCCAGCGGTCGGGTGGTGAGATTCCAGACGAATTCGCCGGTTTCCACGATATTCGCCACGCTGTCTTTCCAGCCACTGCTGGCAAAACCGATGATCGGCGGACGGTAATTGAAACAGTTGAAGAAGCTGTACGGCGCCAGGTTGCGTTGTCCGGCGGCATTGCGTGATGAAATCCAGCCAATCGGACGCGGGCCGACAATGGCGTTTAACGGATCATGGGGCAGGCCGTGGCCTTTAGCGGGCTCGTAGTAGTAACGTTCATCAGTGTTCATGATTTTCCTCAGCAAATAATTCATAAAGACTATGATTTGTACATTACCCGAATTAATCAGACGTTGACCGTTTTTATGTGCCCGCCCGAGTCAGCATGCATCCGGCAGGCGGCGCTTTGTGGTATCTTGTGCGCCATTCATAAATATCCAACGCCCCATCGCATATTTTATGCGTCGCGCACACCTTTCGGAGAGTCACTCAGGTGGAAAAAAAGAAAGTCTTCCCTCAGGAAAAAAGCGGTCTTCACCCGCGAAATCGTCATCGCAGCCGCTATGATTTCCCGGCCCTGATTGCCAGCAGCCCGGAACTTGCACCGTTCGTCGTCGAAAATAAATGGGGCGATTTGTCGGTTGATTTCGCCAACGCTCAGGCGGTAAAAGCCCTGAACCGTGCTTTGCTGCGCGATTGCTATCAGATTGAAAACTGGGATATTCCTGCCGATTATCTGTGCCCGCCAATTCCGGGGCGTGCAGATTATATTCACCATCTGGCAGATCTTCTGGCGGGCAGCAACAACGGCAATATCCCGCAAGGCAAAGACATTTCCGTGCTGGATATCGGCGTGGGCGCGAACTGTATTTACCCGATTATTGGTTTACGTGAATACGGCTGGCGCTTCACCGCCAGTGAGATTGATCCGGTATCAATGGCGGCGGCTAAAAAAATCGTCGCGACCAATCCGCAACTGACCAATCAGGTGCGTTTCCGTTTACAGGCGAAACCGCAGCGTATTCTCGACACCATTATCCGCCATGATGAGCGATACGACGCGGTGCTGTGTAATCCGCCGTTCCACGCTTCAGCGGCAGATGCGGCATCCGGCAGCCAGCGTAAACGTCAAAACCTGGGTCTGGACAGACGTGCGGGCACCGCAGAGCTTAACTTCGGTGGTCAGCACAACGAATTGTGGTGTGAAGGCGGCGAAGAGGCCTTTGTGGTCCGCATGGCAGAAGAGAGCGCCGGTAAAGCGCAGAACTGTTTCTGGTACACCGTGCTGGTTTCCAAAAAAACAACGCTGCCGTTACTGTATGACGCACTTCGTGAAGAGGAAGCGACGGATGTCCGCACTGTCGAAATGGTGCATGGCAACAAGATCAGCCGTTTTGTCGCCTGGACCTTCCTGACGCCTTCGCAGCAAAAAAGTTGGGCAATCAAACGCTGGTCAGTCTGATCACGTTGTGAATTCCTGTATTCCAGCGTGTTTATCTGACGGTGAATATGCTGGAAAAAATACTCCTGCCAGCCCCTTTCTTTTTTGGTGAATTAAATTAAGCTTAATTGACTATAATAAAGTTTGTTAATTATCAGGGTAATGATTTTTCTGGTGAGCTTATTTTTCACTGCGCTATTTAAATTTTCACGCACCTGCCTAAACCCACCCAGGGGTCAGACTAATCTTTCGCATGTTGATGAGTAACTTTACTCATCATCTGTGGGAATTAGCACGTGTATTTTTATAAATTAACTGTGATTACACATTAATTCACGTTATCAGCCACAGGGTGTCTGTCCTATGCAATTATTTTCTCATCAGTTTAGTACGATATGGCGTGATAAATTCGCTGCGATCCAGCAGGCGGTTCCGATGATCGCTTTCACGCCGGAAGGCGTGGTGCTTGAGGTTAACGACCTGTTTCTCAGCAGCATGGGGTACAGCAGAAACGAGGTGATTGGTCAGCCTCACCGGATTTTCTGCACCCCGGAGTTTGTTGCCAGCGATGCGTATCGTCTTCACTGGGAAGGTTTGCGGCAGGGAAAGTCGGTCAGCGGAAATATTAAACGTGTACACAAAAACGGGAATATAATCTGGCTTGAGGCAAATTATGTTCCGGTGAAAAATAAACAAGGCAAAGTGACCGAGATAATTAAAATTGCCAGTGATGTATCTGAAAGAATTAATGAATCCCACGAGCATCAGGGAATTTTACAAGCACTTGACCGTTCAATGGCACTGATTACCTTTACACCTGAAGGTCATGTGATTTCTGCGAACAATAACTTCCTGAAAGTCATGGGTTATTCTTTGCAGCAAATTAAGGGCCATTCCCACACGATGTTTTGTGTCCCGCAATACTGTGATTCCCACGAGTACCGCAATCACTGGCAGCGTCTGAGAAACGGTGAATTTATCCTTGGCCGTTTTGAGCGCATTACTGGCCACAGTCAGTCTGTCTGGCTGGAGGCGAGCTATAACCCGGTGATAGATGATGACGGCAAAGTGATAAAAATCGTCAAAATCGCGCATGACATTACGGATCAGATGGATCAGCAGCGTCAGCAGGAAAGCATGATGACGCACGTGCATGAACTGTCGCTGACTACTGACAAAACCGCGGCAGAGGGCGTGACCATCGTCCGGCAGGCAGTGGAAGATATGCAGGAAGTCGAAGCGCTGGCGCGGCGGACTTCCGACATCATCGGGCAGCTCGGTCAGACATCTGAACGTATTGGCGAAATGGTTGATACCATCCGCCGTATTTCGTCTCAAACCAACCTGTTAGCCATCAACGCCACCATCGAAGCCGCGCATGCGGGCGAGCAGGGCAGGGGATTTGCCGTGGTGGCGGGTGAGGTTCGCTCACTGGCCGATCAGTCCCGCAAGGCTGCCGTCGAAATTGACCAGCTTACGCAAAGCATCCGTGATGGTGTGATGGCCGCGATTGATGGTATGGGGAATTGCGTCAACCGCGCAGGCGGTGGCGTGGTGCTGAGCCGCAATGCCGGTGATGTGATCAATCAGGTTAATCTCGGTATGCAGGATCTGGTGCGGATGATGGCGGAGTTTTCGGTCGTGGCGAGGGAAAAGGAACAGACCAGGCATTAGTTGCAGAAAGCCGCTGCAACGGGGCGGCTTTCAACCCCTTTGATCGAGAATATTTCGGTTTCTCACTCGCCGTGAAGGCTTGATCGAGAATATTTCGGTTTCTCAATAACGGTTATCACGCGGCCTCTCGCGCCGAAACCGACCAAAGGAGGGAAGTGCTTTCCCTCCTTTGGATTCCTCCCCCGCCTTTACAACAAGTGCTTCGCTCGCAGGCTATGTTTCAGGTACCACCGTGACAGGCTGGAAATCTTGCCGCTGCGCGGTGCCTTCTCTCGGTCCTGAAGCCATAGGTCTTCAGGCCGCTCCGTTCAGCAAGATTTCTGAATCGCCCTCACGATCATAAACATGAGATCTGCTCCTCCCCCTGCGAAGGGGGAGGCGGGGAGGGGGTTTTAATAACGACTCTGTGATGAAGTTACTCATAATATTACCTGAATCTATGCTTTACATTGATTACATTTTTGTTTGCGAGATGCTTTCCAATGCTTTGAAAAGCCAATTTTTTTATTAAATTAATCGGCGTAAATTGTTTCCTGCTGCGGCAAAATCCGTAGCCAGGATTTGCAACCTGTGACATTTGAAATATTCATGGTTAAATACACCGTGGATCTACGCCAGCATATTATGGCGGATCAGACAGAGCAGCCTTCGGGCTGGCTGGTTTTCTCAAATGTCCGGTATTGCAAACTCTGTTTGATCTGCCACCCATGCGATTTGCAACGCATGTATGACGCCACAACAAACATTTGAGGGTTTACCATGATTATTTCTACTTCTTTACCGAATCCTACCGCTGATGGCCTGTTCGATAAGACACCGCTTGAACCCGATGAGCTTTGTGATCAATGCCGTGCACTTTGTCTGGCTATCACCGAAATCTGCAATCCAGTTGCTAAAGAAATACTGAATTTTGTTCTTTTGGAAAGGCTGAACCTCTTAAACGATGTGCTGGCATTTTCAGCAAATGATGAAGACGTTATGGATCAAATAGCCGTTTGAGTCGTCTTTAAAACCCCCTCCCCGCCTCCCCCTTCGCAGGGGGAGGAGCAGATCGAGTATGTGGAAACTCACGGGCGGTTCAGAAAGCTTGCTGAGTGAGAGGTTGCAGACCATAGGCTGCAATCCCGAAACGAAGGCACCGCGTAGCGGCTAGATTTCCAGCCTGTCACGGTGGTAACTGGAACATAGCCAGCAAGCGGCAGCGCGAAGTAAGAAAGCGAGGGGAAATCCAAAAGGGGAAAAGCACTTTCCCCTTTTGGGCGGTTTCGGCGCAGCGCGTTAAGCGATCACCGCACTTGAGAAACCGAAATAATTCCGGTCAGAGTTAAAAGCCGCCCTTGCAGCGGCTTTCTGCATCAGGAAACGTGTTGCAGGAACTCGCGCAGACGTTCGCTCGGCGGGTTGTTCACCAGATCAGCCGGTTTACCGTCTTCAGCAATACGGCCTTTGTCGATAAAGATTAAGCGTGAAGCCACTTTCTCGGCAAAGCCGACTTCGTGGGTCACGATAACCATTGTCATGCCTTCTTCTGCCAGTTGCTTCATGACGGTCAGCACTTCGTGACGCAGTTCAGGATCCAGCGCCGAGGTTGGCTCATCAAACAGCATCAGTTTTGGCTTAACCGCCAGTGCACGGGCAATCGCCACGCGCTGCTGCTGGCCACCGGAAAGCTCTGACGGATAGTGGTTGGCGCGTTCAGACAGGCCCACTTTTGCCAGCAGTTCTTTCGCCAGTTTATTGGCTTCATCCTTCGACGCACCACGAACGCGGATCGGGCCGAAAGCCACGTTTTCCAGCGCTGTCATGTGCGGGAACAGGTAGAACTGCTGGAACACCATACCGGCTTCCTGGCGGATCAGACGTTCATCGACTTTCGGGTCGTTCACTTTCAGGCCATCAACAATCAGCTCGCCGGACGTGATTTCTTCCAGCTTGTTGATGCAGCGCAACAGCGTGGATTTACCGGAGCCGGATGGCCCGATGATAACCACGACTTCACCCTGAGAAATGTTCAGATCGATGTCGTGGAGCACCTGGGTTTTACCAAAGTGTTTTGAGACGTTCTTGAATTCAATCATATAATTTTCAGTTTGCGTTCTAAGCGGCGCAGAACAAAGCTCAGAGCCAGCGTGATGATCAGATAGATAACAGCAACCGCACTCCAGATTTCCATGGCGCGGAAGTTGCCGGCGATGATTTCCTGGCCCTGACGGGTCAGCTCGGCGACACCGATAACGATAAACAGCGAGGTATCTTTGATACTCACGATCCACTGGTTACCCAACGGTGGCAGCATGCGGCGCAATGCCAGCGGCATGATGATGTAACGCAGCGTTGCACGGCGCGACAGACCCAGCGCCAGACCCGCTTCACGGAAACCGTTGTGAATCGACAACACCGCGCCACGCGTAATTTCAGCAATATAAGCACCGGAGTTGATGATGATCGTCACCACCGCCGCGCTGAACGGGTCGATCCGCAGATCGGGCACCATCATCGGCAGGGCGAAATAAATGAACATTACCTGTACGACGATAGGCGTACCGCGAATGAGCTCGATAAAGACCAGTGCGACGTTGCTGCTAAACCAGCCACCAAACGCGCGGGCAAAACCCGCAATCACACCAATAATCAGACCGCCAACCAGACCGAGGACCGAAATCCACAATGTCATTTTGGCGCCTTCGAGCAGGATAGGCAGAGCGGGCCAAATTACGCTCCAGTCAAACTGCATGGATTATCTCCTGGTAAAACCACAAACTGCGCCTGTGCAGATGTGCATCTGACAGGCGCTTCTTATCAAGTGCTCTTTCTGAAAAGGAACGACTTAAATGAAAAGGACTTATTTAGGTTCGGTATCAAACCATTTTTTGTAGATTGCTGCGTAAGTACCATTCTCTTTGATGGTTTTCAGCGCGGCGTTGGCTTTCTCACGCAGGTCACTGCCTTGCGGGAATGCGATACCGTATTGCTGGCCAGCCAGTGAATCGCCGACCGCTTTGAACTGACCTTTACCGGCCGTTTTGATGAAGTACAGAATGTTTGGCGTGTCGTGCATGACCGCATCAGCACGGCCCGTGCCCAGTTCCATGTAAGCGCTGTCGATGTTCGGGAACTGACGCAGATCTTTGGTCTGCACGTTGGCTTTCATGTAATCAACGGAGCTGGTACCGCTTTTCACTGCAACGGTTTTACCTTTCAGATCAGCAACGCTTTTGATGGCGTCGTTGTTGCTCTTAACCATCACCATCAGGCCGCTGTTGTAATAGCCGTCAGAGAAGTCGATGGCTTTTTTACGTTCTGGCGTGATGGTGATACCCGCCAGCGCCAGATCGATGTTGTGTGTTTGCAGGGCAGGAATGATGCCGCCGAAGTCCATTGGTTTCAGTTCATAGGAGACTTTCATCTCTTTAGCGACCGCGTCCCACAGGTCAATGTCGAAGCCGACGTACTTATCGCCTTGTTTGAATTCAAACGGTACAAACGCAGTGTCGGTAGCTACGATCAGTTTTTTATCTGCTGCGTGGGAGCTAACGGCAAAGGCCAGAGTTAACGCGGCCAGGGAAACTTTTAAGAGTGACTTCATCAGTGAATTTCCTTTGTACATATTATGGGAACGACTTTATATTACGGCGCTTTGATGCAATATTCATGCCAAATGACAGGTATATTAAAATTCAATGGCTTATCGCTTTGCTGAACCGATCAGGCAGTGATTAAAAATCAGATTGCACCAGTTTGGCGCATTGCTGCACGTCGCCATGTTCTCTCATGGTGCACAGCTTCATCATTAACCATATGATGTATTTTAAACAATCATTAATTAACAAACGCGCTGCTCAAATGATAACTTGCTCTAACTTTATTGGTACATGAGCAAAACCTGTGCTCAGTTTTGAAGCAAATGTAAAGATGAAAACGGGGGTAATAACGGGGGGAATGACTTGTGTTGAACCATAATGGTGCGTCAAGGTATAAGGTAAAGTTCTAGCGCAACTGGCTGTCTTTACTGCCACGACGATTGTAGCCCGCGTGATCTTGCTGCTTTTTATCCAGGGCGGCCTGACAGGTGACGCAATACTGTACGCCCTGAAGGGCTTTCCGGCGCGCCTCCGGAATGGGTTCGCCACACTCTTTACAATAATGCGCACTTTCGCCATGCCCGAGAGACTGACGTGCGCGATCAACGGCATCATTGACCGTTGAATCAATCTGATCCTGCACTGCGCCATCTTGCGCCCATCCGCTTGCCATAGTGACCTCTTTTCCTAAGAGTTATCCGATAGGGTTTGTGTTATTTCGAGCTCTATGTTAAAAAAACCCATGAATTGAATGAATGTATTTCAGACATAAATAGATTGTGTGAATTTGTTGCTTTTCGCATATTCGTGACCTCATGATCTGCCCGCGGAGCCTTGTTCCTGGCAGGTCTTAGCGACTTCTCATTCAGTTCCCCTCGCTGCCTCGCAGCTACGACCGGCCAGACCAGGAAATGGATTTCGTCAGACACATGTGCTTGCTTGGCTAACCATGATAAGTGCCCACTCTTAAGTGTAGTCCTAAACACGATGAAGATTTCGCACCGTGATCCATTGGCTGGGGATATCAACGCAGTTTCACGGTACTTTTAATAAAGCACGATAATAAAAACGTGCAGTTTGTCATGATGATAATAAATGTTTATTGAAAAAATGAAGTCAGCATGGCCCGGGGAACATATCGCCCGGGTTCGTCGGTCTCCGTATTTTAGTATGGCAACGCTGAACCGCAATTTGGGTAAAATTGTCATTGGCCTGCCGATGGCGTTACTGATCATCTATCTGGTGATTTTCAGTCGTCCGCGTTATCTCAGTGAATCCACCGTTGCCATCAAAAGTTCTAACGACATCAGCGGCACCAGCCTGAATGTCGGCTTACTGTTGGGGGCAGGAAACCCGGGCACAGCCCAGGATGCGATGTATTTAAAAGAATACATCAACTCACCTGACATGCTGGCCGCGCTGGATAAGCAACTCGATTTCCATTCCGTGTTCGGCAGGAGCGGCTTAGATTTCCTCTATCATTTGCCCAAAGATGCCAGCCGCGAGCAGTTTTTAAATTATTACCGCGATCGTATTGCCGTCACGTATGACGATAAATCTGGCCTGCTGACTATCGGCACACAGGGCTTCACCCCGCAGTTCGCTGAGCAGTTTAACAAAGCCGTTCTCAAAGAATCTGAACGCTTCATCAATGAAATTTCTCACAAGATCGCCCGCGATCAGCAGGCATTTGCTGAAAACGAAATGCTTGAGGCCCGTGCACGTCTCAATGCGAGTAAAGCGCAGTTGCTGGCGTATCAGAACCACAACAATATTCTCGACCCTGAAGCGCAGGCGATTGCCGCCACCACGCTGGTGAACACGCTCGTCGGGCAAAAAATTCAGATGGAAGCGGAGTTACGCAATCTGCTGACTTACCTGCGTGACGATGCGCCACAGGTGATCAGTGCGCAAAATGCGATTACGTCTCTGGGCAAACAGATTGATCAGGAAAAAAGTAAAATTACTGCGCCTGATGGCCGTCAGCTCAATACCATGGCCGTGGATTTCGAAGAGATTAAGTCGAAAGTGCAGTTTGATACTGAACTCTACAAACTCACCCTGACATCCATTGAAAAGACGCGTGTTGAAGCTGCCCGCAAACTGAAAGTGCTGTCGGTGATCAGTTCGCCTCAGTTACCGCAAGAAACCACCTTCCCGAATGTCCCTTATATGATCGCCAGCTGGTTGCTGGTGTGCTGTCTGCTGTTCGGAACGATTAAATTACTGCTGGCCGTTATCGATGACCATAAAGACTGATGTGGTCTGTATCGCTTTCCCTTTTTGCCTGAAGAATCGCCTACAGAGTTTGTTATGAAATTATTGAAGTCCGTTGTTATCTTGCTGGCCTTCCAGCTGACCCAGGCCAATGCCGTGGGGATCAATGCCGATCCGAATATGACCGGCGCGGCACCGTTGCCGACATTTTTAACCGGCCAGACGCAACAGACGAGTCCGGATACCGGCTTTGATGATTCCCCACCGCCTCCGGTTCCGGCAGTGATGAGCCGCATGTTCGGTGCGCAGTTATTTACCGGCGGTGCGGCTGCCGATAACGCGGCCAGTATCGGTTTCAACCCGAATTACATTGTTGGCCTCGGCGATCAGGTACAAATCCGTTTGTGGGGCGCGTTCAATTTTGACGGCGCGCTGACCGTTGACCCGAAAGGTAATATCTTCCTGCCAAACGTCGGCCCGCTGAAAGTTGCAGGCGTCTCGAACAGCCAGCTGAACAGCGTGATCACTACCAAGGTAAAACAGGTTTATCAGGCCAACGTCAACGTGTATGCCTCCCTGCTTCAGGCACAGCCGGTCAAAGTGTTTGTCACCGGCTATGTGACCAATCCCGGTTTATACGGCGGTGTGGCGTCTGACTCCCTGCTTTCTTATCTGAGTAAAGCCGGCGGCGTCGATACTGAACGCGGCAGCTATGTCGACATTGTGGTGAAACACAATGACCGCGTGCGTTCGCGCATTAACCTGTATGACTTCCTGCTCAACGGTGATCTGCGTCTGTCGCAATTCTCTGACGGCGATACCATCGTGGTCGGGCCGCGTCAGCACACGTTCAGCGTGGAAGGCGATGTCTTTAACAGCTACGACTTTGAATTCCGCGACAGCACCATTCCGGTCAGCGAGGCCCTGAGCTGGGCACGCCCGAAACCGGGCGCGACGCACATGACCATTATCCGCCAGCAGGGCAGCATGAAACGCAGCGAGTATTACCCGCTGGGATCCGCACCGGGGCGCTCATTGCAGGATGGCGACAAACTGATTGTCAGTTCCGACCGTTATGCGGGCACCATTCAGGTTCGCATCGAAGGCGCGCATTCCGGTGAACACGCCGTGGTGCTGCCGTATGGCGCGACCATGAGCCAGCTGTTGCCAAAAATCCGCACCAACAGCATGTCGCAGATTAACGCCATCCAGCTTTACCGTCGTTCTGTCGCGCTTCGCCAGAAAGAGATGCTGGATCTGACCTTGCAGAAACTCGAAGAAGCATCACTTTCCGCACAGTCCTCGACGCAGGAAGAAGGGCGTTTGCGTGCGCAGGAAGCCCAGTTAGTCAGCCGTTTCGTGGCGAAGGCGCGTCAGGTGGTGCCGAAAGGCGAAGTGGTTCTGAGCGAAAATAATCTGAATGAAGTGATCCTGGAAGACGGCGATGTCATCAATATTCCGGAGAAAACCTCACTCGTGATGATCCACGGCGAAGTGCTGTTCCCGAATGCGGTGAGCTGGCAGAAAGGTCTGAGCCCGGATGATTACATTGAGAAAGTCGGTGGCTACACGCAAAAAGCCGGGAACTCGAAAGTCATCCTGATTAAACAAAACGGCGAAGCGATTAACGCGGAAGACGTGAAGACGTTGCAGCCGGGGGATGAGCTGATGGTTCTGCCGAAATACGAATCGAAAAATATCGAAATCACCCGCGGCATCTCGACGATCCTGTATCAGCTGGCCGTCGCCGCGAAAGTGGTGCTGACGATTTAATGATTGGGATCTTTTCAGCGGGCATACAACGTATCCCGCATCTGGAAGCGTTTCTCGGCGAACCCTGTCGCAAGCTTTCGCTGCTGCGACCGGTGCCGGATGGCATCACCCGCATCGCGGTGTGGGGTTACCGGCCAACCGGCGGGAAAGCCGTCGCGCGGGCAGAGCAGTCAGGCTTGCCGGTGCTGCGGCTGGAAGACGGGTTTATCCGCTCCCTGGGGCTGGGTGTGTCGGGATGTCCGCCGCTCTCAATGGTTTTAGAGACGCAGGGAATGTATTACGACGCCTCGAAACCCAGCACGCTTGAAATGCTGATCCGCCAGCGTGAAGAGAATCAGCCGCTGCAGGATACGGCGCGGCAGGCCATGCAGATCATCGTGGAAGGTGATCTGTCGAAATACAACCAGGCACCGGCCTGCACAAAGGCAAAACCCGAGTGTGGCGCGGTGCTGGTGGTCGATCAGACTTTCGGTGATATGGCGGTGGTTTATGGCAATGCAGGCGCGGAGCAGTTCGAACAGATGTTGCAGGCCGCCATGGCAGAAAACCCGACGTCTGAGATTTGGGTAAAGATCCACCCGGATGTTTTGCTGGGCAAAAAAGCCGGCTATTTCACGCAGATTACCCAACTGGCGCAGCAGGATCCACGCATCAAACTGCTGGCTGAAAACGTCAGCCCGCAATCGCTGTTGCGCGTTGTCAGCCGGGTTTACGTGGTGACGTCTAACTACGGATTTGAAGCGCTGATCGCCGGAAAACCGGTCAGCGTGTTTGGTCAGCCGTGGTACGCAGGCTGGGGACTGACGGATGACCGTCATCCTCAGTCCGCATCGCTCCGGGCTCGCCGGGGTACCGCCAGCGTGGAAGAGTTGTTCAGCGCGGCCTGTTTGCGTTACAGCCGGTACATCAATCCGGCTAATGGCAAAAGCGGCACATTGTTTGATGTGCTCAGCTGGCTGCTGATGCAGCGAAAGCATCAGCAACAGCGGGCGGGGCGCCTCTGGTCGCCGGGACTGACCCTCTGGAAGCGCAGCATTCTCGGGCCTTTCCTGCGAACTAAAAGCAACAAAGTGAATTTCAGTAAACGCTATGCCGGTGAAGTGGCCTGTGTCGTGTGGGGCATCAAAGGCGAGGCCCGCTGGGGTGCTCAGGCGCAGCAGCGTCAGATCCCGCCATGGCGAATGGAAGATGGTTTCCTGCGTTCGGCCGGGCTGGGGTCTGATCTGCATCCGCCGCTGTCGCTGGTGCTGGATAAAACCGGTATCTATTACGATGCGACGCGCCCGAGCGACCTGGAACTGTTGCTGAGCCACAGCAATCTGGCGCCATGCCAGCAGCAGCGGGCTGCCACGTTACGCCAGAGACTGGTTGCCAGCAAAGTCAGTAAATACAACCTTGGCGCGGCGTTTACCTTGCCCGCTGAAGCGACGAATAAAACGGTGATTCTGGTGCCGGGGCAGGTTGAGGACGATGCCTCTATCCTGACCGGCACGATATCCCTGCGTACCAACAGCGCG
Organism: Rahnella sp. CJA17(1/100); assembly: GCF_963881615.1. Lineage (NCBI taxonomy): Bacteria > Pseudomonadati > Pseudomonadota > Gammaproteobacteria > Enterobacterales > Yersiniaceae > Rahnella > Rahnella sp. CJA17(1/100). The sequence continues at coordinate 305,215 of NZ_CAWOJA010000064.1, read as the reverse complement.
CTTTTACGCACTGTCCGGGAACGTAACCCCGGCGCTTACATTATTTATAAGCCTCATCCGGATGTTCTGGTGGGGAACCGGCAGGGACACATTCCCGCCGAAGATGTCAGCCGCTGGGCGGACAGTCAGGCGCTGGATGCAGACATTATTCAATGTATTCAGGCTGCCGACGAACTGCACACGCTGACGTCACTGTCAGGTTTTGAAGCGTTGTTACACGGTAAAAAAGTGGTGTGTTACGGCATGCCATTTTATGCCGGATGGGGACTGACGCAGGATGAGCATGCCTGTTCACGCCGGCTGCGCAGCCTCACTTTAGACGATGTGGTTTACCAGGCGCTGATTGCCTACCCGTCGTATATCGACCCGCAAAGTCGGGAGCCCATTTTGGCAGAGCAGGCGGTTGAACTTCTTGCTGCGACGCCCCGGGCACAAATGCAATTCACCAGAGTTAAAGCGGGCAGGATAGTCCGGTATTACAGAAAACTGCTCATGCTGGTCCGGGTGACGTTGACGACCTGAACCGGCTTCTTACTACAAGCTTATTGCATTAATGGAAACGGACAGAAATGGACAGTAAGGCGCTTACGACATTACTTTCTGGGAAAAAATATTTGCTGTTGCAGGGGCCGATGGGGCCTTTCTTCAGCGATTTAGCTCAGTGGCTGGAGTCTCTGGGGCGTGAGGCGGTGAATGTCGTCTTTAACGGCGGCGACAGGGTGTATTCGCGAAAGCGTGAATACCGCTTGTACCAGCAAACGCCAAAAGAGTTTCCGACCTGGCTGAAAGCCACCTGGCAGGATTACGACTTCGATACCATCGTGTGTTTCGGGGATTGTCGTCCGTTGCATCAGGCAGCAAAACGCTGGGCACAGGCTAAAGGCATACGCTTCCTCGCGTTTGAGGAGGGGTATCTGCGCCCGCATTACATCACGCTGGAGCAGAATGGCGTGAATGCCTATTCCAGCCTGCCACGCGATGCGGAGTTCTACCGCAGCCTGCCTGAAATGACCATGCCGGAAGTTGAACAGCTGAAACCTTCAGGCTGGCAGCGCGTGCGTCATGCGGCCGTGTATTACCTGGCGGGCTGGCGCTACCGGCACGACTTCCCAAAATATCGCCATCACAAATCCTTCTCGCCGTGGTATGAGGCGCGCTGCTGGACCCGTGCTGCCTGGCGTAAAAAGCTGTACGCCTTCCGCCAGCGCAACATTTTGCAGCAACTGCAGACGGATCTGGATCAGCGATATTATCTGGCCATTTTGCAGGTATATAACGATAGTCAGATCCGCAATCACAGCCCGTATAAAGACGTGCGTGATTACATCAATGAAGTGATGCACTCGTTCGCGAAGAAAGCGCCGTCAACGGAGTTTCTGGTGATTAAGCATCACCCGATGGACAGAGGGCACCGCTTATACGGGCCGCTGATCCGCCAGCTTGGTAAAAAATACGGCATCGCTGACCGCGTAATCTACGTGCATGACCTGCCGATGCCTGAGTTGCTGACGCATTCCAAAGCGGTTGTTACCATTAACAGCACCGCCGGGATATCAGCGCTTATTCATAACAAGCCGCTGAAAGTGATGGGCAACGCGCTGTATGACATTAAAGGCATTACGTATCAGGGGCACCTGAACCAGTTCTGGCAGTCAGGGTTTAAACCCGATGCGAAGCTGTTTAAGCAGTTCCGGCTATACTTGCTGAAGAATACGCAGATTAACGCCGTATTTTATGGTGGCAATAAAGTGGATATCGCCACAGCGACTGATAACCCATATCACCCGGTATTTATCAGTCAGAAACTGATTATGAATTACACCAAACATCAGCCTTCATAACGATTAACCTTCAAAAACAGGCAGAGGAATATGCACAGATGCAAAAACGTTTATCAGTTCCACCCTGTGCATATTTCTCATTAGCTGTTCTTCTGCCTTTATTTCTTTCTGCCTGTGCCGGTGCAGTTCCCTCGATGCATTCTCATGAGTGCGAATTGCCTGAGGTGCGCGGCAACACCACGCTGTCCCCTCACTGCGTTTATAAAGAAGCGGTCATCATCACCAGCAGCAACACCACGTTAGATTGCCGGGGAGCGGTGCTGGAGGGGGACAATAAACGCCCTTTTGGCATACTGATCAACAGCAAGGGTAAGCCATTATCCGATGTCACCGTCCGTAACTGCAAAGTGCGACACTTCACCCGCAGCGGGATCCGTATCACTTCTGACATCGCAGCCAATAAACTCAGCCCGAACCACGAAGAAAACTACCGCCGGACACCCACGCGGATCACCCTTGAGAATGTTGAAGTGACCGGCAGCGGACGCGTAGGAATTTACTTTGACGATTACGTCACCCACTCAACGCTAAGCCACTCGATTGTCCGCGACTCGTATATGTCCGGTATCTATCTGGAACATTCCTCACGTAATAATAAAATTGTGGATAACCAGATCATCAACAACGGCCATGAGCGTTTCGGCAAGGGGAAGCGTGAAGGATTAGCGGTGGACTCGTCGGCGTACAATCTTATCGAAGGCAACCGGTTCGAATCGAACGGGGCAGGGGGCGTGTTTCTGTACAAGAATTGCGGCGAGCATTTCAGCACAGGCAAATCCGTGATCCGCTGGCAGCACAGCGACTACAACGTTATTCGCAACAATACCTTTGTGAATGAACCCGTAGGCATCTGGCTGGCATCCCGGCAGAACCGGGACTTATCAGGATTTGATTGCGGAGATAAACCGAGGGAAGGAAGCCTTAAGTTTTATCCTGATTATGCCGATAATAATGTTGTAGAAGGTAATCATTTCTTTGGGGGAAAGGTTATGGTAAGGAATGATGGCCAAGGCAATAAACTCAATAAATTATAAGTATCAGATTTTTCGGTGTTGGAGCCAACGATGAGTTCAAATTTCTCTTGCGAAATGACAAGTTTTACAAATATCACTTATGAAGACCCATGCAGAATACACTCATCATGTAAAATCATGGGGCAATTTAATATCGGCGCCTACAGTTATTTGGGCGAAAATTGCCTAGTCGGTGGGGCTATTATCGGTCGCTATTGTTCGATAGCTCCTGGTGTCAAGATAGGCTTGGGAGAGCATGAGCCTAATCATATTTCAATGCACCCTATTTTTTTCGGTTCGAAACACAGTTTTAATATACCAGACAGAATTGGCACTCAAAGAGATCTTACATTGAAAAAACATCAAATTCCTAAAATAGGGCATGATGTTTGGATTGGTGCCAATGTAGTTATATGTAGAGGGGTAGAGATCGGTAATGGGGCAGTAATTGCTGCAGGTTCTATTGTGAGAGAAAACGTCGGGTCATATTCTATTGTTGGTGGTGTTCCAGCCAAATTCATTAAATTGAGATTTAGTAAGGATATCATCAGTGAGTTAATGGAACTGAATTGGTGGGATTATGAATTAGAAAACTTTGTTGGTATAGATACTTCTAATGTTGAAGGTTTTATTGAGATATTCAAACAAAAGAAAAAGTCAAAAGCAAAGTATAATGTATATATTAGAAACTCCGAAAAAGAAATATTAAAATAATATAGGAGATAGAGTGTAATAACGAGTGCCAATAGTTTGGCACTCGTTATTAGTAGGAAGTTATCTCACCACAACTCTCAACAAACCAGTAGAAAAACGTCCTAGCAAGGTGTTTTTCTTGAACAAATATTTAAATCTTTTGATGCTTGGTTTTTTGGAGTCATCGAAGAAAATATAAGGATCCTTTCTTAATTTTTCGCGTTTACGCTGTTTTGGGGTTTTTCCGATGTATGCAGGATTTTTGTTCTTGATGTTAACAACATTACCATTGTTTGTTTTAGTATCCGAAATAATACTATCAACCGACTTTAAGTCTTTCTCAAATGATGAATAATAAGCCTGAGCTCCTTTTTTCCATTTTGATGCAGCCAGAAGTTGTTGCAATGCTTCAGGTTTAATACTGTTATCTGCATTAAAATGATATTTTTCTGGGGAAGCAACTAAACATACTGAACCTCCGCCGAATACATTTTCAACCTCATGACCGGAAAACATCTTTGCATCAATACCATTAGGGTTATTGGCAAACGAGAGTATGATTCGGCTAGATAAAATTGGTGAGAACTCAATATTATCTAAATAAGATGAAAATCTTGTTTTCAAATCCTTAGTGAAATCTACTACACCATTATGTGTTTTTATCAAAGCAGATTTTCGAATTATTTCTTCTTCAGCTTCTAAAAAGACTGCTTTTCGTTCAGTTCCAGTATTTATGAATTTTGTTAGACTTCCCTCGGGGGCGCTAAGTGCTGCTTCAAATATAAATACGTGGTCATTAAGCCCGTGATGATAAGGAATACGATGATCATCTAGGTTTTGTAAATATCCTTCAAAGTGCTCATTCAGGAAATGGTCGCGACTGTGATGATGGGTTAAGAAATAGAATCCATGAAGAGAGTCAATCTGCAGGATTTTTTTAAGGTAATATTGCATTGATCCGCTATAACCAATGTCGACGACTGCAGTTTTATTGTTTTTAGAATGAGTGATAAAATCAATGTCGTTTAAATAATCCAGATAGCTGGTACGCTCTAATTCTGCATTAGCGATAATCAAATCTGAAATTGACTCTAGAAATTGGAGTAATTTTCCATGATCAAAATAAGGTGAGACAATGCTGTCTTTTTTGAAATCATACTTTGAGAACTTTTCGTCGTTAATATCATCAGCATTGATGCCAAAACGGGATTCCAGGAATTCAGTTATGGACCTGGCATTAAAGTTTTGAGAAGCGACTTCCATTATATCATCAAGGTTTCTTATTGATGACACCATAGCTGCGCGTCTTGAGCTATAAAGATAGGAGCTTTTTGGTGAAGTAGGATTATCAGCATATAGTTCATCATATACTTGTTTTAACACCCATCCATCTCTGGATAAGAAAAACAATTCATCAATGCCGAGTCTTTTTGCTCGGCGATGCAACCATTGAACAAACCCGACTACGAGTGGACCAATAGCAATATATCCATAATTGTATTCTTCACCTCTAAATATTGAGGATTTATTTATTTTATACCAATGGCCGGCATTGTATTTGTTAGCAAATAAGCCGTTTAAAACTGAGCTTGATATACCTGAAGACTTCAAACTAGCGGCCATAACATCTGCGATTTTAGACTGCTTGTAATTATCCATAGCTTTCTGGAAAACGTAACTTTTTAAGCCATGTTTTTTTGCCATGAGGCCATCGGCTTGCGAGTTGTCACCAATATGTAGAGCTTGGTCTGCAGGAATATTATATGTTTTTTGTAGGAATTCTAAATATTCAGGATAAATTGTACCATTGTGTTTTCTGGTTTTGGTTTCAGCGGAAACGAGAAGTTTATCATACTGCTGAAGGCCAACATTATTTAGAATTCTTTTAATAGAGGTACGATCTAAATAGATATCTGTAATAATGGATGTTGGATTACAAAGTAATCTAGAAAAATGAAATTCTCTGACCATCGATTTTTTTGGATGCACAAGATCGACTTCGGCATCAATTTCGATGTTTTTAATGTTTTCTAGAGTGGTTCTGTCAAGAGGATAATATTTCTCAAAGCGCTCATATATCTGATCTAGTGTAATCTCAAATTCCCCTCGAGATTCTCTCCTAAGATCAAGTTCGGCTTGTCGTCTGATAGTATGGAACTGGAAGTTCTTATTATTTATTAGTTTTCTGACTTTGGGTTCAATAAATAAAAACAATTCATGTGGTTCAACAAAATCACGTTCTACTAATGTATCAAAAAGATCGAATGATGTTGCTTGGCTTGATGCCATTGCAACACGCAGATGGTCAACTTCAGGTGTTATATTTTCATCTTTAAAGTTTTTCGCAAGGAGCCATTCACGATTGCCTTGGCTAATCATTTCAAAAACTTGGTCAGTGGTTTTTTGTTCAGAAAAGAATTCAAAACCAAGCCCATTTTCAATGAAGTGATTATATAGCGATTCGATTTTTCTAAAATAAGCCTCCCCATTGAAAATATCGAACTTATGAGAGAGATGTACGCGAGATAAGAGGAAATATAAGATGTTATCAGAGTCAATTTTTTCTGATTTTAAAACGGAATCGTTGAAGTCTTTAAAATTCTCATGTACTGAGAATAATGATAGCTGAGATTTCCCTAATGAATAATAGGGAATATTCCATAAGGCTGCCTGATAGCCTATAGAAGATGATACGGATAATGCGCCATCAACATATGGGAGGAGAAATTGCGTGACCGTTGGGATTTTTTTATCGTTTTTAAAATAGATGAAATTGTCAAATTTTTCTTCGAGTTCAGAAATTTGCTTGCTATTAAGCTGATTTTTGTAGCCATGTTCAGTAACAATTACACCAATCTGTGATGGTGTATTAGTTAAAACATCAGAAACCATTTCAAATTGGGTTTTATACTCAGTACAACCATTATAGGAAAAATAGTTATCTACTTGACATGCTAAAACAACTAAACTTGAAAATCTTTCATATAGAATTGAAGTGTAGTTTTTTAAAGGATGATATTTTGCTAAAGCTCTTATAGAATTTTTTCTTAATAAAGTAATGAGATCTTTTTGGGTTTGTGTAATTACACTAGCTTTGATTTCACTTGAATAAGTATTTTGATATGAATACTCATATAAACCAAATGGATCCAAGATGCCCAAGGCAGGGAATGGTGCTCTAGAAAAAAGACCAAACATTGAATTAAGATGCAAAGAATGAGGGTATAAGTCTTTTAAAAATGGAGTTGGTGATTCATAGCTTATCGTAACTTCAGGAATGAACTCAATGCCAATCTTATCTTTCAATAGGTCTAAAATATAACAAGTATCTTTTTCATTTCCTTTGTTATGGTAGAACTCAATACTAAGTTCATTATTAGTAGTTACAATTTTATTGAGTTCATCATCTGATATAATAATAGTAGTAACTTGGCTGAAATCTAAGTTGTTTCTAATTGCTTCGTTAAATATCTTCTCAGAAACAACAATTTTTACTTCTAGATCAGGTTTGAACTCTTTTAATCCCTTGATTTCGGGTAAAATATGGGAACGAAGCGTTGCATAGCGAAATAATGGATCATTTAATTCGGTACGAGGTTCTAAATAGTAAAGAATGCTTTTCATAATGTTTTACCAATGCCTTTTTACTGATAATTTCTGTTAGTGTGCTGTGTTTTTAATTTCCGCAACATGCAATTATTAGTTAATTAAATTCCTTCATCTACTTTATACATTTCAATTGCTGCATCCACTGAATCAAAAAACTTCACTTTGTTATCTCTTCCGATAAACAAAGCCACATCGCAAAACTCTTTCAGTGATCCGAGGCTATGTGAAACCATCAGAAAGCTGGCTTCCTCATGTCGTGCTTTGAATAAGTCTGCGCATTTTTGTTTAAATCTGGCATCGCCGACTGCGGTGACTTCATCGACAAGATAGTAATCAAATTTAAATGCCATGCTCAGGCCAAAGCCCAGACGGGATTTCATACCGGAAGAATAGGTTTTAATCGGCATATCAAAGTATTTGCCCAGTTCGGCAAACTCTTCGACAAAGGCGACTTTTTCACGTAACTGATCTGGTGTGGAATAGAGGCGGGCGACGAATTTTACATTTTCACGTCCGGTCAGGCTTCCCTGAAATCCGCCGGCCAGGCCAACCGGCCAGGAAATGGTTTTCTCCGTGTGAATTTTGCCGGAATCCGGGCGGTCAATGCCGCCGATGACGCGTAATAATGTTGATTTACCCGCGCCGTTGCGGCCAATCAACGCCACGCTTTTACCTGAAGGCAGCTCAACATTGAGATCTTTAAAAACGTAATGGCGGCCTTTCGGTGTGCGGTAGGATTTTGTCAGGTTCTCAATTTTTATCATGATGTCAGCATCGCCTCTTCACGATTCCGGTAGAGGGCCAGGCCGATAAACAATACAACCAGAGTACAGGCAGCCAGATAATTCAGGCTGACGCCTTCACTGATATAACCCGGTACGACTGATTCGCGGCAAAGCTCAACCACGTGGACGATAGGGTTCCACAGCAGGTAAGGCCAGTATTCCTTCGGTATGTTATGCAAAGAAAACATAATGCAGGAAATGAAATAGAGAGGCTTAATCAAAATAGGCAGGAACTTTTCGGTCTCCGGGAATGACTTCCCGACCACCATAAATATTAAGCCCATACCGCAGGAGAACAGCACTAAAAGTACCCAGACCAGAATCAGAGTAATAAGCTTGGTGACTTCAAACTCTTCGCCCAGCAGGCCGACAATGGCCATAAGTAACACGTACACAACCGCATATATCAGCGCTTCCAGCATTGCTCTGGCGATGATGGTATCCACAGGGCGAACCGGGCGGTAATTAAATAAACCCTGGTTGGCTTCAATCGCGCCAATAGAACGGTTGGTAATATTGCTAAATACAAAGAAAGGGATAATGCCGTTGATCAGGAAAACCGGAAACGAAATATCCGGCATAGTGCGGTGCATCACGTAGCCAAAAATGGCCAGCATAATCAGCATATGCGCCATCGGCTCCAGCGCTGCCCACAGATACCCTAACCGGTACTTACCAAAACGGGTTTTGATTTCCCTTAAAAACAGCGCTTTCACCGCCGCTTTCTGTACTTCTAAGCCACTACGTGCCATCAGATTATTCCAGTTTTTTACATTTTCCACGCTACCGCCCCTGGCTTACAGCAGCCAATGCGCTCGGAATCGGGTCGGATTGTGGGAGGCGGCACATCTTTGATGCGGCCGCAGCAGGGGAGTCACTTTTCCGTAAGTTGCATTTAGGGGGTTAATGCGTTGTCACATCCCTGTAAATTATCTTTAATTTTTATCAGGTTAGGTTGGCAGGTGTTTTTCACAAAAATGCAAAGGTTGCGAAAAAATATTTCAGCAAGTTTCAGGTGTGATCGAGGTTATGTAAAATTGCTTTGAGCTATTAATTTGTATTAAATCATTCACACCGCCTATTGGTTTAAGAATTCTCTTAGGATGAAAATAAACATTAAGTTTATCAGTGGGATAATGAAACCGGTTCCAGGGGGTGAAGTTGAGAATGTAGTTGAAAATGTAACTATTTATCAGCGGGATTATTAAATGTAGATGTAAAGTTACAGGGTAAGAGGGGTTTTAAGTGCAATTCGCCAGAAGAGGATACAGGTATTTGTTATCGAAAATGAAAAGGCCAGTGACTTTCGTCACCGGCCTTTTCTTGTTAATCGCTCATTTTACCGTCGTATGATCCCGCGGTCAGAGCACATTGTTACTCAATATTTGATTCGATGAACCACAGGAATTTATCCAGGTCGCGCGATGCAGCGGTGAAAATATCTGCGGTGTCTTCATCTTCCACTTCGCCGATAGCCTTACGGGTATCGTTCGCGACAACACCATAACGTTCCGCAAGGGCTTTCAGATGTTCCTGCACGGTATGGATGTTGGTCGGGTAACTTTTCAGCGGGGTTTTATCGTTAACAACCTGCACGGTACCCAGTGCCACACCACCTAACTGCACCACACGTTCTGCGATGGTGTCCTGATGGTCAATAATCGCGGTACGGAAACCATCAAGCATTTCGTGTACGGCAATAAAGTTTGCGCCACGCATGTTCCAGTGAGCTTGTTTGGTGATCAGCGACAGATCGATGTATTCAGTCACCAGACGGTTCAGCACCTTGATAGTATTGAGTTTGACGCTTTCATCTAAATCATTGCGTGTGTAGATAAGCTCAGAAGATTTCGTTTTGACCAGTTTAGCGGTACTCATATACATATCTCCTTGTTTCATTAAAATTAATTGCTACTAATGTATTTCGTAACTGCATTCAGTATAGCAATAAATTGAAAATTTGCAGGGCGTACATTCCTATCGTTCTGATAGCGTGTGTCTTATAAGCTCTGCTGTGATTTCACTTCCAGCTTATCATGCTGATTTATAAGGTGGATAGGATTCATCCTGAACTTCCACTTCTATTAATCTGCTAAAATAAACTAAGACTGATAATTATTTTCATTACGTGGGGAAAGATATTTTTAAATGTAAGTGACAGTGTGCGGATATATTTTTACCGGGGCTTTGTTCTGGTATGGAATATGACCAGTCGGCATAACAGTTTGCCGTATTTAATATTGAAATATAACGGCGGGATAATACCCGCCGTTAATCACTGTCTGCTGTCCTTTAAAGCGCCATCGCCCCGCTATACAAAACGGCACCCGTCGGTTGCCCGGTCGGCGAACCGCCGTGAGGCTCGAGGCTTATTGCCAGCGTAAAACCTGCATCCGGCATTTTCGCTGCCAGCGCCAGTTGCGTTGGTTGTTGCGTATTCAGCAAGCCGAGGGAATGCGGCTTGCCTCCCGGCGGAATGGCCCACAGTTCAAGGCTGCGATCTGCGGCGATATTCTGCGCATTGATCGGCGTCAGCAACAGGCTGCGGGTGCTTCTGTCCGCGCTGACCACCCACTGTCCGCTTTGCGTACCGGCGCTGCTGGCCAGTATCGCCACCGGCATTGGCGCTTCTGGCTGAACCAGCAGGCGGGGGATCAGCAACAATGCGGCAAGCCCGGCGGCCAGCGCCCAGCCCATATAAGCCCGCACCGGTCGTTTCGCCTGAACCGGATGTCTGGCCGGTTGCAGCGCAAGGTTATGCTGAATGCGTTTCCACACCGATGCAGGTGGGATGACCGGGGTTATCTGATTATCCAGTTGCGTGAAAGCTTCCTGCCAGCGTGCCACTTCGGCCGCCAGTTCAGGGTCTTCCTGCATTTTTTGCTCAAACTGAATCCGGGCCGCGCCGCGCAAGGTGCCGAGCGCATATTCAGCCGCCAGGGCGGCATGATAATGGCTTCTGCTTTTCATAGTCCTACGCAGCTCTTTAAGTGATCCAGGGCGCGACGTATCCAGCTTTTGATCGTCCCCAGAGGTTGTTGAAGATGCGATGAGACCTCACCGTGTGACAGGCCCTGATAATAGGCAAGGATCAGGCTTTGTCTTTGTTCGGCGGGCAGATGTGCGAGGCAGGTGGCCAGAATTTTGGCGTCACTGTCCTGTTGCAGCCGTTGCAAGGGGTCATCATAGTCGCTGGCATCTCCGTCATGCATTGTCTCGTCCAGTTCATCTAACTGGTTATCGCTCCCGCGCATCCAGTCGATAGCGCGGTTGCGGACAATATGGGTAAGCCAGGTCATCGGGGAACTGAGCGCCGGATTATACGAGGCAGCCCGGTTCCACGCGGTGATATAGCTGTCGTGCAACACTTCTTCTGCCCAGGCATGTCGCCGCAACATGCGTAATGCGACGGCGAATAGCCTGGGGGACGTCAGACGATATAACTGCTCAAATGCCTGACGATCGCCAACGGCCATGGCGCTCATCAGTTCGCGCTGTACTTCCGGCGCATTCTCTGGTGTTGGCTTAACGAAAAAATTGTCATGCATTCGCGCGTCCTGACTTACTGAGGTGCTGTTTCATAAGAGAAATCATGCCCTCAGTATAGCCGGTATTATTTTGGCATCAGGACGGTATCAATGACGTCGATCACACCGTTCTTCTGCTGGACGTCATAAGTACTGATGTTGGCGATATTCCCCTTGCCATCTTTGAGCTGAATATTGTGAGGTCCGTTGTTCAGGATCCACAGTGGCTGGCCGTTAACGGTTTTCAGTTCCGCCGTGCCGTTGCCTTTTTTCAGCAGTTTTTCCAAATCTTTCATTTCATATTTACCGGCCACCACGTGATACGTGAGGATGCTGGTCAGGGTGGCTTTGTTTTCTGGTTTCACCAGATTATCCACGGTACCCGCCGGTAATTTGGCAAACGCGGCGTTGGTTGGTGCAAAGACGGTGAACGGGCCTTTGCCCTGCAGCGTATCCACCAGTCCTGCTGCTTTTACCGCCGCCACCAGCGTGGTGTGGTCTTTCGAATTCAGGGCATTTTCTACGATATTTTTGGACGGATACATTTCAGCGCCACCGACCATGGTGGTGCTTTGAGACATCATTGCAGCCATTGACGCGGTGCTGAGCAGCAGAGAAGCACAGATTGCGGTACGGAGTAATGTTTTCATGATGGTGTCCTTCGTCAGTTAGGAGGTGAGGTCTTGCCTCACATCTATACATACGAATGACCCTCTGCTTTTGGATGCAGGAAAAATGAAATAAATGAAAATAATTTTCAACCTGCTGATAGAAAAGAAAAAGCCACATCGGGATGACGTGGCTTTTTTATGCGATGCGGTGCAATTACTTCCCGGAAGGGGTATTTCCGGCAATATCCACCGTCTCGATTTTGGTTTTGCGCTGCAGGGTAAGTGTTGAACCGGCGGAAGCCGCGATAATCGCCGCCAGCCCGATCCACTGCGTCGCGGTCAGGAATTCACCGAGGAAGATAATGCCGGAAAGTGCGGCCATCGCCGGTTCCATGCTCATCAGCGTACCGAAGGTTTTGGCTGGCAGTTTGGTCAGCGCCATCATTTCCAGTGAATAAGGAATGGCGGAAGTGAGCAGGGCGATCAGCAAGCCGAGCGGTAAAATATCCCAGCTAAAAATAGAGGTGTGTGCCTGGATTGCGCCAATCGGGAAGAAGATTAACGCCGCAATCAGTGACCCCATCGCGGCGGTGCCCGGTCCGTAACTGCTGCCAGCACGTTGTCCGGCGAGGATATAAACCGCCCAGCAGCCACCGGCGATCAGCGCAAAGCACGCACCTTTGAGGTCAACACCGCCAGCGCTTTGCCCGAGGGGCAACAGGAACAGTAACCCGATTACGGCCAGCACGACCCAGATGAAATCCACCGGACGTCGTGAGGAGAACATCGCGACCGCCAGCGGGCCGGTAAATTCCAGTGCAACGGCAATGCCCAGCGGCACGGTACGCAGGGCCAGATAAAACGAATAGTTCATGCAGCCCAGCGCCAGGCCATACATCATCAGTGCACGCAAATTACCGCCGCGCATTTTCAGGCGCCACGGACGAAAATAGAGCAGCAACAGAATAGAGCCGATACCAAGACGCAGAGCCGTGACACCCTGCGGGCCGACCACCGGGAAAAGCGTTTTTGCCAGCGACGCGCCGCCTTGTAATGACAACATGGCGATCAGTAGCAACAGAATCGCCACCAGCGGTGAGGTTTTTTTCGGTAACGCAGGGACGGGCGGGCTGTTGTTATGTGTCGCTGCCTGCAGAGCGATCTGCGGATCCTGCGGCTGATTTTGTCCTGACTGTGTCATCCATTGCGCCTTTTGAGGTGATCCCATGAATCCGGAAACTTCAGATTTATAGTTTTGAAAAGAAAGGTAAAGCGCTGTCAGTGTAGAGGGAAAAGTGGCGAGAAAAAATCCTCACGAAAAAGTTTTTTTCGGAACGTGTTTGTTAAAAAACTTCCTAAAATAGTTTGTTTTTTGAGCAAATTTTTAGGAATTATCTGCTAATCCCAAAAAGTTCAATAAGTTTACCTTATAGTTTGTGTGACTAAAATCCCAATAAAATTAAATAGATAGCGTGTGCTGGAAACTTCCTGTTACACCATATGATGCTTTGGACATCTTAATTGAGGCAGAGTTTCACACTAGTTTTTGTTATATTTTCAAACGTGAAGGTTACTTTGGTTTCTCTTTTTGAGGTGGTTTATGAAAAAAATTGCATGTCTTTCCGCATTAGCTTGCGTAGTTGCACTGGGCGTTTCTTCAAGCGCTTTCGCTGACACCAGCACCGTAACTGCTGGCTACGCTCAGGGTGACGCACAAGGCGTTGCTAACAAAGCAAACGGCTTCAACTTAAAATACCGCTGGGAACAAGATAGCAACCCACTGGGCGCTATCGGTTCTTTCACTTACATCGAAGATGACAGCTCTCCTGCATCTGGCGACTACCGTAAAGCACAATACTACGGTCTGACTGCGGGTCCTGCTTACCGTCTGGCTGACTGGGTTTCCATCTACGGTGTTGTGGGTGTTGGCTACGGCAAATTCCAGTACAACGAAGCGGCAGCATCTACTGCTAACCGTGAAAAAAATGACACCAGCGATTACGGTTTCTCTTACGGTGCTGGTCTGCAGTTCAACCCAATCCAGAACGTTGCTCTGGACGTGTCTTACGAACAGTCCCGCATCCGCAGTGTTGATGTTGGTACCTGGATCGCAGGCGTGGGTTACAGCTTCTAATTCTTCGCCGCAGCGTAACGCTTTGCCGTTACCCTCCCGCGAAAACAAAAACCGCTCAGCTGAGCGGTTTTTTTATGCCTGTCAGATCCCGCTGAACCAGTTATAACCCTGATCTTCCCAGTAGCCGCCGGGATATTCATTGGTGACGAAAATCGCGCCAATATGTTTGGCGTTTTTAAAGCCGAGTTTGGTTGGCATCCGCAGGCGTAACGGGTAACCAAAATCGGGGGGTAAGGGTTTGCCGCCAAAATCCAGAGCCAGAATGGTTTGCGGATGCAGTGCCGTCGCCATATCAATACTGGAATAATAGCGGTCGTCACATTTGAATCCGACATATTTGGCTGTCAGATCCGCGCCGACGTGTTGCAGAAACGTTTTCAGCGGTACGCCTTTCCACTGGCCGATGGCGCTCCAGCCCTCAATGCATATCAGCCGGGTGATCTGGCTTTCCTGCGGCAGGCGCTGCAATTGTTCCAGTGTCCACGGCGCTTTCTTTTGCACCAAACCGGAGACTTCCAGCCGGTAATTGGGGATGTCGATTTCCGGCACGTTGTATTCGGGGTAATACGCATTGAAACGAAACGGCGTGGTGATTTGATCGGCGCGATAGGTTTGCGCCAGTTTCTGGCCGCGGAACAGCCAGCTTTGTACCCGGTCGTTCCAGCGGGACATCGCCCACAGCACTTTATCGACCTGATCGCCGTCCTGCAGATTACAGCCGGTAAGCATCGAAACCGCGCCCAGCGTAAGGCCGGAGCGCAATAACATACGGCGTTGAATATTAACCAGTTGTTTGCGCTGATCGGGTTCAAGAATAATTTTTGGCCGCTGTGTTTTATCACTCATCGGCTCGGTCCTCCGTGTTAATTTTTTTGCCGCCGGTCAGCATCGCCACGAAGGTTTTTGGCACCAGCAGAACCATCAGTACGTGAATAATGACGAACAGCAGTACGCCGCTCATCGCAAAGAAATGCACATAACGGGCGATATCAAAACCGCCAAACAACCAGACCAGACCGCTGAACTGCGCGGGTTTCCAGATCGACAAACCCGACAGCACCAGCAGCGCGCCCAGCAACAGAACACCGCTGTACATCAGTTTTTGCACCGCGTTGTACTGACCCAGTTTGTGCGGGAGTTTGAATGTCAGTGCGCGAACGGTATCGCGCCAGACCGTATGGGGCGAAAAGGGGAAAAAGTCGCGTCTGAAATGACCGCTAAAAATGCCCCACAGCAGATAGAGCAGGGCATTGCCCGCCAGCAGCCACATTACCGCCAGATGCCAGGCAATATTGCCACCCAGCCAGCCGCCGAGGGTGGTGTTCTGCGGGAAAGTGAAAGCGAAAAGCGGGTCGGCGTTATAAATCCCCCAGCCGCTCATCACCATGCCGATCATTGCCAGCAGATTGATCCAATGACAAATGCGAACCGGCCAGGAATGAATCCGGAGCTTCCGGGGTGATGAGAGCTGAGGTTTCACGCTTAATCTCCTGTTGTTCGGCCGGATTACATCGGTGGCGCGATGCCGTCTTTACCGGCAGCAATACCACGGGCAACCAGCGCACCTTTGTCATCTTTCATGGCAAACAATACGATTTTAGTGCCCGGTTTCAGCAGGCTGCGGTCGCCCGGCGCCAGCAGAACAACCGGTACATCATCAGGCACAATGACCGTTTTCTCGGCATCGTGATATTTCACTGTCAGGGTGCGGCCATTGCTGTTCACCAGCTTGCCGACGGTGCCGTTGGTCATGGTATTGATTTTGCCATCGGCGGATTCAAACGGATTGAAGCCTTCACCGCTGCCGCGCAGGCTGGGTGCGAATACGTGCACTTCCAGTGCTTTCAGCGTGCCATTAGCCTGCGGAACGGCGGCCGTCCCGATGAAGCTGTCCGCTTTGATATCGCTGATCTGCCCTTTGGTGACGGCATTGATCTTGGTCTGGTCGGTCAGCTTAACGTCGAGTTTTTCGCCCTGACGTGTGGTGATTTGTACCGATGAGTCATTAACTGAATCAATGGTTCCGCGTGTAGGTTTAATCACATTATCGGCGGCAAATGCCGATGTCATCCCGCTGCACATCAGCAGGGAACCCAGTAACAGACCAGCGAGACGTGTTGGTGCATTCATGATTAATTCTCCATTTTCCAGCGTTTTTTCATTCTGTTAGATGAATCACTGAACCTGCCAGTGATGAATAACTTTCTTAAGAGTGGACGATAAACCGGTATTGGCTGATGACAAATTGATGACAAAATTGTCATCAAAGGTGTCTGACGAAACTGATAAACTTTCGGGTGAATCATTCTTTAGGTGAATGGTCATGCGGCGCTGAGGGCCTGAATGCGAATACTGGTGATTGAAGACGATGTCAGTACAGGCGATTACCTGAAAAAAGGGCTGACAGAAGCAGGTTACAGCGTAGATCTGGCACGCAACGGTGCCGACGGCCTGTTTCTGGCGCTGGAAGAGGGGTACGACGCGGTGATCCTCGACGTCATGCTGCCGGGGCTGAACGGCTGGCAGGTGATGGAAGTCCTGCGCAAAAAAAGCGACGTGCCGGTGCTGTTTCTCACCGCCCGCGATGAAGTACAGGATCGCATTCACGGGCTGGAGCTGGGGGCTGACGACTATCTCATCAAACCGTTCTCCTTCACCGAACTGGTGTTGCGTATCCGCACCTTGCTGCGCCGCCCGGCCGCCCGTGAGCCGGATGCGTATTCGGTGGCGGATCTGAATCTTGATGTGCTGCGCCGCCGCGTGACCCGCCAGGATCAGACCATCGCACTGACCAATAAGGAATTCATGTTGCTGCAGTTGCTGATGCGCCGCGAGGGTGAGGTTCTGTCGCGAACCATGATCGCCTCGCAGGTCTGGGATATGAATTTCGACAGTGATACCAATGTAGTGGATGTCGCCATTAAGCGTCTGCGTGCCAAAGTTGACCGCAGCTTTGAGGTGAAACTGATCCATACCGTGCGTGGCATTGGTTACGTGTGCGAAGTGCGACATGAGTGATCGTCAATTGACTCACCTCCCGAAACGCGCCATGTCGCTGACGCTTCGCGCCACCTTACTTTTCGCGCTGATCGCCTCGATGGTGGTCAGCGCCGTCGGTTTCTACCTCTATTACTCGATGGATAAAGAACTGGTACGCCGCGCGGATTACCAGGTCAGCGGGCGTGTGCAGTATTTCCGTCATCTGCTTGCCAACGAATTCCCGCTGTCGCAACTCAGCCGTAATCCCGGCCTGTTTGAAAATATGCTCGGCAACGAGCGCGATATCCTGACGTTTCGCCTGTCCGGTGAGAAGCTATTGATCAACGTCAATCCGTCGCGGCTGGCATTGCCCCCGGTAGCGGCGGTGCCTGACGGCCAGCCGCTGACGCTGAATACGGTGCATCATCTCACCGCCCCCGATGGTACGCCGGTACGTTTTGCCCGTGCGGCGGTACAGATTCAGGACGGGCGGACAGTTGAAATCACCGGCGCGCATTTCATGACCGAGGAGTCGCGTCTGTTGCAGACTTTCCGCTGGGAAATTATTGGCGCGGTGTTATTCGCTTATTTGCTGATTGCCGCACTGGGTTATCTGGTGATCCGCCGCGGATTGCGGCCGCTGCGCAATATGGCGTATGAAGCGGCGCAGATCCATCCGGCCAGTCTGTCTACGCGTTTGTCTTCGGAAAATGCGCCGCAGGAATTGCAGCAATTAATTTATTCTTTCAATGACATGCTGGACCGGCTCGCCGAGGGGTATCAGCGGCTGACGCAATTTTCAGCCGATCTGGCGCATGAAATCCGCACCCCGGTGGGCGCGCTGATGGGGCATTGTCAGGTGGCGTTATATCAGCCCCGGACAGTGGAAGAATACGAAACACTGCTGGCGAACAATATAGAAGAGCTGGAACGCATTTCACGTATGGTGGAAAACATTCTGTTCCTGGCGCGCGCTTCCGATGCGCGCTCGGTTCTGACCATCACCAGTATTGATGTTTCATCTGAAATTACCCGTATCCAGGAATATTTCGAAGGGCTGGCCGAAGAGCGTGAAATGACGCTTCACGGGCAAGGTGAGGGAACCTTGCATGCGGATGCGATCCTTTTCCAGCGTGCGCTGAGTAATCTGGTCGCTAATGCGGTGCGTTATGGCCGCGAGGGAAGTGCCATCGTGCTGCGCGCTGAACCCCATGCAAAAGGCATGAATATCCGGGTGATCAGTCAGGGTGAGCCTGTTCCGCCGGAAAAACTCGGAAAACTTTTCGACCGCTTCTATCGCGCGGATGCTTCACGTAGTGAAGGCGGCAGTTCCAGCGGCCTTGGGTTGTCGATTGTTCAGGCCATTATGGCCCTGCATCAGGGAAGTGTCAGCGTAACCAGTTCCGCGCAGGGAGAAACGTGTTTTACCCTTTATTTTCCCGCATCCGACCGCAAGCTTTCTCAATAGTTTCTCAATGAAAGGGAAAAATTGCGTAAAAAAAGCCGGAATATTTCTTTTTCATGTAATTGAAATAAAAAGGATTCGTTAATTTTGTTACATTATCACATTGGAAGTCACCATTCAGTTTGAACGAAAATGCTCAGCCCGGAGTCTATATGTCCTAAGGAGTGGGTTCCAACCTCCGGTATGAGCGGTTAGTACAACGCAGCCAGACTCACAAAAGAGCCAGTTATTGCCAATGCATAAAATTCGTACACTTTCGCAACAGAGCATTTCTTTGTTCGTTGCACTTTACCTGGGGCTTCTGCTAAACCTTCCGATTTTCATCCGTCGTTATCAGCAACTGCATTATGACAATGCCTTGTCGATTGCTGTTGAAATGGTTGCCTGTTTTGCCCTGGTCTATTTCCTTTGTATGTTGCTGTCGTATACCGGAAAAACCGTTTTCCGTGTCCTGATGACCGCTATCGTGATTTCCTCCGCCGCCGCCAGTTACTACATGATTCTGTTTAACGTTGATATCGGTTACGGAATTTTAGCGGCAGCGCTGGCATCTGATTCCATTGATTTATCGAAAGAATCTATCGGAACACATTTCCTCGCCTGGACCGTGCTGGTGAGTTTGTTGCCGGTGCTGTTGCTGTGGCTGAGCAAAATGCCGGGTGCGGCTCTCAAACAAACGACGTTTAAAAAACTGGCGGTCAGAACCCTGCTGCTCGCGGCCTCCGGCCTGCTTTGTTACATGCCGCTGCAACTGATGGGCAAGGTGCAGGATCGCCACGACATCGTAAACAACCGCATGATGGCGAGTTATGGCGGTGTGGTTGCCGGCACGTATTCACCGTCAAACTGGCTTTCGGCGCTGGGTTTGTATACTTACAGCAGTTACAGCCAGGCGGAAGACACCAAAAATCTGTACGATCCGGCTAAACATTTCACGTATACCGCACCGGCAGATGCCAAAGATATGTACGTGGTGTTTGTGATCGGCGAGAGTGCCCGCCGCGACCATATGGGGCTGTACGGCTACGACCGTGACAACACGCCAAATCTCGACAAAGAGAAAAATCTGGTCGCCCTGCAGGGCTATTCCTGTGATACCGCCACCAAGCTTTCCCTGCGTTGTATGTTTGTCCGCGAAGGCGGGGCATCTGAAGAGCCACAGCGTACGCTGAAAGAAATGAATGTCTTTTCCGTGCTGAAAAGTAATGGCTGGAGTTCAGAGTTATATTCCATGCAGAGTGAGGCCTGGTTCTATAACAAAACCCGTGCGGATGATTATTCACTGCGTGAAAACATCGCGTCCGAAAAACGCAACGCCGGTAAGCCGGTGGATGACATGCTGCTCATCGATGAAATGAAAGACTCGATGAATAACCATCCTAAAGGTAAGCATCTGATTATCTTGCATACCAAGGGTTCTCATTATCTGTATTCCGACCGTTATCCGCGTTCTTTCGCTAAATATAAGCCGGAATGTATGGGCATCGATGATTCCTGTTCCACCGGGGAAATGATTAACGCTTACGATAATTCACTGCTGTATACCGATTACTTCCTGTCGCAGGTCTTTGACCAGTTACGCGATAAGAATGCGATCGTGTTCTACGCCTCCGATCACGGTGAGTCGATTTCGAAAAGCATGCATTTCCACGGTACACCGCGTGATCATGCGCCGATCGAACAGCGTACGGTGCCGATCATGGTCTGGGCGTCGGACAAATTCCTGGCGAACGATCAGAACAAGGCCAGTTTCCAACAACTGCAAAAAATGGCAGCGGCGAAGACGCCGGCGTTCCACGAAAAACTGTATGACACTATTCTGGGCTGTATCGGTTACACCTCGCCAAATGGCGGGATTGTCGAGCAGCACAACTGGTGCCATGTGCCTGATCAGGCCGCCGCCACAAAATAATCTTTGCTGAATCTGCCGCCTTTTTCTGATGATGGGAGAAGGCGGCGACATATCCCTCTTTTTCAGTCACAATCGGTTAACAACAAAATACCCGTCATATTGAGGGTATTATTTTTGCTTTTTTATCAGAGCCGATAACCGATGCAAGCATTACGAATAACCATTTGCGTACTGACGGTCATTATGACCCTGCTGACGCTTCTTCCTGTGTCGCGCAATCAGCGCTGGTGGGTACGTGTCTGGGATTTTCCGCGTTTACAGATGGCCTCGCTGTGCCTGTTTTTTCTGCTGACTGAACTGGCGATCATGCCGTTCGGTGATGCGATCACCACCACGGTGATCATCCTGACCGTTGCCTGCATGGCGTATCAGAGTTGGTGGATTTTGCCTTATACCCGTCTGTACCGGAAACAGGTGAAGAAAACGGTGCCCAACGGTCATTCGCGCATCAAAATCATGAACAGCAACGTGCTGATGACCAACCGTAAGCCGGAAAAGTTACTGGCGCAGATCCGGCAATACCAGCCGGATATTCTGGTGCTGCTGGAAACCGATCAGTGGTGGGAAGATCAGATGGCAGAACTGGATGCCGATTATCCGCACAGCCTGCGCTGTCCGCTGGAAAATCTGTACGGTATGCATGTGTATTCGCGCCTGCCGATGCAGGCGGCGAAGATTCAGTATCTGGTGGCTGATGATATTCCTTCTATGCATTTTCGCGCTGAACTGCCGTCCGGCGAGCAGGTGATTTTGCACTGTCTGCACCCGATGCCGCCCAGCCCGACAGAAGCGGATGAATCCACCAGCCGTGACGGGGAACTGGTTGCTGTCGGACACACGGCAGCGAAAGCGCGTTACCCGACCATTGTCACCGGCGACCTGAATGACGTGGCCTGGTCGCGCACCACGCGGCTGTTCATGAAAATCAGCGGCCTGCTGGATCCGCGCCGCGGTCGTGGCATGTACAACACCTTCCATGCCAGTTATCCGTTCCTGCGCTGGCCGCTGGATCACGTTTTCCACAGCAGAGATTTCACCCTGATTGATCTGAAACGTCTTGATTTTATGGGTTCAGATCACTTCCCGATCCTGGTGGAACTGGCGCTGACGCCTTCTCAGGGTATCGATCAGGAATCATTGGAAATCGACAATGAAGACATTGAGGAAGCGGAAGAAAAACTGTCCGGTGCCGGGGTGAAAAGCAGTGATGTGCACAAGGCTGACAAGCTTAACCAGCCGGTTTACGGACGTTAATCATGAGCAGCGAACGTGAGCGTTTGCCGCTGGCTGAAGACTTACAGGTCTTCCTGGCGGTAGTGAATAAGCAAAGTTTTGCCGCTGCCGCTATCGAACTGGGGCAGTCACCGGCGTATGTCAGCAAGCGTATTCAGATCCTCGAAGAGTCGCTCAACTGTCGTTTGCTGCACAGGTCAACAAAGGGTGTGCGGCTGACAGAAGACGGCGAGCGCACGCAGCGATGGGCGTTACAAATTCTCGATACCTTTGATCAGTTCATTGGTGACCTGTCAGATTCGCGCAGTGAGGTGCGTGGCAACGTGCATATTTGCAGCTCGTTTGGTTTCGGGCGTTGCCATGTGGCTCCGGCGATAGCGGAACTGGCGGCACGTTATCCGCAACTCAATCTGCGCCTTGATCTTTTCGACCGCGTGGTGGATCTGGTCGCGGAAGGTATTGATCTGGAAATACTGGTCGGCGATGACGTACCTGAGCAGTACATCGGCAAAAAACTGGCGCAGCACCAGCGGATCCTCTGCGCATCAAAGGAATATCTGGCTGCTCACGGCACGCCTGACTCACCGCAGGCACTGGCGCAGCATCTGTGTCTGGTGATCAAAGAGCGCGACAATCCTTTTGGCATCTGGTCACTTACGGGAGAAGGCAAGGAACACCGCGTCAGGGTGAAAGGGGCGCTCTCGTCGAACAGTGGCGAAGTGGTATTACAGTGGGCGCTGAAACACCATGGCATTATTTTGCGTTCACAGTGGGATGTTCAGCCTTATCTTTCCCGTGGTGAACTGGTGCGGGTGCTGCCGCAATATTCCCAACCCGCCAGCGTCTGGGCAGTTTATCCCACGCGGCTGGCGGATTCGGCAAAATTGCGGGTCTGTGTTGAGTTTCTGCAACAGCGATTCAGCCAGTTACCGGGCTGACGCTTATTACGCCAGCCACGGATTGCGCTGCAAATGCGCCTGCTGAAACTGACTGATTTCATCGCGAAATTGCAGTGTTGTACCGATGGCATCCAGCCCGTTAAGTAGCGCAATCTTACTCAGTTCATCGATAGCAAAATCAATCCGTTCACCATTTTGCAGGATAATTTTTTGCGCGGATAAATCGACAGTCATTTCATTTTTATCGCCATGGATCACCGCCTGCGCCATTTGCATCCACTGCGCGGGATCCAGTTGCACTGTAAGCACGCCGTTGCGCTGACAGTTATCGAAGAAAATTCCCGCGAACGTGGTGCCGATCAGCGCCCGTATACCGAGCTGTTTCAGCCCCCATACCGCATGTTCACGGCTGGAACCGCAGCCAAAATTCGGACCGACCAGCAGGAATTTCGTCCCTTGCCATTGGGGCTGATTGAGGATAAACGCCGGATCGGGCGAGCCGTCCGCCAGAAAACGCAGATCGAAAAACACCCCGCGATCTAAACCGTTGCGGTCGATGCCTTTGAGAAACTGTTTTGGCATGATCACATCGGTGTCCACATTCGCCGCAGGCAACGGCGCGGCAATACCGGTCAGTGTAGTAAATGCTTCCATGATGACTCCTTACAGGTCACGGACATCGGTCAGATGGCCACAAATAGCCGCTGCCGCAACCATCGCCGGGCTCATCAGATGGGTGCGTGCGCCCGCACCCTGACGGCCTTCAAAATTACGGTTGGTGCTGGATGCACAGCGGTCGCCGGGCGACAGCACGTCGTCATTCATTGCCAGACACATTGAGCAACCCGATTGTCGCCATTCGAAACCGGCCTGGATAAATATCTCCGCCAGACCTTCCTGCTCAGCCTGTGCCCGAACCTGACTGGACCCCGGAACAATTATCGCCCGCACTGTGGCGGCGACGCTTTTACCGCGCACGACGTCTGCCGCTGCCCGTAAATCTTCAATACGCGCGTTGGTGCAGGAGCCGATAAACGCGTGGCTGACAGGAATGCTGTTAAGCGACTGACCGGCACGCAATCCCATATAGCGGAGTGCACGTTGCAGATCCTGGCGGCGTGAGGCATCCGGTTCGGCTTGCGGATCAGGCACCTGACCGTTTATCGCCAGTGCCTGATCGGGGCTGGTCCCCCAGCTGACCATCGGCGCGATCTCTTCCGCACACAGTGTCACTTCACGATCAAAAACGGCATCCGGATCACTGCGTAATTCGCGCCAGACCTCCACGGCATCCCGCCACTGCTGGCCTTTTGGCGCGCGGGGTTTGTCTTGCAGATAGGCAAACACTTTATCGTCGGGTGCCATGAACGCGCCACGCGCACCGGCTTCCACGGCCATATTACAAATGGTCATACGACCTTCAACGCTCAGCATGTCGATACCCGGTCCGCAGAATTCGATGGCATAGCCGGTCGCGCCCGCCGCCCCGATTTTTGCCACCAGCGCCATCACCAGGTCTTTGGCCGTGATACCCGTCGCCAGTGTGCCACTGACGGTAACCCGCATGGTTTTCAGGCGCTTATACACCAGTGTTTGCGTCGCCAGAAGATGTTCAATTTCCGAGGTGCCGATACCAAAACCAAACGCCCCTAATGCGCCGTATGTGGTGGTGTGGCTGTCTCCGGCGGCAATGACCATACCGGGCAGGATAAAGCCCTGTTCCGGTGCAACAACATGTTCGATCCCCTGGCGTTTATCGAGAATATCGAACAACTCAATGCCAAATTCGGCGCAGTTCTCAGCCAGATATGACACCTGACGCGCGCCACCGGCATCCGGCATCTGACGGGTGCGTAGCGGTGCCGTCGGGTTGACGTGATCGACCACCGCCAGTGAGGTTTCCGGCCGCCATACGCGACGGCTGGCTTCACGCAAACCGCTAAACGCCTGTGGGCTGGTGTACTCGTTAATCACCTGCCGGTCGATGTAAAGCAACACGTGGCCCTTGTCATCCAGCGTACGAACGCTGTGGCTGTCGATGTGTTTTTCATACAGCGTTTTTGGCTTCATTTCATTGCCCTGATAAACGTAACGGATAATGCCAGCGTCGCAACTTCACGCTTATCGGGCAACGGCCTGAGTGTGATGAGTCAAAACACAGATCGTGAATCAGCGATCTTCACTTGTGGCCTTGTTGCCAACCGGCGAGCGACTAAGATGGGTAAAAAAGGAGAAAACCCATGTTTGAACATTTTACCCAAGGCCGGATGGTGGTCAGCGGAACGGAGATTGCTTACCGGATTGCCGGGCAGGGCGAGCCGCTGTTATTGCTGCACGGACACCCGCAGACGCAGGCGATCTGGCATAAAGTCGCACCCTACCTCACTTCTCAGTTCACCGTGGTGCTTGCCGATTTACGCGGTTACGGTGACAGCGGTAAACCCGAGCCGGACGCGGATCACCTGCGGTACAGCAAGCGCGAAATGGCGCAGGATCAGCTCGAACTGATGGCCGCGCTCGGTTTCAGCCAGTTCAGTGTGATCGCGCATGACCGGGGTGCCCGCGTGGCGCACCGGCTGGCGCTTGATCACCCGCAGGCAGTGAAACGGATGGTGCTGATGGACATTGCGCCGACGCTTTCCATGTATCAGCAAACCAGTGAAGCTTTTGCGCGCGCTTACTGGCACTGGTTTTTCCTCATCCGCCCGGCACCGCTACCGGAAACACTGATCAAGGCTGATCCTGATCTTTACCTGCGCAGCGTAATGGGCAGCCGCAGCGCCGGTATGCAACCTTTCACCGACGAAGCTTACGCAGATTATTTGCGTTGTCTGCAACTTGATGGAACGGCACGCGGGATTTGCGAGGATTACCGGGCTTCCGCTGCTGTTGACCTGCAACACGATCAGACTGACGTGAATGCATCTCGCAAAGTGCGGTGTCCGCTGTTGATCCTGTGGGGCGAAAAGGGCATTGTCGGCACCTGTTTTACGCCGCTGGAGGAATGGGCAAAGGTGGCGGAAGACGTTCAGGGCGAGGCGTTGCCGTGCGGGCATTATCTTGCTGAAGAACAACCGGAATTATTGCTGGAGAAAGTGCTGCCGTTTCTTCGCTGAGAGGGGGAAGCCTATAAAAAAACCCGCATGGCGCGGGTTTTTTGTGGGCACGTATCAGACTGGCTGTTCGGGGAAGGTGAGGGTGTTGCCCGGCGCTTCACGGTTGATATGCAGGAAGTTCAGATGACGTTCGTATTGATCCAGAATGTCATTGATCACCTGATGTTTGGTGAAGTCCATCAGGTCATTACCCTGAGTCCCTTCAAGAAGGAAGGTTTCCAGACGGTAATAATGCGATTTACCGGCGCGTGCGCGATAGGTAAAGGCAGGAACTGCATAGCGTACCGGCCAGATCTGATAGACAAAGTTTTGCTCTTCGCCCAACGCGACCTGCAATTCCAGCGGTCCGATTTTCTCGTCTTCCTGTGGCTCGTGCTCGTTAAAGGTCACTTTTGCCCCGCGTAGTTCCAGTTCCTGGGCCACTTCCTGCATCGCAGGGCGGCAAACAGTGTCCATCATTTTCTGGGTATGGCGTGTGCCCGGATAATTCATGACCCGCGACAGACGCTGTTTCCAGTTCAGCGCCGCGTCGCTGGTGGCAGGCAGCGGAGCCAGAGTCTGCTGGGTGCTGGCGCGGCGGTAATCTTCCAGACGCAGTGATTTATACAATCCGGCCATGATGAAGAAAATCACAAAGCTGAACGGCAGACCCATAATTACCGTGGTGTTTTGCAGTGCAGAAACGCCGTCGGTCATCAGCATACCCAGTGTCAGTACGCCGATGGTGACCGACCAGAAAATCCGCAGCCAGTTTGGCGCATCGTTATTGATGTCTGCCAGTTTTGAGGTGAAGTTACCCAACACCAGCGAGCCGGAGTCCGCCGAGGTGACATAAAACAGCAGGCCGGTAATCGTCGCGACGGACGCGCTCAGCGTAAAGCCGGGATACTGTGCCAGCAGGCTGTAAACGCCGCGTTCAGGGTGTGAGATCACCTCGTTGGCGAAATCCAGATTGCCATGCAGGATCTGGTACAGCGCACTGTTACCGAAAATTGACAGCCACAGCAGGGTGAAGACGAACGGAATAATCAGGGTGCCGAACACGAATTGACGGATGGTACGACCGCGTGAAATACGCGCCAGGAACAGGCCGACAAACGGCGACCACGCTACCCACCACGCCCAGAAGAACAGGGTCCAGCTGTTCATCCATTCGGTCGGACGGTCAAAGGCAAAGGTATTGAGTGTCATGCCCATAAAGCGATTGATGTAATCGCCAATATTGAGCACCAGCGCATTGAGCAGGAATTCGGTATTGCCGAAGAACAGCAGGAACAGAATCAGCCCCAGCGCCAGCAGTACGTTGAGTTCCGACAGAATACGGATACCTTTGTTAACGCCGGAGGTCACCGACACCGTCGCCATAATCACAGAAAGCAGGATCAGCGCGGCCTGAACGGTCAGGTTTTCCGGAATATGGAACAGCACTTTCAGGCCGTAGTTAAGCTGCACCACACCAATGCCGAGCGTGGTGGCGATACCAAAAATAGTCCCGACCACGGCAGCGATATCCACGCTATGACCGATCGGGCCGTTAATGCGCTTACCAAAAATCGGGTACAGCGCCGAACGGATGGTCAGCGGCAGGTTATAGCGGTAGCTGAAATAGCCCAGTGCAATGCCCATCAGCGCGTACATCGCCCAGCCGGTCAGGCCGTAGTGGAACAGCGTCCAGGTCATGGCCTGCCGTGCGGCTTCCAGCGTTTGCCCGTTGCCTTCCGGTGGCAACATGTATTGTGTCACCGGTTCGGCGACCGAGAAGAACATCAGGTCGATGCCGATCCCGGCAGCAAACAGCATTGCAGCCCAGCTCATCATGCTGAATTCGGGTTTGGATTGTTCAGGGCCCAGTTTGATCGAACCAAAACGTGAACAGGCTATGAACACTACAAACACGATGTACAGCGTAGCCGCCAGCATGTAATACCAGCCGAAGGTGGCGGACACCCAGTTTAGGGTCAGGCTGATCCATTTTCCTGATAAATCGGTGAAGAAAATGGTCATTAATGTGAAGGCTAAAATCAGCCCGGCGGAGGTGAAGAACACAACCTTGTTCAGCTGGTCGCGAGGTTTTTCGCTTTTTCTCTCTGTCGTATCGGCAATCGCCATCTTTTCCCCTGTTATGTCAATTAATCGCTATTTTTCAATAAATTGGATTCATTTAAATCTCAAAATTCATACAAATTACTAACGTATTGGTAATAAAATATATGCATTTTTAATTGAACGTTCAATCAAAAAAAAGTTAAATAGGGGGAGTGAGAGCGTTTTAACAAGGCTGAGCGGGAGCGTAAAAAGAGTTTTTTAAGCGCATTGCAACCCGCTCATTTTCAGGAGCCGGAACCATGCCCAAAGTAGGAATGCAGCCCATCAGACGGCAGCAATTAATTGAGGCAACGCTGGCTGCGGTGAACGAAGTCGGTATGCACGATGCTTCGATTTCGCAAATTGCCCGACGCGCTGGCGTCTCCAACGGCATCATCAGTCACTACTTTCGTGACAAGAACGGGCTGCTGGAAGCCACTATGCGTTATTTGCTCAGTCATCTGGGAGAAGGTGTGCAGTTGCGCTTATCACAGATGACGGATACCGCACCGACGGCGCGGCTGCATGCGATTGCAGAAGCCAATTTTGACGACAGTCAGACTAACAGCGCGGCGATGAAAACCTGGCTGGCCTTCTGGGCGAGCAGCATGCATCACCCGCAGTTGTACCGGCTGCAACAGGTTAACAGCCGCCGGCTCTATTCCAATTTATGTTCTGAATTCAGACGTTTTCTGCCTAAAAACGAGGCGCGTCTCGCAGCGCAAAGCACGGCGGCATTGATTGATGGCCTGTGGCTGCGCGGCGCACTCAGCGGTAAAGCGTTTAACCGCGACGAGGCGATGCAGATAACACATCGCCATATTGAATCGCAGTTCGCACCGCGCGTTGTCGGGCAGTAAACGGCGCAGAAAATTTTCAGACCGCACAGACCGAGGAGAGATGTATGTCCCGCTACGGCAAGCAAAAACTTTATATCAACGGGCGTTTTCAGGACAGCACCGGTGATGAAACCTTCGACGCCGTTAATCCGGCCAACGGCGAAGTGATTGCCACGGTGCAATCTGCCACACACGCGGATGTCGATCTGGCGGTGAAATCCGCGCAGAAAGGCCAGAAAGTCTGGGCCGCGATGACCGCCATGAGCCGCGCCCGTATTCTGCGCCGCGCGGTGGATATTCTGCGTGAGCGCAACGACGAACTGGCCGCCATTGAAACGGCAGACACCGGTAAACCGCTGTCAGAAACGCTGGCCGTGGATATCGTCACCGGCGCGGATGTGCTGGAGTACTACGCCGGGTTAATCCCGGCGATTGAAGGCCAGCAAATTCCGCTGCGTGATTC
The DNA here is from genome assembly GCF_963881615.1 of Rahnella sp. CJA17(1/100). NCBI lineage: Bacteria > Pseudomonadati > Pseudomonadota > Gammaproteobacteria > Enterobacterales > Yersiniaceae > Rahnella > Rahnella sp. CJA17(1/100). Next base: position 276,011 of record NZ_CAWOJA010000064.1, on the reverse strand, counting down.
TTCTTTCGTTTATACCCGCCGCGAGCCGCTGGGTGTGGTCGCCGGTATCGGCGCGTGGAACTATCCGATTCAGATTGCCTTGTGGAAATCTGCTCCTGCGCTGGCGGCCGGTAATGCGATGGTGTTCAAACCGAGTGAAAACACGTCGCTGACTGCCCTGAAACTGGCAGAAATCTACACCCAAGCCGGTGTGCCGGACGGCGTTTTCAGCGTGGTGACGGGCGCGGCCAGCGTCGGTCAGGCGTTAACCGATCATCCGGATATCGCCAAAGTCTCCTTCACTGGCGGTATCAAAACCGGCAAGAAAGTCATGGCCAGCGCCTCGGCCTCCACGCTGAAAGAAGTCACCATGGAACTGGGCGGTAAATCGCCATTGATTATTTTTGATGATGCCGATCTTGATAAAGCCGCCGACATCGCGATGATGGCGAATTTCTACAGCGCCGGACAGGTGTGCACCAACGGCACCCGGGTGTTTATCCCCAAAGCATTGCATAAAGCGTTCGAAGCCAAAGTGCTGGAACGGGTGAAACGCATTCGCTCAGGCGATCCGACAGATGAAAATGTCAACTTCGGCCCGCTGGTCAGCTTCGCGCACATGGAATCCGTGCTGCGTTACATCGAAAGCGGCAAACGTGAAGGCGCGACCTTGCTGACCGGTGGCGAACGCATGACTTCCGGTGAATTCGCCAAAGGCGCTTACGTCGCCCCGACGGTATTTACCGACTGCCGTGATGACATGCTGATCGTCCGTGAAGAAATCTTCGGACCGGTGATGAGCATTCTGACTTATGAAAGCGAAGAAGAAGTGATCCGCCGCGCCAACGATACTGAATATGGTCTGGCCGCCGGACTGGTGACGCAGGATCTCAACCGCGCCCACCGCGTGATCCACAAACTCGAAGCCGGGATTTGCTGGATCAACACCTGGGGCGAATCTGCCGCAGAAATGCCGGTCGGCGGTTACAAACATTCCGGTGTCGGGCGCGAAAACGGCATCACCACACTTGAGCATTACACCCAAATCAAATCCGTGCAGGTCGAACTGGGCGAATTCAGCTCAGTATTTTGATCCGCTGCAACAGAGGAGATTCAATGGATTACGATTACATCATTATCGGGGCCGGTTCTGCCGGCAACGTACTCGCCACCCGTCTGACTGAAGACAGCAGTGTCAGTGTGCTGCTGCTCGAAGCCGGTGGCCCAGATTATCGTCTGGATTTTCGCACGCAGATGCCTGCGGCGCTGGCATTTCCGTTACAGGGTCGTCGTTACAACTGGGCGTACGAAACCGACCCGGAGCCGCATATGAATAACCGCCGCATGGAGTGCGGGCGCGGTAAAGGGCTGGGAGGCTCGTCGCTGATTAACGGCATGTGTTACATCCGCGGTAACGCGATGGATTTCGATAACTGGGCGAAAGCACCGGGTCTGGAAGACTGGAGTTATCTGGACTGCCTGCCTTATTTCCGTAAAGCAGAAACCCGCGACATCGGCCCGAATGACTTCCACGGCGGCGAAGGGCCGGTGAGCGTGGCGACGCCTAAAAACGGCAATAATCCGCTGTTCGGCGCGATGATTGAAGCCGGTGTGCAGGCGGGGTATTCGCGCACGGATGACCTGAATGGGTTCAAACAGGAAGGTTTTGGCCCGATGGACAGAACCGTGACGCCGAAGGGGCGTCGTGCGAGCACTGCCCGCGGGTATCTGGATCAGGCCAAACCGCGCGCCAATCTGACCATTGTGACGCATGCCCTGACCGACAGGATCCTGTTCGACGGCAAGCGCGCGGTGGGTGTCAGCTATTTCCACGGTGATGAATACAACGCCAAAACGGCGAAGGCGAAACGCGAAGTGTTGCTGTGCAGCGGCGCGATTGCCTCTCCGCAAATTCTGCAACGTTCCGGTGTCGGTGCGGCTGAACTGCTGAACCGTCTGGATATCCCGCTGGTGCACGACTTGCCGGGCGTCGGGGAGAACCTGCAGGATCATCTGGAAATGTACCTGCAATACAGTTGTACGCAGCCGGTCTCGTTGTATCCGGCATTGCAGATGCACAACCAGCCAGCGATTGGTGCCGAGTGGCTGTTTAAAGGCACCGGCGTGGGTGCCAGCAATCAGTTTGAAGCGGGCGGTTTTATCCGCAGCCGTGAAGAATTTGCCTGGCCGAATATTCAGTATCACTTCCTGCCGGTGGCGATTAATTACAACGGCAGTAATGCGGTAAAAGAGCACGGTTTCCAGGCGCATGTCGGTTCAATGCGTTCACCCAGCCGTGGCCGCGTTCAGGTGAAATCGAAAGATCCGCGCCAGCATCCGAGCATTCTGTTTAATTACATGGCGACGGAGCAGGACTGGCAGGAGTTCCGTGACGCCATCCGCATCACGCGTGAAATCATGAATCAGCCAGCGCTGGATCCTTACCGTGGTCGTGAAATCAGCCCGGGTGAAAACGTACAGACTGACGAAGAGCTGGATGCGTTTATCCGTGAACATGCGGAAACGGCTTTCCATCCGTCATGCACCTGTAAAATGGGTACGGATGAGATGGCGGTGGTGGACGGAGAAGGGCGGGTTCACGGTATGGAAGGGCTGCGCGTGGTTGATGCCTCCATCATGCCGCAGATCATTACCGGTAACCTGAATGCGACAACTATTATGATCGCCGAAAAGATTGCCGATAAAATCCGTGGCCGCCAGCCATTACCGCGCAGTACGGCGGCATATTACACCGCAGGCGACGCACCGGTTCGCACGCAGCCGCTGAAGAAATCTGCCTGATAAATTGGCTGTAAAATCTGTGTTAAAAAGAGATATTCTCAGGAATATCTCTTTTTTTTGGCTTTCAGAAAACAGGCAGGGCATTCACTCATGACGGAATCATCATCGCTTCACTGGCAGGATTATCATCACAGTGAACTGAACGCGGCGCAGCTTTACGCCATTCTTGCACTGCGAAGTGAAGTATTTGTGGTGGAACAAACCTGTGTTTATCAGGATATCGACGGACAGGATCTGACCGGTGAAAACCGTCATATCGTCGCCTGGCTGGATGGCAAGATTGCCGCCTACGCGCGTATTCTGCGTTTCGAAGATGACGTGGCAATCGGACGGGTGATTGTCGCGCCCTCTGCACGCGGCCTGAAACTGGGTTATCAGCTGATGGAACAGGCACTGGCTGCCTGCCAGAAACACTGGCCGGGTGCGCGCGTCGCGATTTCCGCACAGGCGCATTTGCAGGGATTCTACGGCAGGCTGGGGTTTGTGGCGTATACCGAAATTTATGACGAAGATGGGATACCGCATGTGGGGATGGAGTTAGGCGGCGGTAGCCTCTAGCTTTAACGTCAGCACCGTGGGTTGCCACCCACACCGACTTGGTTCAACGTCAACACCGTGGGTTGCCACCCACACTGGCCTTAAGAGTTTGAAAAAGCGAGGGGAGTTCAGAGGGGAAAAGCCTTTCCCCTCTGGTCGGGTTCGGCGCGGCGAGTCAGGTGGTCGCTGCACTTGAAAAACCGAAATTGTCTCGGACTATTCAACAAAAACCTCAGTGCAACGCCTTACTCCCAGTACGCCGGACTGCCAAATTTCTCCAGCAGAAAATCAATCACAGCCCTGACTTTGATCGACGGGCGGCGGCTGTTCGGATACAGCGCGCTGATGGTCTGCGGCTCCGGTGACGTCGATACCTGATAATTTTCCAGTACGCTGACCAGCCGACCGTCGCGCAGGGCATCGCCAATCAGCCAGGTGGGGAACACCACCAGCCCCATGCCGTCGATCCCGGCCTGCGTCAGGGTTTCCGCATTATTGCTGGTCAGTAATCCCCGCAGGGTCATCGAATGCCATTCCTGTTCCGGCTGACGAAAGTACCAGCGTTGTGAACCGGCAAATCCTTTGAACACCAGGCAACTGTGACTGGCTAAATCCTCCGGTGTTTCCGGCTTTCCTGCGCGGGCCAGATAAGCAGGGCTGGCGGCAAGGCGAAAATTCTGATGGCCGAGCGTGCGCGCCTGCAGGGTGGAGTCCGCCATCACGCCAATACGGATGAGCAAGTCAACGCTGTCCTGCAACGGGTCGATAAAATCGTCGGTCTGCATCAGCTCGATATTCAGGCGCGGATAACGTGTACTCAGTTCATGCAACCACGGCGCAAGATGGCGCTGACCAAAAACTACCGGCGCATTGATGCGCACCAGTCCGCCGGGTTCGCTGTCCTGCTCCTGCAAATCCAGCGTGGCGAGATCCAACTGTGCCAGCACCTGTCGCGCATGTCCGGCGAGCAGTTTGCCGGATTCTGTCGGGCTGACGGCGCGTGTGTTGCGATACAGCAGTTGCGTCTGTAATGCCTGTTCAAGCTGGGAAATCACCCGCGATACGGTTGACGGCGACATCGCCTCACGCCGCGCCACCTCAGAGAAACTGCCCTGATCCAGTACCGCGACATACAGCCGTAATGCCTGAATATTGATCTGATTAAAACCTTTCATCTGTGCGTATCCCGCAAAGGTATTTTCCTGATTGTGCTGTTTTTCGCATAGTTCTGTCACGTTATAGTCGCCGCTTCGAAAAAACAGAAAGCAGGGCAATGATGAATCTGATGTTAATTCCGCTGGTCGTTCTGGCGGGGATGGGGCTTTCACTGGAGGCCGGGCTGATTGGTCCGCTGGGAACGGAGGTTGGCCATCTGTGGGCCACGCTGAGTATTTTTGGTGTGGGTGCGGTGCTCACCGGCCTGCTGGTGCTGTTTTTCAGCCCGCGTAATGCGCCGTCATTCAATGAACAACCGGGCTGGACATTGCTGGGTGGCGTGCTCGGCCCGGTCTATGTCGTGGTGCTGACGCTCGCGACGCCGGTCATTGGTATCGGCATGACCATGATTGCGATTTTGTCAGGGCAGGTGGCGAAAAGCGTGCTGATCGACCATTACGGCTGGTTTGGTACACCGCACAAGAAAGTCGGCGGCGAACGCCTGCTGGCGCTGCTGTTTATCGTTGCTGCACTTGTTTTGATTGCCTGGGACTGAACCATGACTGAACTGATGATGATAATACTGGCCATTGTGGCCGGTGCCGCGCTGAGTATGCAGGCGGCGGTGAACGGGCAGTTAGGCGGGAAAGTGGGCGTACTGAAAAGCGCATTCCTGACGTTCAGCGTCGGGGCTGCCATTACCGCAGTGCTGGTGCTGTTTTTGCAAACACCGCAGCCGCAAACCTTGCTCACCGTACCGAAGTGGCAACTCGCAGGCGCATTATTTGGCGTGCCTTACATCATTGTGATGGTGACAGCGGTACCCCGTGTCGGAACGGCGGTGGCAACGGTCGCGGTAATCCTCGGACAACTGGCAATGGGTATGCTGATTGATAATTTCGGCTGGCTGGATAATCCGCAGATCGCGCTGTCATGGCACCGGATTGCGGCTATTCCCTGCCTTATCATCGCACTGGCACTCATTTATCGCAGCAACCGGAAAGCAGAGTGATTTCCTGACAGGGAGCAGACCCGCGCTTTATTGCAGGCGCGGGTCAAACATCATGGGCTCGCGTTCTACTGAACTCAGTAAATCGGCAAAAGCCGGGTGTAGCGGATTAAGTAATACGTTGTATTCCGACGGCACAATCACTGACGGCACTTTCAGCCCGACATATTCACCTTCTGCAAGCCAGACGTCACCCTGACGTTGTGTGCTGTCAGGCACCGATGCGCTTCGCCAGTCGGCGGCAAGCTCTGAAACTTCCAGCGTATCCAGCAGTTCCTCTGGCACCTCAATACTCAGCAAGGTATAGGAACGCATCAGCATGCTGGTTTGCAAATGCACCAGAATTTCCAGGATAGCCAGTGAGATGCTGGTGGTGACATAGACGACCGGCCTGCCTGGCGGATTCCAGCGACCGCCATAAAGTTGCGCGCCGGCTCCCGACCAGGCTGTCGCCAGATGGCGGGTCTGCACGATACGAAACAGCTTCAACTGAAAACACCGTGCTGGAGACGACCAATCAGGCGGCTGACTTCCACAGCACCCGCTTCAGAAGACAGCAGTTCCAGCGGACGTGAACCATCCAGTGCCGGAGCAGGGCGGGTGAACCATTCGAGCGCCGAGACACGATCCCCTTCGAACAAATCAGTTGCGGCATCCACGATGCGAACCAGTCGCGCCACACGTTCACTCTCTTCACTTTTTAGCAATCCGTTCCCGGCTTTACGCCGGGCATAGTTGCGTTCGTTAATGCCCATGATTTCCAGTAACACCATTTTTGGCCATCCCAGCTCAGTATTAAGACGGCTGATACTATCAACCGGAAATCCCTTTTGTATGGCATTTATCAAACTGATTCCGCTGCTTGCGGGAAGGCCCGCAGATTGCCAAAGCGGCGTTGCAGAATCTTGCACAGAGCTGGAAGACAGCCCGGTAATTTTTGAATTCATGATGTGTGCCTCCGCACCGTTATTTGTCATGATTATAGCATGACAAATAACGAATGGTCATTTTATCAACGATAACTTTTTGCCTCAGTCCGTACTGAATAAAAGCGCACGGAAAGATAAATGTGATGAATGTCACATTGGAGATGTATCGGAATGAAACAGAAATTGACAAACCTTGACCAAATCTATTTATTAGCTAAGAAAAGTCGACTCTTGTAGGAAGTAACTGGTAATTGCAGGTTTTTTGCACTATGTGCAGCAATCGGTTGCGGATCACAGTTTTAGGGTTTGTTTTATGCAACGTCTGAAAGTGGCAAGGCGTTGTTCCACCCCCCGCTTCTGGTAAAAATATGAAAAATAAAATTATTGCAGCAGGCGCTTTGATGGCTTTGTCCTACAGCGCGACCGTGCTCGCTGATGATAGCAAGGGCGAATTTGTTTCTGACTGGTGGCACCAAAGTGTCAACGTTGTAGGTAGCGCCGATACCCGTTTCGGGCCTACGCTGCGTAACGATGTTTACCTTGAATATGAAGCGTTTGCGCACAAAGACTGGTTTGATTTCTACGGTTATATCGATATTCCTAAAACCTTCGGCGCCGGTAACGGTAATGACACCGGTATCTGGGATAAAAACGGTTCTCCGCTGTTTATGGAAATCGAACCGCGTTTCTCTATTGATAAGCTGACCGGTACTGATCTGAGCTTCGGTCCGTTCAAAGAATGGTACTTCGCGAACAACTATATCTACGACATGGGCCCGGACAGCGATAACCGTCAGAATACCTGGTACATGGGGCTGGGCACCGACATCGACACCGGTCTGCCGATGAGCCTGTCGCTGAACGTGTATGCGAAATACCAGTGGGAAAACTACAGCGCAGCGAACGAAAACAGCTGGGACGGTTACCGTTTCAAAGTGAAATATTTCGTTCCTCTGACGCAACTGTGGGGTGGCAACCTGAGCTATATCGGGTTCACCAACTTCGACTGGGGCTCCTCACTGGGTGATGACGATTTCCGTGATCTGAACGGCAACAAAGCGCGTTCTAACAACTCTATCGCCTCCAGCCATATCCTGTCGCTGAACTACACACACTGGCATTACTCGTTCGTGGCGCGTTACTTCCACAACGGCGGCCAGTGGGCTGACGGCGCTGAGCTGAACTTCGGTAACGGTAACTTCGATGTGAAGTCCACCGGCTGGGGTTACTACGGCGTGATTGGCTACAACTTCTGATTTCAGCGGTTGTACGACAAACCCGGCTCCGGCCGGGTTTTTTGTTTTTGTTGCTTTCTGAAAAGTCGCACATTAAGCATTTTTTTTAGCTGTTGAGTGAAAAATGACCACAACTACAGGCGATCCTGACGCGCTGTTGTGGCATAATGCGCGCCAAATCACATTTCCCAATTAAGAGCGAGCGTTGTGCTAAGTACTTACAACATCACCATGCAATTCGGCAGCAAGCCGTTATTTGAAAACATTAACGTGAAATTTGGCGGCGGTAACCGTTACGGCCTGATTGGCGCGAACGGTTGTGGCAAGTCCACTTTCATGAAGATCCTCGGTGGCGACTTAGTGCCTTCTGGCGGTAACGTTGTGCTGGACCCGAATGAGCGTCTGGGTAAATTACGCCAGGATCAGTTCGCCTTCGAACAGTTCAGCGTGCTGGACACCGTTATCATGGGCCACACCGAATTGTGGGAAGTGAAGGAAGAGCGCGACCGTATTTACGCGATGGCGGAAATGAGCGAAGAAGACGGCTACAAAGTGGCTGATCTGGAAGTCGCTTACGGCGAAATGGATGGCTACAGCGCAGAATCCCGTGCGGGTGAATTGCTGCTGGGCGTGGGGATCCCTGTCGAGCAACATTATGGCCCGATGAGCGAAATCGCCCCGGGCTTTAAACTGCGTGTTTTGCTGGCGCAGGCGCTGTTCTCCGACCCGGAAATCCTGCTGCTCGACGAACCGACGAACAACCTGGACATCGATACTATTCGCTGGCTGGAGCAGGTGCTGAATGAACGTAACAGCACCATGATCATCATTTCCCATGACCGTCACTTCCTGAACATGGTGTGTACGCACATGGCGGATCTCGACTATGGCGAACTGCGTGTTTATCCGGGCAACTACGATGAATACATGACGGCGGCGACGCAGGCTCGTGAACTTCTCAGCGCCAATAACGCCAAGAAGAAAGCACAGATTGCTGAACTGCAATCGTTCGTCAGCCGCTTCAGCGCGAACGCCTCCAAATCGAAACAGGCGACTTCCCGTGCCCGTCAGATTGATAAAATTCAGCTTGATGAAATCAAAGCATCCAGCCGTCAGAACCCTTACATGCGCTTCGAGCAGGACAAGAAATTGTTCCGTAATGCGCTGGAAGTGGAAAAAATCACCAAAGGTTTCGACAACGGTCCGCTGTTTAAAAATCTCGGCCTGATGCTGGAAGTGGGCGAGAAAGTCGCGATTCTGGGTGCCAACGGTATCGGTAAATCAACGCTGCTGAAAACGCTGGTCGGTGAGCATGAACCGGAAAGCGGTTCAGTAAAATGGTCTGAAAACGCCAAGATCGGTTATTACGCGCAGGATCACGAATATGAGTTCGATGACACCCTGAACGTCTTTGACTGGATGAGCCAGTGGAAATCCGAGAAAGACGACGAGCAGGCCGTACGCGGTGTGTTAGGCCGTCTGCTGTTCGGTCAGGACGATATCAAGAAGAAAGTGAAAGTACTTTCCGGTGGTGAAAAAGGTCGTATGTTATTCGGGAAACTGATGATGCAACGTCCGAACATCCTGATTATGGATGAACCAACCAACCACCTTGATATGGAATCCATCGAATCGCTGAACATGGCGCTGGAAATGTACGAAGGTACGTTGATCTTCGTTTCCCATGACCGTGAGTTCGTCAGCTCGCTGGCAACCCGTATTCTGGAAATGACGCCGACCCGCGTGATTGATTTCTCGGGTAATTACGAAGATTATCTGCGTAGCCAGGGCATCAATAGTTAATTCGCTGCATCCTTCACGTTGTCTCGGCGTTGGCTGCCTTTACTCACCCCGGTCACTTACCGATGTAAGCTCCCGGGGATTCGTGCAGTTGCCGCCTTGATACAACGCGAATGATTTTGCGAATTGTTTTGGGTGTCATAAAAAATAGAAAACCGCCGATAAAGGCGGTTTTTTTGTGTCTGAATTTACTGATTCAACAATCCCCACACACTTCACAATGCGGGTCTTTCATCAGTTTCATTTCGCGGAACTGCAACGTCATGGCGTCGAACATCAGCAGTTTTCCGCGCGGGGTTTCACCAAATTTTGTCAGCAGTTTGATGGTTTCCATCGCCTGCAAGCTGCCGATGGTGCCGACTAAAGGTGCCATCACACCGGCTTCCACGCAGGTCAGGGCGTTTTCACCGAATAACCGGCTCAGGCAGCGGTAGCAGGGTTCCTGCGGCTGATAAGTGAACACGCTGAGCTGGCCTTCCATGCGGATGGCGGCACCGGAAACCAGCGGTTTTTTCTGCGCGAAACATTCACCGTTCAGCTGATTGCGCGTGGTGACGTTGTCGGTGCAATCGACCACCACGTCGCAGGCGGCGATCAGGTCACGCAGCATGTCGTCGCTGGCCTGTGCATTAATCTGATGAATGACAATGTGCGGATTGATTACCGCCAGCGCCATTGCGGCGGATTCCACTTTCGATATGCCGATCCGGGCGTCAGTATGCAGCGTCTGGCGTTGCAGGTTTGACAGCGAGACCGTGTCGAAATCCAGTAGCGTTAACGTACCGGTGCCTGCCGCCGCCAGATATTGCGCAGCGGCACAGCCTAAACCGCCCAGTCCGACAATCAGCGCATGACTGGCTTTCAGTTGTTCCTGGCCGTCAAAATCAAACCCTTTCAGAACGATCTGGCGGTTATAACGCAGGGTTTCAGCGTCCGTCAGTTCCGGCAGTTGAGGCATATTCAGCTCCGCAGCAGGGCGTTAAACGGTTCGATTTCAACGATTTCGCCTGCCGCCACGTTACCGCGCCCGCGTTCAAGCACGATAAAACAGTTGGCCTGGCTGAATGAGCTGAATACGTGCGAACCCTGATGGCCGGTGGTGCGCACTTCCAGTTGTCCTTCTGCATTGGTGCTGAAGATACCGCGCTGGAAATCGAGACGTCCGGGGGATTTTTTCAATGGTGTCACCGCTTTTGCCTTCAGGCGCGGCGGGAATTGCCAGGCCGTATGGCCGGACAACTGTGCAATAAATGGCTGAACCAGCTGATAAAACGTCAGTGCTGCCGACACCGGATTCCCCGGCAAACCGCAGAACCAGCTGCTTTCCAGTTTACCGAAAGCAAAAGGTTTGCCCGGTTTCATGGCAAGCTTCCAGAAACCAATTTCACCCAGTTCATCCAGGATCTGCTTCGTGTAATCGGCTTCACCGACCGATACGCCGCCGCTGGAAATCACCAGATCGGCAAACGCATTGGCTTCTTCGAAGGCTTTACGCAGCGCCAGGGGATTATCGCGAATAATGCCTAAATCCAGGACGGTACAGCCCAGTTGTTCCAGCATCAGGCGCACAGCGAAACGGTTGGTATCGTAAATCTGCCCCTCCTGCAAAGGCGTTCCCACCGGTTGCAGTTCATCGCCGGTGGAGAATACGGCGACTTTCAGCGGTTTCCACACCTTGACGTGGGTGACGCCCAGCGAGGCCAGCAGCGGTAATTCTGCCGCACCCAAACGTACACCGGCAGGCAAAACGCTGTCGCCCTGTTTAATGTCGTCTCCGGTCAGGCGGATATTCTGGCCTTTTTGCGCTGTTGCAGTGAAACGTACTCCCGCATCTGAAACTTCAGCCTGTTCCTGCATGATTACTGCGTCGGCACCGGCGGGAACTGGCGCACCGGTCATGATGCGGATACAGCTTCCGGCAGGCCATTCGCCATGAAAAGGCGCACCGGCAAAGGCTTTGCCCGCGACCGGGAACACCGCGCCGTCGTGCAAATCTGCGCAACGTACGGCATAGCCATCCATCGCAGAGTTATCAAAAGGTGGCACGAAAACCGGAGAAAGCACCGGTGTGGCAGTCATGCGGCCCGCGGCGCCAGCAAGTGGCAGGGATTCGGCCTCCTGACTTGTTTTAGGCGGTACACAGTCGCGCATTTTATCCAGCGCTTCGTCAAGTGAGATCAGACCGGCAGTATTGAATTCCATAAAAAATCCTTAGTCATTCGTCCCGGCGTGGCAGGTATTTTCAGCGGAGCCGGGCAGGGAAATGGAGCATGCGCATAGTATGACAGAGAAACGCAGCGAACCAAAAAGCGCCGAAGGCGTAAAAATTCTGCGCGGATTCCTGAAAAATTGAGATCGATCCCAAAATTAACAATGTAACGCAGGTATTATAGTTACCGTTATTTGTGACCTTCGTCACATAACTGTCATATAAACAGGAATAACCGGTGCTTAAAAAAAATCGCCATCAGGCCATCCTTCAGTTGGTTGAACAACATGAAGTGCTACAGGTAAGCGAACTGGCACAATCGCTGGATGTAAGTCTCGAAACGATCAGACGCGATCTGAGTGAAATGCAGGACAAAGGATTGATTTTGCGCCGCCACGGACGTGCGCGTCGTCTGGCCGCTCAGCCTGAAACATCCTGGCTAAACAGTTTGCAGCGTTGCCCGCAGCTTTAAACGCAGCAACGAAATAAGAAAAGGGAAGGCTTTGATGCCTTCCCTTTTTTATGCGTGTGATTCAGAGATCTGAATTAAAAACGCCCCTGGATCCCAATATGGCCGACGTAGCCTTCCATATCGCCGTCAAACCCTTTGACGTATTTCACATCAGCATACACCGAGGTATTCGGTGCGAGTTGCGCCGTCATGCCCGCGCCGGTCTGCCAGTATTGATCGGAAAAATCCGTTGTACTGACATCGATTCCGCCGACATTGATATCCGGTGAATCCGAGAAATTACTCAGTACGTCGGCGGTCAGGTAAGGTTTGAATTTTTCACTGGCTTTATCTTCTGCCTGGTCGCGTAACAAACGCAACCCGGCACGCGCTGTGCCCTGGTTCACTGAAACGCCGGAGATATCAGAAATTTCATCGCTGAAATCTTCAGCATTCAGATACTGATAAATGATCTGTCCCTGAGGTTCGATTTTCCAGTTGGTGCTGACGGCATAGGGTTGACCTGCTTCAGCAGAAAGCAATACGCCGTAGCTGTCCTGTTTCGTATCATGCAGGCTCTCATACTGGTTGCGATACCAGGTGAACTGGCCGACAAGGTCAACGTAAGCGCCATCTTGTGCATATCGGGTGTAATAGCCGCCAACGCTGTAGGCATCACTGCGCACTGAGCCTGCATCCGCAAGTTTCCCCGCCAACGTGCGCACCTGATCCTGCGTGTCGGTACTCTGGTTGCCCAATGTCGCCATGATGCCAGCGTGGACGCGTGTGCCGTTTTTCAGTTCATCCTGATATAAGTCGGTTCCGAATTGCGCGAACCAGTAATCACTGTCGTATCCAAAACGTCCCGCATCGAAGGAAGTGTGTTCACCGCCGGTTCTCGCCCATGCGCGATTGTTGTAGCCTTTGCCGTAGGTTTCTGTATCGCCCATACGCTCGTGCAGCGTGCCAGCAATACGCATGCCATAATACAAGTTCAGATAAGGTGCTGCGATATAACTGGGGATTTCGCCACGGTAAGTGTCTGGTGTAGACGGGGCAGGCGCAGGAACATCCGGTGTCGGATTATCTGGCGTTGGGACATCAGGAACCGGCGCGTCAGGTGTTGGGATTTCAGCGCGCAGATACCAGTCATTCATATCGCCGGTGGCATCCTTGCTCCCTTCAAAAAGATAATAGTCGTAAGCGCCGATACTGACGCTGTTTTCCAGACTGAACAGGCCATTATGACGGCTGGCATCATCAATCTGAACGACACGTATTCCGTCGTTAATTGTCTGTGCTGCCTTACCCGACGCAGAGATATGTAATCCGAACTGCCCGGACGCGTTGCCCGTAACATGAATGAGATCGCCAGCGCTGTTTCCCTGCGCATTCTGCTCCAGCGACGTATTCATAAAGAACGTACCCTTGCCTGACAGATTGTGCATTTCCAGCGTTTTGTAATCACCTTGATCGGAAAACCGGACGCTGGCGTTATTCATATTAAGAGAGTCGATGCGCGAGGAATCGGTCATCAGCCACTGACTGTCCTGCGCATCAATATTAATCGTACCGGCAGAAGCAGAAGAAAATTCCGTGCCATTCATCGCGCTGCCTTGCCAGGTTGAGTTAAGCAAATTGAGCGTCAGCTGGCTGGCGATCGGGTCTTCATCTGCGCTTAACGCAATAAGGTTACCGTTGATGATGCTGCCGTTGCTGGCATTGACCGCAAGGTCTGCAATCTGGTTGCTGTTGCTTCCGGCAACGACAAAGGCATCGGCGGCATTCAGGGAACTGTTATCCAGTGTGATAGCCCATTCGCCTTCGGTGGCGTGTACGCCCTGAGTTTTACCCGCAAGCCGGGAGTTTTTGACGTCCAGTGTGCCACCGTAGGCATAATCAGGTGTGACGTAGGAAGTGATCAGGTCAACCAGCGGTTGGTCCGACAGTGCATTTTCCATCACGACCTGGTTAAGGTTAACGTTGCCCTGATGACTGATTTCTATGCCGCTGGTGGTATTGCCGCTGCTGATATTGCCATTGAATACCGAGATAACAGAGTTGTCGTTTGAGCTTATCGCCGTGCCTGCGGAATGGATGTCAGTGTTCACTAAGGTGACGTAGCTGTTTTGATTACTTTCGATCGCCGTACTGCCTGCATATTCTGTATTAGCAGAACCTCCATTCATTAATACACCGGCATTACGGGTGGAATAAATCGCCCGCGAGTCCTCGCCCGTCGTGGTAATTATCGCGTCATTAGAAAACAGAATAAATCCGTTATCTTCTGCATATAAGGCATTGGTATGCTTACCGTGGGTGGTCACTGTGCTACCACTTCCCGTGATAAGAACGTCGTTCCTCTTGTGCAGACTGGAATTGATGTTGTTTAAAATAATGCCTTCTGAATAATCACCCGCAGTAGTGATATTGACTTTATTGATTGTGCCCTTTGCCCCATTCTGGATAACCAGACCATCAGAGCCGTTCTGCATTGAATTAATATACAGAGTACCGGCAATCGTCGCGGTGGCATTATTATTCACCGTGAATCCGGGGGTGTTGTTATTATAAATATTTACGGTAACATCATTTTTAGAAAGGAAAGAGGTTCCTATTCCTTCCATCATAATGCCTTTACTTTGGCCGTAAGTGTTGACAGTAAGCGGTCCGAGTAAATCAACGCTTCCGCCACGGGAAATGAGCATCGCTTCAGTTAAAGAGCCCTGAGTGGTGATCGTCACCGGTGCCGCGACTGACTGTGTCAGTGCGCCGCCATCATGAATATAAAAGGCGGGAATACTGGAAGTGGTGCCTTCCGACCAGGTGGTCGCACTTACGCCATCCAGATACCCTTCGGTGGAAAGGTCAAAGGGGACCATTCCGCTGATATCTAACACGGGTAAATTTGTCACATTGCCAAATTCATCTTTATCACTAATATCTGTTGCAAGCGCGTAATTAGCCAGAGAGATAGATATCGCCAGAGGGGTAAGCTTTATTAATCTAAGTGCTACAGTTTTCCATTTGCCCGGATTATTTCCCATTTTATATTTAGTCCCGTCAGGATTTTGTTAAAGAGTCTGGCGGACATTCTACGCATATTTATTTTTTAGGTTATTAATTGTATATTAAGTAATACTTAATTTAAGATGTTTATGAATGTGTAATATGTGGGCGTTAACGTAATGAATAATGAGGATTAAATAATATGGGATGATAATATTGTTTCGAGGTGTGTATATATTATCGAGCGGATGGACACCAAAAATCCGACCGCAAAAATGCGATCGGATTTTTATTGCTCAAACAAGGTTTTCAGTGTGCACTGACTTCGTGGTTAATTTTCTCTGCTTTGCTCTTCAGGCTGGCAAGTACCACCATCAGCACCAGCAACGCATAGGAAATGGTCGCGATATTCAGCGCCCAGAACAAACCGTATTCGTTGTAGATGAAAGACGAGAAGGACGCGAAAATCAGCGTGCCGACGGAACTGGTGGTCAGCAGCGCAGAGGTCAGCGTTGGCGGGGAGTTTTTCACCTGCAGGCTGCCGTAGCTCATCAGACCGGAGAACATTCCTGAGTTACAGAAACCGAACAGACCCACGGCGACGAGCACCAGCGTCGGCGAATTGCTGGTGGTCAGCACCGCCAGACTTGCCATGCCGACAATCACGGAAATCAGCAGGAAAGTACGCAGTTTCACGAAACGCACGGTGAACTGGTTCAGGAACAGGCCAATCGCTTTCACCATCCAGTAGGTGGTGATGTAAATCGCGGCACGGTCCGTTTCCATACTGAAGTGCTCATGCAGCCAGCTTGGCATCCACAGCGTGAAGACCAGCTCGGTGAAGACAAAAGCAAACAGCGCAATACACAGGAAGAAGACCGCGATGCCCCATGGCTCTTTCACCACGTTGTGCGTCGATTCGTTTTTAACCGGTTGCGGAACATTCGGGAATTTCTGACCCGCGCACAGTAAAATCATCAGCAGGCTCAGGACACCCATGATGCCGTACATCGCCAGCCAGCTTGCGCCATGTTTGAACAGGAAACCCAGCACCAGCGACAGCGTCATACCGGAAAGCGCGAAGAAGAAGTCGGTAAAGATCAGGTTCGCAGAACGTTTTTTCGGATCGTCATTAATACGTACGACCAGATAGCTGCCGATAGACATCATCAGGCCCGCCGTGGCGCCGATCAGGAACACACCCACGCCGAACAGTGTAATAGACGGCATGATAAACAGCGCGATACACACCAGCACGGAAATGAAAGAGCCGGTCATCAGTTGTTTGCCCAGATCAAACTTACGCATCAGAATGCCGCTGATCATAATGGGCAGGAACAGGCCAATGTTCATTAAGGAAAACATTTGACCGATAAAGCCCGGATCTTTGTTAAATGCCGTAGCCACCGGCCCGATAACAATGCCCAGAGTGGAAACCAGTCCACCGGTAAAGAAATAGCTGAGCCATGAGATCACATTAATCCGACGGCGGTTATAAACAGTTTCCATAAACTGATTTCCTAAAAAGAGAAAATAAAAAAGCTGCGGAAAGCTTATCCAGAGATGCTTTTATCCGTAGTTAAGACGTTTATTATTGCTGTTCTTTGGTCATTTGTCCCGCAGGTATATTCAATTGCAGCATTTGTTTTTCCTAAACAATCTAAGCAATTAGCGACTTTTTGATGGTGCGACATTTCCGCTTTACATACTGTTGCGGGCTAAATATAGTCAAAAACAGCTCAACATTTTCCTATACATAAATACAACATCGAAAGGTGCAGCGCTAATGAGTTTTTCTACTGATAATTCAGCGGCTTCCGTTTCGGACAAGAAGCGGCCGGTTATTGCGATCCACGGTGGTGCAGGGGCTATTACCCGCGCGGCAATGAGCGCTGAAAAAGAACGACATTATTTAGCCGAACTGGAGAGAATAGTCACCTGCGGACAGGCTATTCTGGCCTCCGGCGGCAGTGCACTGGATGCGGTCACCGAGGCGGTGCGTCTGCTCGAAGAGTGTCCGTTATTTAATGCGGGAAAAGGGGCTGTTTTTACCCATCAGGGCACGCATGAGTTAGACGCCTGCATTATGGATGGCCGGACGCTCGATGCCGGGGCCATCAGTGGCGTGAATCATATCCGTAACCCGATCCTGACTGCCCGCAAAATTTTGGAAGTCAGCCCGCATGTGATGTTCACCGGAGCGGGTGCGGAAGCCTTTGCCCGCGAGCACGGCCAGGAAATGGTCGGAGCGGACTATTTTTTCACCCAGGAACGTTACGACCAGTTGCAGCGGGCCATCGCCGCTGATCAGGGTGTCATGCTCGATCACGACGGCGCTTCGCTTAACGACGCTGACCCGCTGGATCCTGAACATAAATTCGGTACCGTCGGTGCGGTGGCGATGGATGCGCTGGGCAATCTGGCGGCAGCCACATCCACTGGCGGTATGACCAACAAACAGGCCGGACGCGTCGGCGATTCGCCGATTATTGGCGCAGGTTGTTACGCCAGCAATAATACGGTGGCGATTTCCAGCACCGGTACCGGCGAAGTGTTTATGCGCACGGTGGCGGCCTATGATGTGGCCGCGCTTATCGAATACGCCGGCCTTTCACTGGAAGAGGCCACACATAAAGTTGTGCAGGAAAAACTGCTGCCCCTGGGGGGAAGCGGCGGGATGATTGCGGTGGATAAATTTGGCAATGTGGTGCTGCCTTTCAACAGCGAAGGCATGTACCGTGGATTCGCCCGTGTGGGCGATGCGCCCGTCGTCAGCATTTACCGTTCATGAACAGCCCGATGAACGGTCCTCTTATTTTGCCGCCCGAACACGTGCTTGCCGTCAGCCAGCTCAGCGTGCAGTTTTCCCATGAAAGGCAGGTCATTCAGGCGGTCAGTCATCTCAGTTTTCAGGTAAAACGCGGTGAAACGCTGGCGATTGTTGGCGAATCGGGTTCCGGAAAATCAGTGACCTCACTGGCGCTGATGCGGCTGGTGGAACAGGGCGGCGGGAAGATTTCACAAGGTGAAATGCAGTTGCGCCGCCGTAACGGTGAGATAGTCGATCTGATGAACGCCACGCAGCCCGCCATGCGTAACCTGCGCGGCGCGGATATGGCGATGATTTTTCAGGAGCCGATGACGTCGCTCAATCCGGTCTTCCCGGTGGGGGAGCAAATCGCCGAATCGATCCGCTTGCACCAAAATAAAGATCACCGGGCAGCCCGTGCGGAAGCATTACGGATGCTGGATCTGGTGCGTATTCCCGAAGCCAGAAATATTCTCGACAGTTACCCGCATCAGCTTTCCGGCGGTATGCGCCAGCGGGTGATGATTGCGATGGCACTCTCCTGTAAACCTGCGTTGCTGATTGCCGACGAACCGACCACGGCGCTGGATGTCACCATTCAGGCGCAAATTCTGCAACTGATCCGGGTGCTGCAAAAAGAGATGCAGATGGGGGTGATTTTTATCACGCATGACATGGGGGTGGTGGCCGAAATTGCTGATCGTGTGCTGGTGATGCATCAGGGCAACAGTGTGGAAACGGGGGAAGTGAACGCGATATTCCGTTCTCCGCAGGCGCCTTATACCCAGACGTTGCTGGCGGCGGTGCCAAAACTCGGTTCGATGGCGGGTAAACCGCTGCCCGCACGCTTCCCGGCTCCCACACAACAGGAAAGCGATCCGGAACTGATTCAAAACACCCTGACGCCAGGCGTGCCCCCGATATTGCAGGTGCGTGATCTGGTTACGCGGTTCGACCTGCGCAGCGGCATTTTCAATCGCGTGACCCGCCGGGTTCATGCCGTGGAAAAAGTCAGTTTTGATTTGCATCCCGGTGAAACGCTGGCGCTGGTGGGGGAGTCAGGCTGTGGTAAATCCACCACCGGCCGTTCGCTGCTAAAACTGGTGAAGAGTCAGGGGGGCACCATCACCTTTAACGGCCAGACGCTGACCGATATCGGCGGCAGTGAACTGCAACATCTGCGCCGTGATATCCAGTTTATTTTTCAGGATCCCTACGCCTCGCTCGATCCGCGCCTGACGGTAGGATATTCCATTATGGAACCGCTGCTGGTTCACAATCTGGCAAAAGGCGCAGAAGCCGAAGCCCGTGTGGCGTGGTTGCTGGAAAAAGTCGGACTGCTGCCGGAACACGCGCAGCGCTATCCTCATGAGTTTTCCGGCGGCCAGCGGCAGCGAATTTGCATTGCACGTGCGCTGGCGCTTAATCCAAAAGTGGTGATTGCCGATGAATCGGTTTCGGCGCTGGATGTGTCTATCCGCGCGCAAATCATCAATCTGCTGATGGATTTGCAGAAAGAGTTTGGTCTGGCATTTTTGTTTATTTCTCACGATATGGCCGTTGTTGAGCGCATCAGCCACCGCGTGGCGGTGATGTATCTCGGGCAGATAGTGGAAATCGGCTCGCGCCGTGCGGTATTTGAAACACCCCAACATGCGTACACCCGCAAACTGATG
This sequence comes from Rahnella sp. CJA17(1/100), assembly GCF_963881615.1. Classification (NCBI taxonomy): domain Bacteria; kingdom Pseudomonadati; phylum Pseudomonadota; class Gammaproteobacteria; order Enterobacterales; family Yersiniaceae; genus Rahnella; species Rahnella sp. CJA17(1/100). The sequence continues at coordinate 256,411 of NZ_CAWOJA010000064.1, read as the reverse complement.
GCGGCTGTACCGGTCGCCGATCCGGCGCACAAGCGAAAAGACCAGGCGCTGCTGGTGGATGAAATCCCCAGTCCGATCCGCGGGCTGCACGATGACCCGGTGGTGATGCCATTGGTGAAGGTGGGCGAAGGCCATTTCGTCGCCAGACATACGATTGCGGGTATTTACTGATTTTTGTGGCGGCTTATTTTGAGCCGTCAATTCTTAGTAAGACAAACGGGTAAGACAGGAAAAGGAACTGACATGAATCAGCAGAAATCTAAAGGTAAGAACGTTGTCCGTCAGGCCGTGCTCGCTGCCGCTGTTTTCGGTTCGCTGGCGTCGGCTTCTGCATGGGCGGCAAAAGACGTGGTTATCGCCGTAGGTTCTAACTTCACCTCGCTTGATCCGTATGACGCTAACGACACCTTATCGCAGGCGGTCGCCAAATCTTTCTATCAGGGTCTGTTTGGCTTTGATAAAGATATGAAACTGGAAAACGTTCTGGCGGACAGCTATACCGTCAGTAAAGACGGTCTGGTTTACACCATCAAACTGCATCCGGGCATCAAATTCCAGGACGGTACTGACTTCAATGCGGCGGCGGTGAAGGTCAACTTTGATCGTGCCAGTAACCCGGACAGTCACCTCAAGCGTTATAACCTGTTTAAAAATATCGCCAGCACTGAAGCTGTTGATGACACCACGGTGAAAATCACGCTGAAAGCGCCGTTCTCCGCCTTTATCAACATTCTGGCGCACCCGTCTGCGGTGATCATTTCCCCGGCGGCGCTGACCAAATACGGCAAAGACATCGGTTTCCATCCGGTCGGTACCGGCCCGTATACACTTGAACAATGGAACCAGACTGACTTTGTGAAAGTGAAGAAGTTTGACGGTTACTGGAAAAAAGGTGAGCCGAAACTCGATACCATTACCTGGCGTCCGGTGGCAGATAACAACACCCGGGCAGCGATGCTGCAAACCGGCGAAGCGGATCTGGCGTTCCCTGTGCCTTACGAACAGGCAGCCTTGCTGGAGAAAAATGCCAAACTGGATCTGGTGACGGCGCCGTCGATTCTGCATCGCTACATCAGTTTCAATGTCACGCAAAAACCGTTCGACAATGTGAAAGTGCGTGAGGCGATTAACTACGCGATTAACAAGCAGGCGCTGATCAAAGTGGCGTTTGCCGGTTATGCTGTGCCGTCTGAAGGGCCATTGCCGCAGGGCATCGAATACGCCGCGAAATTTAAACCGTGGCCGTATGATCCGGCAAAAGCCAAAGCATTGCTGAAAGAAGCCGGTTACCCGGATGGTTTCACCACTACGCTGTGGTCGTCGCACAATAACAGCACGGCGCAGAAAGTGTTGCAGTTCACCCAGCAACAACTGGCACAGGTCGGTATCAAAGTGACGGTTACCGCCATGGACGCCGCACAGCGTGCTGCGCAGGTTGAGAATGTGGGGCAGAAAGAGGCGGGCATCCGCATGTTCTACACCGGCTGGTCGGCGTCTACCGGTGAAGCAGACTGGGCGTTGTCTCCGCTGTTCTCCACACAGGCCGCGCCACCGAAGCAGTTCAATACCGCGTTCTACAGCAATGCGCAGGTGGATAAAGATTTGTCCGATGCGCTGAAAACGACTGACAAAGCCGGGAAAGCTAAACTGTACGCTGATGCCCAGAAGCAAATCTGGAGCGATGCGCCGTGGGCGTTCCTGGTCACTGAACGTCTGGTTTCAGCCAAAAACAAACGTCTGACCGGCTTCTATGTGATGCCCGATACGGCCTTCAGCTTTGACAATGCAGATGTGAAATAACAGGCGGTGAGGCTTTCAGGGCGCGTGGCGCACAGCGTGCGTGCCCTGAACTCGTGTGTTCCGGGTCCGGAACATGGATGTCTACCGTGAAATCACAGACAGCGAATCATGCTTAATTATTTTTTAAAACGATTACTCGGACTGATCCCGACACTGCTGATTGTGGCCGTGCTGGTGTTTTTATTTGTGCATCTGCTGCCGGGCGATCCGGCGCGGCTGATGGCCGGGCAGGATGCCGACGCCAGCGTAGTGGCGCTGGTGCGTCAGGATTTGGGGCTGGATAAACCGCTTTATCAGCAATTCTTCACTTTCTTTGGCAATGCGCTGACCGGTGATTTCGGCCACTCAATGGTCTCAAAACGCCCGGTCATTGATGAAATCAGTTCGCGCTTTATGCCGACCTTTTGGCTGACGCTGACCAGCATGGTGTGGTCGGTGATTTTCGGGCTGGTAATTGGCGTGGTATCCGCCGTGTGGCGTAACCGCTGGCCGGACAGACTGGGCATGGCGCTCGCCGTTTCCGGTATTTCCTTCCCGGCCTTCGCGCTGGGCATGCTGCTGATGCAAATCTTTTCTGTTGAACTGGGCTGGTTGCCGACGGTGGGCGCTGACAGCTGGCAGCACTATATTCTCCCTTCTGTCACACTCGGTGCAGCGGTGGCGGCGATCATGGCCCGCTTTACCCGCGCCTCTTTTGTCGAAGTGATGCAGGAAGATTATATGCGTACTGCGCGCGCCAAAGGCGTGCACGAAGCGGTGGTGGTGGTTAAACATGGCCTGCGTAACGCGATGATCCCCGTCGTGACTATGATGGGACTGCAATTTGGCTTCCTGCTCGGCGGTTCGATTGTCGTGGAGAAAGTGTTCAACTGGCCGGGGTTAGGGCGGTTGCTGGTCGATTCGGTTGAGATGCGCGATTATCCGGTGATTCAGGCAGAAGTGCTGTTGTTCTCGCTGGAATTTATCCTCATCAATCTGCTGGTGGACATGCTGTACGCCGTCATCAACCCTTCCATCCGATACAAGTGAGTAAGCGCATGAAAAACTGGCGGCGAAATGCCGTACTCGCGGGTTTACCGGTAATCACGCCGGGAACTGTGCAACCACAGGCGGGAAGGACACCGTGGAAAGCGTTCTGGCGTCGTTTTCGACGGCAGCACATTGCGATGATTGCGGGAGTTTTTATCCTGCTGCTGATTGCCGCGGCCATTCTTGCGCCGTGGCTGGTGCCCTTTGACCCGGAAAATTATTTTGATTACGACCGTCTGAACGAAGGCCCGTCGCTGATCCACTGGCTGGGTGTGGATTCGCTGGGGCGTGATATTTTCAGCCGTATTCTGATGGGTACACGGATTTCACTGACGGCTGGTGTCCTTTCTGTGGTGCTCGGCGCGGCAATCGGCACGGTATTCGGCTTGCTGGCGGGATATTACGAAGGCTGGTGGGATCGCATCACCATGCGCGTCTGTGACGTCCTGTTTGCTTTCCCCGGTATTTTGCTGGCGATTGCCGTCGTGGCGGTGATGGGCAATGGCATGTCGAACGTGATCATTGCCGTGGCGATTTTCAGCATTCCTGCCTTTGCGCGACTGGTGCGCGGCAACACGCTGGTACTCAAACAGCAAACCTATATTGAATCGGCGCGCAGCATTGGCGCCTCTGACGCCACGATTTTATTCCGCCACATCCTGCCGGGCACGTTGTCATCGATAGTGGTGTATTTCACCATGCGTATCGGTACCTCGATCATTACCGCCGCCAGTTTGTCGTTCCTGGGTATGGGCGCACAGCCCCCGACGCCGGAGTGGGGCGCGATGCTCAACGAAGCCCGCGCCGATATGGTCATGGCGCCGCACGTCGCCATATTCCCGAGCCTGGCAATCTTCCTGACCGTACTGGCGTTTAATTTGCTGGGGGATGGATTACGGGATGCGTTGGATCCGAAATTGAAGAATTGAGATTTTTGCTTCTCCCCCTTCGCAGGGGAGAAGCAGATGGCTTCTATTTTTAGGAACCTGCACTCATGAAGGGGAGTGCAAAAACTCCGCATGGAATTTCAGGTGATCTTCCACAAATGACGCAATCGTAAAGTAACTGTGATCGTACCCCGGCTGAACCCGCAGTTGTAACGGCCAGCCGCGTTGTCGGGCGATCTCCGCCAGTTTTGCCGGTTGTAGCTGATCCGCCAGGAACTGATCGCTATCGCCCTGATCGACTAAAATCGGGAACGATTTTTGATCCGCTGGCAATGAACTCAGCAGGTGGCAACTGTCGTATTGTAGCCACTGACTTTCGTCATCCCCCAGATACGCGCTGAACGCTTTACGTCCCCACGGCACCTGAGCCGGATTCACGATGGGCGCAAACGCTGACACCGAACAGAAACGCTGCGGATTACGCAGCGCCAGCATCAGCGCACCGTGGCCGCCCATTGAGTGGCCGAAAATCGACTGACGTTCGCTGACCTTGAAATGGTCGCTGATCAGCGCAGGCAGTTCATCAAGCAGGTAATCGTACATCCGGTAATGCGCTGCCCACGGCGCCTGCGTGGCATTCAGGTAAAAACCGGCGCCCTGACCGAGATCGTAACCGTCGTCGTTGGCGACACCTTCACCGCGCGGGCTGGTATCCGGCATCACCAGAATCACACCGAGTTCTGCCGCGACGCGCTGCGCCCCGGCTTTGATCGTGAAGTTTTCATCATTACAGGTCAGGCCCGACAGCCAGTACAGCACCGGCGGCGGCGCGTCGTGTTGCGCCGGAGGCAGATAAATGCTGAACGTCATGCTGCAATTCAGGCTCTCAGAGGTATGGCGGTAGCGCTGCTGCCAGCCGCCAAACATCCGGTGTTCTTCGAGTAGTTCAATCGAGCTGCTCATTGACACATTCCTTACTTATTAAAATGAATAACCGTACGGATAGATTTCCCTTCGTGCATCAGGTCAAAGGCTTGGTTGATTTCTTCCAGCGGCAGGGTGTGGGTAATGAAATCGTTCAGGGCGAATTCGCCGTCCAGATAACGTTGCACAAGGCCCGGCAACTGGCTGCGGCCTTTCACACCACCGAAAGCAGAACCACGCCATACGCGGCCTGTCACCAGCTGGAAGGGGCGGGTGGAGATTTCTTCGCCTGCACCGGCCACGCCGATGATGACAGATTCGCCCCAGCCTTTGTGGCAGCATTCCAGTGCGGAACGCATCACATTGACGTTACCGATACATTCGAAGGAGAAGTCCACGCCGCCGTCGGTCATTTCGACGATCACGTCCTGAATCGGCTTGTCGAAATCTTTCGGGTTGATCAGATCGGTTGCGCCGAGTTTACGCGCCAGATCGAATTTGCTGGTGTTCAGATCGATACCGATGATGCGGCCTGCGCCAGCCATCACCGCGCCGATAATCGCAGAAAGACCAATACCGCCGAGACCGAAGATCGCCACGGTGTCGCCTTTTTTCACTTTAGCGGTGTTGATGACCGCGCCCATCCCGGTGGTCACGCCACAACCGAGCAGACACACTTCTTCCAGCGGCGCTTCTTTGTTGATTTTCGCCAGGGAGATTTCAGGCACCACAGTGTATTCGGAGAAGGTCGAAGTGCCCATGTAATGGAAAATCGGCTTGCCGTCTTTAAAGAAACGGGTGGTGCCGTCCGGCATCAGGCCTTTACCTTGTGTGGTGCGGATCGCCTGACACAGGTTGGTCTTGCCGGATTTACAGAACTTACACTCGCCACATTCCGGTGTGTACAGCGGGATCACATGGTCGCCCACGGCCACGCTGGTGACACCTTCGCCGACGGCTTCGACGACACCGCCGCCTTCATGGCCGAGGATCGCCGGGAAAACGCCTTCCGGATCTTTGCCGGACAGCGTGTAAGCATCAGTATGACAAACACCGGTGGCGACAATACGCACCAGCACTTCGCCTTTTTGCGGCGGCATCAAATCCACTTCTTCGATGGACAGAGGTTGATTCGGGCCCCAGGCGACGGCCGCACGTGTTTTGATCATTTGCATTTTTTAGCTCCAGTCAGGTGTTTTTACTTATTCGGATTTTAAGTTAATAAGTCGGATGCAACGCCGGATCGTGTTCTGCGGCGAGCGGATGTTTCAGTAACGGGATCACCCCGTCATTCTGTTCGATGATCAGTTCTTTCAGCGCCCGGACATTCGGGCTGAACGCATCCCGGCGCCAGATAAGCCAGGTGGCGGTATCGGCGAATTCATCCGGCATTTCGTGAATTTCTACCCGCTCGTGGCCGGGCAACTGGTCCAGCACAGAACGCGGGATCATGGCGATACCCGCACCGCTGGCGACACAGGCCATCATGGAATGATAGGACTGAATCTCCAGGGTGTTAGCGACCGGCACATTCATGTGTTTGATCCAGCCCTGTAAACGCTGGCGGTAGGAACAACTGGGGCGGAATGCAAAAACGGTATGGCCGCTGCGACCCGCAGGCACTTCCAGCGGCGACTCGCCCGGCGGAGTAATCACCACCATGCGCTCGCGAAAAGAAATACAGCCATTGATATCGTCAAAATCGATCGGACCATCAACCAGGGCTGCGGCGAGACGTCCGGCACGCACGCTGTCGATGATTTCTCCGGAAGTCGCCGTCACCAGCGACAGCGCCACTTGCGGAAACTTCTGATGATAAGCGGCGAGCAAAGAAGGCAGGCGTGTTGCCGCCGTGCTTTCCATCGACCCCAGCGCGAAATTCCCGGCCGGTTCACCGGCATGCATGATGCTCATCGCTTCGTCGCTCAGCGCCAGAATGCGCTCGGCATAGTTGAGGAAGTTATGGCCCATGGCGGACAGGCGGATGCGTTGCTTCTCGCGGATAAACAGATCGGTGCCCAGTTCGAGTTCGAGCTGACGCAGTCGGGTGGTCAGGTTCGACGGGACACGATGCAGTTGCTCTGCCGCACGCGCCAGCGAACCGGTTTCCGCTACGCAGCAAAACATCCGTAACTGAGTGAGATCCATGATGGGTTCCTGTGTTCTCTAATCGTAAACAAGTTGGTTTGTATTATTCAGTTTCTGTGATTGTATCCATAAGGCATCATAGCGACAACTTCCAATTAACTTTCTTTTAAGAAATCTGCTGTTTTCGGCGACAGGTTTGAGTATGTTTACTCACTGTTTCTAATATGTTGCATTGCGGTTTCTTTTGACGGAGCAGTTATGGCTTTTCGTATTGCGCTGAGTGGTTTTCTGGCTTTTGTCGTCGCGATGGGTATCGGGCGTTTTGCCTTTACGCCGCAGGTTCCTTTAATGATAGCTGAACATCAGTTCAGCCTGACCGGCGCGGGGCTGGTCGCCGCGTTCAACTATCTCGGTTATCTGTGTGGCGCGTTTGATGGCATGCGTGCCAGCAAACATCTTGAACGCCGTTTGTGGCTGGGCGTGTGGGGCGGCGTGATCCTGACATTGCTGTCGGCGGTAATTTCCGGCGAAGTGCTGCACAGTATTGTGCGCTTCCTGATCGGCTGGACCAGCGGCTGGGCGATGGTCATGGTATCAGCGTGGTGTAACGAACGGCTGGCGCATTATGGCCGTCCGGCAATGAGTGCCGCGGTGTTTGCCGGGCCGGGCGCGGGGATTTTCCTCAGCGGCATGCTAGCGGTGGGTATTCACAGTTTGCAGCTCACCTCAGCGCAGGCCTGGTGTGTTTACGGCGTGCTGGCGCTGATTTTCGTGGCAATTATCACGCCGAATCTGCCGCGCAAAGGCGACCTGCACCGTTCGCACATGGCGACTGAGCCGCTGGTGATGACGCCTGCGCTGAAACGTCTGGTGTGGAGTTACAGTCTGGCGGGCTTTGGTTATATCCTGCCCGCGACGTTTTTATCTCAGATGGCGAGTGCACGTTTTCCTGACAGTCTGTTCGCGCAGTTTGTCTGGCCGGTGTTTGGCGGCGCTGCGGTTATCGGCATCATCATCGGTATTCTTACCCGCCATTGTCTGACTACGCATACCCGCCTGGCGCTGACACTATGGATTCAGGGGCTGGGGATTTTGTGCGCGGAAGTGGTGCCGGGCGTCAGTGGTCTGGTACTTGGCGCGTTACTGACCGGTGGTGGTTTCCTCAGCGTGGTGCAATTGGCCTTACAATACAGCCGCGAGCTTGCACCCAATCACAGCCGTTATATGGCCGGATTGCTGACGACCGGTTACGCCGTCGGCCAGTTATTCGGACCGGTTCTGTCGGCGATTTCTACCGCGCTGACCCATCGGCTTGAGCCTGCGCTGTATGTCGCGCTGGCCGGTTTCATTATTGCGGGTGCGCTGGTCTTCCGGCATAAACGATAAGTTGCAGCTATTTCATCCATCATGAAGCACATTCACTGGATTCTGAACCGGCTCTCTACTACAGTAAGCCACCTCATTTTAGCGTGATCTGCGTCAAAGTGATTACATCTGCCGGAGAAGAAAGAATGCCAATCCTGAGTAAAGAAGCCATTTTGGTTCACGAGGCCCTGTTAGCCCGTGGTCTGGAAACCCCTCTGCGTGAAGCTTTGCCGATCGACAATGAAACGCGCAAGCAGCGGATCCAGGAACATATGACCGGCATCATGCAGCTTCTCAATCTGGATCTTTCCGATGACAGTCTGGCGGAAACGCCGCACCGCATCGCCAAGATGTATGTCGATGAAATCTTCTCCGGACTTGATTACGCCAACTTCCCGAAAATCACCGTCATCGAAAATAAGATGAAAGTGGATGAAATGGTCACCGTGCGCGATATCACCCTGACCAGCACCTGCGAACACCATTTCGTGACCATCGACGGCAAAGCGACTGTGGCGTATATCCCGAAAGACACCGTAATCGGCCTGTCGAAAATCAACCGCATTGTGCAGTTCTTCTCACAGCGCCCGCAGGTTCAGGAGCGTCTGACCCAGCAGATACTGGTTGCCCTGCAAACCCTGCTCGGCACCACCAATGTCGCGGTTTCCATTGATGCGGTGCATTACTGCGTGAAAGCGCGCGGTGTGCGTGACGCGACCAGCGCAACGACGACGACTTCGCTCGGTGGTCTTTTCAAATCCAGCCAGAATACGCGTCAAGAATTTTTAAGAACCGTCCGCCATCCGTCGTAACTAAAGCCGCAGCGGTGTTCGCTGCGTTCGGAGACCCGAATCACTGACATCAGTCAGCTCATCGGGCTCTTCTCGCTGGCTGCCATGCTGCAACTTCATTTACTTGGAGGGTAGCCACCCTGATTTTCTTCCCTTATTCTTAAATATCTCAATAATCTTCAAAAGGAATGTCAGGGTGCGCTCACGTATTGCCACGCTCGACTTTGCCCGTGGTCTCGCCATTTTTGGCATTCTTCTGCTCAATATCAGCGCCTTCGGTTTACCGAAAGCCGCTTACCTGAATCCGGCATTTGCCGGAACGCCTTCAGCTTCTGATACCTGGACCTGGGCGGTACTCGACGCACTGGCGCAAGGCAAATTCCTGATGATGTTCGCCATGCTGTTTGGCGGCGGTCTGTTTTTATTGCTGCCGCGCGGCAAACACTGGATCCAGGCCCGGCTGTCGATTTTATTACTGTGCGGTTTTCTTCATGCCACCCTGATGTGGGACGGTGATATTTTGCTGTCATACGGGCTGATTGGTCTGGTGTGCTGGAGGATGGTGCGGGAAGGGCGCAGCAGTCAGTCGCTGATTTCAACGGGCATCATTTTGTATCTGATCGGTGTGGCGGTGCTGGCGATGCTGGGGTTTATTACCTCGCCAAAGCCCGGTAGTTTCTGGCTTCCGGGACCGGCGGAAATTCAGTATGAACAATACTGGCGGCTGAAAGGGGGTTGGGAAGCTATCCGCAACCGGCTCGATTTACTGTCATCCAGTTTGCTGGCGATTGGCGCGCAATACGGCTGGGAGCTGGCGGGCGCCATGCTTATTGGCTCCGGCCTGATGCGCAGCGGATGGCTGAAAGGTGCGTTCCGCGTCTCGCATTACCGCAAGGTCGCCGCCGTACTGTTACCGCTTTCATTGCTGATTCAGATCCCGGCGATTTATCTGCAATACCGTACCGGCTGGGACTACCGCTGGAGCGGTTTTCTGTTGCAGGTGCCGCGTGAAATTGGCTCGCTGATGCAGGCGGTGAGCTATCTGGCGCTGTGTTACGGCTTCTGGCCGCTGATTTCCCGCTGGCGCGTCACGCACTGGATTTCGCAGACTGGCCGTATGGCACTGACCAATTACCTGTTACAGACGCTCATTTGCATCACCTTCTTCAATGTTTTCGGCTTCTATCAGCACTTCGACCGCCTGCAGCTGGTCGCACTGGTGCCGCTGGTCTGGGCGTGCAATGTGCTGGTGACATTGCTGTGGCTGCGTCATTTCCGCCAGGGGCCGGTGGAGTGGCTCTGGCGTCAACTGACGGCGAAAGCAGCGGGTGAAGAACTAAAAGCTGCCTGAACCTGACGTTGATATATCATCCTAAATGATGGATTTGGGATGAAGGTTGCATATTTGTATGTAAACGTTTTCTTTCCTGTGACGAGATTCACGCAGGCGTTTTCGCAAAATGTTTAGGATAGCGGTCGTGCCTCTCCGATGACCACTACACTAAAAAAGGAAACGCCATGCGCACTTCACCTCGCTTCTCTTTGTCTGGTTTCTTTACCTCCTGGGTCAAAAATTTCCGTATTCCTCCGTACCATTCCCTGACTGATCACGGAGCGACGCATGGTCACAATTCGTGATGTCGCCCGGCTGGCGGGGGTTTCTGTCGCCACCGTGTCACGTGTTCTGAACAATCCGTCTATTGCCAGCAAAGAAGCGCGCGAGCAGGTGTTACAGGCTGTCGCCACGCTGGGATACCGGCCCAATGCCAATGCGCAGGCACTGGCGACGCAAAGCAGCGATACCATCGGCGTGGTGGTGATGGATGTTTCAGACCCGTTCTTTGGCGCGCTGGTGAAAGCCGTTGATACCGTCGCGCAGCAGCATCAGAAATACGTCCTGATAGGCAACAGCTATCATATTGCTGAAAAAGAAAGGTATGCCATTGAAGTTCTGATTCGTCAGCGCTGTAACGCACTCATTGTGCATTCCAAGGCGCTGGGGGATGACGAGCTTTCGCGATTTATGGATCAGGTGTCGGGCATGGTGCTGATTAACCGTGTCATTCCGGGCTACGAGCACCGCTGTGTCTGGCTTAACAACGTCAGTGGCGCGGAAATGGCGACGCGTTTGTTGCTGTCTCAGGGGCACCAGCGCATTGGTTACATCGGTTCAAGTCATGGCATCGAAGACGATTTACAGCGTTATCAGGGTTACTCACAGGCAATGATGCAGGCACATCAGAGCGGAGATGCGCCCCCTGCCGCATGGCGGGCGCAAAGTTCGCCGGATCTGCAGGGCGGGGAAGCGGCGATGGTGGAACTGCTCGGGCGTAATCTGCACCTCAGCGCGGTGTTCGCCTACAACGATTCGATGGCTGCGGGGGCGATGGCCGTGTTGAAAGAAAACGGAATTAACATTCCCGATGACTTTTCGCTGATCGGTTTTGATGACATTCCGATTGCCCGCTATACCAGCCCGAAAATGACCACCGTGCGTTATCCGATCGTTTCCATGGCGACGCTTGCCACTGAACTGGCTTTAAAAGGTGCGGCAGAACAGTTAGCTACGAGCGTTTCGCATTGCTTCATGCCTACGCTGGTCAGACGCCACTCGGTAGCTCCCTGGCAAAATGTGGCACCCGTCACTTATTGATCAAATAACGCGATGTAACCGTTTTCAATCTGTGAGAACTTTCACAGTTTATTAACATCGGGCGCATTATGATTCATTCGTTTTCAATATGATTCAATTTGGGTCCGGTTTGCCGGACTTGTTTCACAGCGAGTCAGGACGTTATAAGTCAAGGATGGCAGGCACCCACAATCGTGACGTGGAGCTGTACTGCTCCCGCAGGGATTTCCGGTGCCAAATTCTGTAACACCCTACATAACCGGAGATACAAATGAATAAGAAGGTCTTCACCCTGGCGACTCTGGCTGCAAGCATGATGTTTGGTTTTGCCGCACATGCTGCTGATACTAAAATCGGTGTCACCATCTACAAATATGACGACAACTTCATGTCCGAAGTTCGTAAAGCCATTGAGAAAGATGCGAAAGCCACTCCAGATGTGCAACTGCTGATGAATGACTCGCAAAACAGCCAGTCTACCCAGAACGACCAGGTTGACGTTATGCTGGCGAAGGGTGTTAAAGCGTTGGCCATTAACCTGGTTGACCCGGCTGCTGCCCCGGTCATCATTGAAAAAGCCCGCGGTGCTGGCATTCCTGTCGTTTTCTATAACAAAGAACCTTCCCGTAAAGATTTAGACAGCTACGACAAAGCCTATTATGTCGGGACTGATTCTAAAGAATCCGGCGTGATCCAGGGTGAGCTGATTGCTAAACACTGGAAAGCTAACCCGGCCTGGGATCTGAACAAAGACGGCGTGATCCAATACGTGCTGATCAAAGGCGAGCCGGGCCATCCGGATGCTGAAGCGCGTACTAAGTACGTCATCAGCACCCTGAATGGCAAAGAAGGCCTGAAAACTCAACAACTGCAGCTTGATACCGCCATGTGGGATACCGCACAGGCGAAAGACAAGATGGATGCGTGGTTGTCCGGTCCTAACGCTAACAAAATCGAAGTGGTTATCGCCAACAACGATGCGATGGCAATGGGTGCTGTAGAAGCGCTGAAATCCCATAACAAAACCAGCATTCCGGTATTTGGTGTGGATGCCCTGTCAGAAGCGCTGGCACTGGTGAAATCTGGCGCAATGGCCGGTACCGTGTTGAACGATGCAAACAATCAGGCGAAAGCCACGTTTGATCTGGCGAGAAATCTGGCTGACGGTAAACCAGCGGCCGAAGGGACTAACTGGAAAATCGAAAACAAAGTCGTGCGTATTCCTTACGTCGCTGTGGATAAAGACAACCTGTCTTCCTTCGTGAAATAAGAATGCAGCGGCAGCAGTAAAGACAGACAGCAATAAAAAACAAAGCTAAGCAGTGGCAAAAATAATTGCGGTTAAGCCGTAAATAAAGACTAAGTATGATTAGACGTTAATGCTTATCTGACAGGACGTCATGTCGCTCTGCGTGTGGTGCGTATACCGGCCATACGCAGGGCTGACATCAGGTATTAATACACCCGTTTATTTTTATCTTTAGCCAGGTATAACTATGGCCGATAATACGTTATCTGACACAACATCAAAACCGGACGAATTCCTTCTGGAAATGAGTGGTATCAATAAATCATTTCCTGGCGTCAGGGCGTTAGATAATGTGAATTTGAAAGTGCGTCCTCATTCTATTCACGCCCTGATGGGTGAAAATGGCGCCGGTAAATCCACATTATTAAAATGCCTTTTCGGGATATACAGCAAAGATTCCGGTACCATTCTTTTTCAGGGACAGGAAGTTAATTTTAAAAGTTCGAAAGAAGCGCTGGAACAGGGCGTGTCGATGGTCCATCAGGAATTAAACCTGGTGTTGCAACGTACGGTCATGGACAACATGTGGCTGGGACGTTATCCGACCAAAGGACTATTTGTCGATCAGGACAAAATGTACAAAGACACCAAGGCGATTTTCGACGAACTGGACATTGATATCGACCCGCGCGACAAGGTCGGTAAGTTGTCCGTTTCGCAGATGCAGATGATCGAAATCGCTAAGGCGTTTTCCTACAATGCAAAAATCGTCATTATGGACGAACCAACGTCCTCGCTGACGGAAAAGGAAGTGAACCATCTGTTCACCATCATCCGTAAGCTGAAAGATCGTGGCTGCGGCATTGTGTATATCTCGCATAAGATGGAAGAAATCTTCCAGTTGTGCGATGAGATAACCATTCTGCGCGACGGTCAGTGGATTATTACTCAGCCGCTGGAAGGCCTGGACATGGATAAAATCATTTCCATGATGGTCGGCCGCTCACTGAGCCAGCGTTTCCCTGACCGCCAGAACGTACCGGGTGAAGTTATCCTCGAAGTCCGTAATCTGACCTCGCTGCGCCAGCCTTCCATTCGTGATATTTCCTTTGATTTACACAAAGGGGAAATCCTCGGAATTGCCGGTTTAGTCGGTGCAAAACGTACAGATATCGTCGAGACGTTATTTGGTATCCGCGAGAAAGTCGCCGGAACCATTAAATTACACGGCAAAAAAATTAATAATCACAGTGCCAATGAAGCCATTAACCATGGTTTTGCACTGGTGACGGAAGAACGTCGTTCCACCGGTATTTATGCATATCTGGACATCGGCTTTAACTCGCTGATTTCTAATATTCGTCAATATAAAAATAGAGCCGGTTTACTCGACACTGCCCGGATGAAAAGCGATACCCAATGGGTTATCGATTCCATGCGGGTGAAAACGCCGGGACATAAAACCAGCATTGGTTCATTGTCAGGCGGTAATCAGCAAAAAGTTATTATCGGGCGCTGGTTATTAACCAACCCTGAGATATTAATGCTGGACGAACCGACGCGCGGCATTGATGTTGGCGCTAAGTTTGAAATTTACCAGTTAATCACCGAGTTGGCGAAAAAAGAGAAGGGGATCATTATTATCTCCTCTGAAATGCCGGAGTTGCTGGGTATTACTGACAGAATATTGGTTATGAGTAATGGACAGGTTGCGGGTATTGTTGAAACTAAAAATACTTCGCAGAACGAAATATTACGCCTGGCTTCCTTGCATCTCTAATTTTTAAGGGTTCTTATTATGAAAGCATTAAATAAGAAAAGTGTGCTCACTTATTTAAAAGAGGGCGGGATTTATGTGGTCCTGCTGGTCTTACTGGCCATTATTATCATCCAGGATCCGAGCTTCCTCAGTCTCGTCAACTTAAGTAACATTCTGACTCAGTCATCCGTGCGCGTTATTATCGCACTGGGCGTGGCAGGGCTTATCGTCACCCAGGGTACTGACCTGTCAGCCGGGCGTCAGGTCGGGTTAGCAGCGGTTGTTGCGGCCACCATGTTGCAGGCGATGGACAACGTCAACAAAGTATTCCCGAATCTGGAAGTGGTGCCCATTCCGCTGGTTATTCTGACCGTGTGTATTGTTGGTGCATTAATTGGTTTGCTGAACGGTATTATTATCGCTTACCTGAACGTAACGCCGTTTATTACCACGCTGGGCACAATGATTATCGTCTACGGGATTAACTCCCTGTATTACGATTATGTTGGTTCTTCACCGGTGGCAGGCTTTGACCCGGGCTTCTCCCAGTTTGCACAAGGCTTTATCCATTTAGGTGGTCTGAAGCTTTCCTACATTACGTTCTACGCGCTGATTGCGATCGCCTTTGTCTGGGTGTTGTGGAACAAAACCCGCTTTGGTAAAAACATCTTTGCTATCGGTGGTAACCCGGAAGCCGCGAAAGTTTCCGGCGTTAACGTCCCGTTAAACCTGATTATGATTTATGCATTGTCTGGTGTGTTCTATGCGTTCGGCGGTTTGCTCGAAGCTGGGCGTATCGGCAGTGCGACCAACAACCTCGGCTTTATGTATGAACTCGATGCCATCGCAGCCTGTGTGGTCGGCGGCGTGTCATTCGCCGGTGGTGTGGGTTCTGTGGCAGGGGTGGTGACAGGGGTGCTGATTTTCACCGTCATCAACTACGGCCTGACCTACATCGGCGTGAACCCTTACTGGCAGTACATTATCAAGGGCAGCATCATCATCTTCGCGGTGGCGCTGGACTCTTTGAAATACGCCAAGAAGAAATAAGTTTTCGGGCAGTAAAAACAAAAGGCCGCATACGCGGCCTTTTTGCTGTCGTAAATTCGGCACCGACTGCTCCCTCCCCTGCGAAGGGGAGGCACTAAAGGCCAAACCCTTTCGAAGGGGAGGCGCAGTCCGGCGATCACTGCTGGAATGGATTTCTGCCTACCGGTTTCGCCGTTTCGGGTTTGGCGGAGGGTTCCACATCTTCTGTTTCATCCTGTGCCGCGTCATTGGCTTCCTGCTCCGCTTTGACTCTGGCCGCTTCGTCTGCGGCTGCTTTTTCCGCAGCAGCTTTATCCGCTGCTGCTTTATCTGCCGCGGCTTTGGCGATAGCGGCTTTCTTCTCGGCTTCAAGTTGCTGTTGTAATGCCAGCAGTTGTTCCGGTGTTACCGCCGGGTAGCCCTGGGCATCGTCCGGAATGTTGTGTACCGCAGGAATAGGGATCAGCGGGCCAAGGAAGCGGGGTTCGCGTTTAAGCAGATACAAATCCGTCAGCGCGCCGAGGCGGGCGAAGATCTCGCGGCTGCGCACGCTGAGCATATTTTTTGGCGATGGTACGGCGAAACATTGTGCCTGAATGCCCATGTGCAGCGCGATAAACAGCGCGCGTTCGCAGTGGAAACGCTGGGTTATAATGATGAAATCGTTAGTGTCGAAGACTTTGCGGGTACGCACGATGGAGTC
This sequence comes from Rahnella sp. CJA17(1/100), assembly GCF_963881615.1. Taxonomy (NCBI): domain Bacteria; kingdom Pseudomonadati; phylum Pseudomonadota; class Gammaproteobacteria; order Enterobacterales; family Yersiniaceae; genus Rahnella; species Rahnella sp. CJA17(1/100). The sequence goes on along the minus strand of NZ_CAWOJA010000064.1, from coordinate 240,155 downwards.
GAGCGTACGGAATCCGGCGTAGTCGAGCACGATATCGCTGGCGGGAATACCGGCGGCAATCAGGTCGCGGCGCATGGTGCTCGGCTCGTTATAACTTTGCTGTGCATTGTCACCGCTCAGCAGCAGATATTTTACCTTGCCGCTGTTGTAGGCATTAATCGCGCCCTGAATCCGGTACAGGTAATACTGATTAATGACGCCGGTGCGGTAATACTTCGCCGTTCCGAGCACCACGCCGACCTGACGGTGCGGCAGGGTTTGTACTTCGTCATAAATGTAGGGCTGGGTACGTAAGCTTATCCACTGATCAAGCCCAATAGCGACAGCCAGCATCAGAATAATGATGCCGAAAACGCCAGCTATAAGTCGCTTAATCATAGGTATCCCTGTTATGACCGGATGGAAATCGGATCCAAGGCTACTTTACCTGTTCGGGGTTCGCAATACGTTGGACTCTGCATCCACAGGCTTCGCAGCTTTTTTCAGCACTTTTCAGTGAATTACTTCTTAATCTGCGCGACGTACTGCAATTTGGACGAAAAAAAAGACCAATGCATAAGGCATTGGTCTGGATCATAGCCGGACTTCTTTTACTACCGTCGGATCAGAAAGACGTGCGCTTATAACTTCGGTACTGCGGTGCCCAGAAGTTGTGCTCAATGGCTTTCGACAGAGAATCTTCTGACGTTACCATCGCCACGCCCTGCAACTGCGCGGCCTTACCGACGGCCATCGCGATGCATTTAGACACGCCCTGAATATCGTCAACGTCCGGCAGCAGCGAGCCTGTGCCTTCTGTGGCCAGCGGCGAACACTCTGCCAGCGTTCTGCTGGCGGCCATCAGCATCCCGTCGGTAACGCGGGTGGCGCCCGAGGCAATCACACCCAGCCCGATCCCCGGGAAGATGAAGGAGTTGTTGCACTGTGCGATAGGGTAGAGCTTGCCTTTGTGGCTCACCGGTGCAAACGGGCTGCCGGTGGCGACCAGCGCGGCGCCGTCGGTCCAGTTCAGGATATCGGCAGGTGTGGCTTCAACGCGGGACGTCGGATTGCTCAGGGGCATCACCACCGGACGTGCACAGTGCTTGTGCATTTCCCGGATGATTTCTTCGGTGAACAGCCCCGGCTGGCCGGAAACGCCGATCAGCACGGTTGGCCTGGCGTTACGCACCACATCCAGCAGGGAAACGCTGTCGCTTTCCATGCCCCAGCTGGCCAGTGCGCTGCTTTTCTGCACCAGTTTGCTCTGGAAATCCAGCAGGTTAGGCAGTTTATCGGTGAGCAAACCAAAGCGGTCGACCATAAAGACTTTGGCGCGGGCTTCTTCTTCGCTCAGACCTTCAGATTTCATCTGCGCAACGATTTGTTCTGCGATACCACAACCGGCAGAACCCGCACCGAGGAAGGCGACTGTCTGATCGCTCAGTTTGCCCCCGGCGGCTTTACTGGCGGCAATCAGGCTACCCAGCGCCACGGACGCTGTGCCCTGAATATCGTCGTTAAAGCAGCACAGTTCATCACGGTAGCGTTCGAGGATCGGCATGGCATTCTTCTGTGCGAAATCTTCAAACTGCAGCAGCACGTTTGGCCAGCGGATTTTTACGGCCTGAATGAACTGATCAACAAACGCTTCATATTCTTCACCCGTAATGCGCGGATGACGCCAGCCCATGTACAGCGGGTCGTTGAGTAACTGCGGATTGTTGGTACCGGCGTCCAGAACCACCGGCAAGGTATACGCCGGGCTGATGCCGCCACAGGCGGTATACAGGGAAAGCTTACCGATCGGAATGCCCATGCCGCCGATGCCCTGGTCGCCCAGGCCGAGAATGCGTTCGCCGTCAGTCACCACCACCACTTTTACGTGTTGTTTGGTGGCGTTTTGCAGCATGTCATCGATGTGGGCGCGGTTGGGATAAGAGATGAACAGGCCACGGGCGCGGCGGTAGATATCTGAAAAGTGTTCGCAGGCCTCGCCGACGGTCGGGGTATAAATCACCGGCATCATTTCGCTGAGATGGTTGTCCAGCAGACGGTAGAACAGCGTCTCATTGGTGTCCTGAATGTTTCTCAAATAGATGTGTTTATCGATGTCGGTTTTGAAATTCTGAAACTGGCGGTAGGCACGGTCAGCCTGTTCTTCGATGGTTTCCACCGCTTCCGGCAGTAAACCGTGAAGGTTAAAGTTGCTGCGCTCTTCTTCAGTAAAAGCGCTGCCTTTATTCAGTAACGGAAACTCTAACAGGATCGGGCCAGCGTGGGGAATGTACAGGGGGCGTTTACTTTCGTATTCAAGTTCCATCGTTTTACTCTTCCGGTTTTCAGAATGTTGTTTTTTATATTTCGGAGCGGTGAGGGTAACAGAGAGGAAATAAGGATTTCAAATGACAAATGTAATGACAATGTTATGTAACTAAAGACTCCGGAAACAGAGTCTTTAGTGTTAACCGGCTCACACTATCAGCAGGTCAGCGTGGTGATATCTTCGCAGCCCAGTGCTTTTAACGTGGCACGCGTGGCATCGTTTTGCGTGATCAACGCATCTTTTTGCTCGACCAGTACTGCACGGCGCACTTTCAGGCAATCTTCACCTGACATATTCAGCAGGATTAACGCGGCCTGCAAAGGAGGCAGGCTCGGATTGAATGCGGCGTTTTCGGCGTAACGGCCACCGAACTGTTTGCCGTTATGGGTTTCCAGCGCCACACCACTGTGCGACTTACTGTAAGGCGCATGACTTTGATTGCAGGCATCCAGTGCCATGAGTGCCAGGGAGTCGGTGCTTTCCAGTGTGTAACCGTGATTCACTTTGTCCATCAGCAGGGTGGTGATGTCCAGATCCTTCGGGCCGAAGGAGTGCGGCAGATAATCGCCAAGTGTTGCTACATCACGATCGGGCAGATGGATATCCAGCGCCGTGCCGCTGGTCAGCTCATTCATAAACTGACGACAATGCCCGCAAGGCGTGTAATTCACGGTGATGGAGGCCAGACGGGTTTCACCACGCAGCCAGGCGTGCGTGACTGCGGATTGCTCAGCGTGAACCGTTTGTTGCATCGGCGCACCGGCGAATTCCATGTTGGCACCGAAATACAAATTGCCTGAAATTCCGCGTGCAACCGCACCGACATTGAAATGAGAGATAGGCGTAACAGAACAGGCTGCGGCCAGAGGCAGCAGGGCAAATGCCAGCGCGTCATCGTCCAGTCCGGTCGCCTGTTTTATCTGCGCAACATCAGCCGCAGTGAGCATTGCCGGGAAGTCATCATGACGCAAAAACGGCTCAAGCGCGGAGGATAAATTTTCAGGGAGTGCCGCAAAGGCGGTGTGAAAACGTGCGTGCATAAACATTCGATCTCGACAGTGATTACGGTTGAACAGTGTAAAAGTCATTCCATGAACGTGGTGTGACGGATGTCACTTTTTTGATGTAATAAGTTCTGCTTCGTTGCATATTTGGGAGATGTTACGCAGAACAGCCGCCTTTTCAGACGGCTGTTAAAAAAGGATGACGGGGAATCAGTGAGCCGGGAACCACTTGTCATTAATCTTTTTAAATTCGCCGTTAGCTTTGATCCCTTCCAGCGCTGTGTTCAGCTTCGCCAGCAGTTCCTTATTATCAGGACGCACCGCCATGCCGACGCCGGTACCAAAGTATTGCGGATCTTTAATCAGCTCGCCGACTTCACCCAGATTCGGGTTGGATTTCAGCCAGCCGTTCAGCACGGCGGTGTCGCCTAACAGCCCGTCCAGACGACCACTTTTCAGATCCAGAATTGCATTCTGATAGCTGTCGTAACCGACGGTAGTGATTTCAGGATGCTTTTCCATCAGGTATTTCTGGTGCGTGGTGCCATTTTCCAGGCCAACACGCTTACCTTTCAGATCCGCAATAGAAGCAAACTTGCCTTTCGGCCCGATAATCATTGCCGTGTTAGCGTAGTAAGGCTGGGTGAACGTCACCTGTTTACTGCGCTCTTCCGTGATATCCATACCGGAAATAATCACATCGAAACGACGGAATTTCAGTGCCGGGATCAGACCATCAAACGGCTGATTGGTGAAGGTACAGGTTTCCTGTATTTGCTTACACAGCGCGTTCGCCAGATCGATATCAAAACCAATAATCTGGTTGTCAGCGCCGATAGATTCAAACGGCGGATACGTGGCGGAAGTGCCGAAACGAATGGTATCCGCAGCGGTGGCAGTGAAAACTGTGGCAGACAAGAGGGCGGCGAGGATCAGCTTTTTCATGCAATACATTCCTGTTCAAAAAATGACATTCCCTTCATGGTACAGTTTACTGATTTTATTAATTTAATCGGGTAACTGGCAGGAAGTGAAACCTGAGAACAAAGTGCCACTAAATGAATTTATATGCAATAAATTTGATTAAAAAATTATAAATTGAAACAAGGGGATGTTTTTTCCGGCACAAAAAAAGGGACGATTTCTCGTCCCTTCAGATTCTTCTCTGGCTATCAGTTACGGCGTTCAAATGCCAGTGCACGACGCTCAATCAGGCGCATCATCAGGGTCAGCAACCCGTTCACGCACAGATAAACCACACCGGCCGCACCGAATACCATCACGTCATACGTACGACCGTACATCAGCTGGCTGTGACCCATCACATCCATCAGCGTGATGGTGTAAGCCAGCGAGGTACTTTTAAACACCAGCACCACTTCGTTGGAATACGATGACAGCGCGCGTTTAAAGGCGTACGGCAACAGAATGCGCAAGGTTTGCGGCTTCGACATGCCAAGTGCTTCGCACGACTGCCACTGGCCGGACGGAATAGCGCGTACCGCACCGGTAAACAACTGTGTGGTATAGGCCGCACTGTTCAGCGCCAATGCAAACATCGCGCAAAGCCACGGCTGCGACAGGACTTCCCATAACCACGGAATTTCGCGGATCGACGGAAACTGGCCCGGTCCGTAGTAAATCAGGAATATTTGCACCAGCAACGGTGTGCCGGTAAACAGCGTGATGTAACCTTTAACGATCTGGCTGGCAACCGGCACTTTCAGCGTCAGAATGACGGTGAAAATCATCGCCAGCAACAGTGCAACAATCAGTGCCGCCACGGTCAGCGTCAGGCTGGTGTGCAATCCTTTCAGGACTTCAGGTAAATATTCCCACATCAGGATGCACTCCGTTCAAAGCGTGTGGTACGCAGTTCGATACGTTTAATCACGAACTGGCTGAACAGGGTAACAAGCAGATAGATACACGCCGCAATCACATACCAGGTAAATGGCTCCTGCGTACGGGTCGCAATGCTTTTGGTTTGCAGCATCAGGTCGTTCACGCTGATAAGTGATACCAGTGCGGTATCTTTCAGCAGCACGAGCCACTGATTACTCAGCCCCGGCAACGCATGACGCCACATCTGCGGCATGATCAGGCGGAAGAAAATCGCCGACTTTTTCATGCCCAACACCTGACCGGACTCCCATTGCCCTTGCGGCACGGCTTTCAGTGCGCCGCGCAATGTCTGCGATGCATAAGCCGAATACAGCAGGGAAAGGGCGATCACACCACACACAAACGGGCTGACTTCGAAGTTCTCAATCGGCAACTTAATCGGGATGGCGAACAGGCCAAGATTGATGCTAAAGCCATCGGCCAGCACCATCAGCAGTTGTGAGGAACCAAAATAGATGAACAGTACCACCAGGATTTCCGGCAGACCGCGCAGCACGGTAACCCACGCGGTGCCCAGCCAGCTAAGCGGCTTCCACGGCGCGGATTCCCAGACTGCGAAAATCATCGCCAGCACCAGGCCGAGGATCAGCGCACAAACGGCAAGGCCGACGGTCATCCCGGCGGCGCTTGCTAAAGGTTGGAATTCAGTCATTGATAGGCAAACTTATTGCTGGAACCATTTTGAATACAGCGTCTTGTAAGTGCCGTCTGCTTTCACTTTTGCCAGAGCATCATTCAGTTTAGTCAGCAATTCGGTATTGTTCTGACGAACCGCAACACCCAGGCCGGTACCGAAGTAAGTCGGGTCAGTGATTTTGTCACCCACAGCGGCCAGATTTTTGTTCTGTTTCAGCCATTCATTCACCACGGCGGTGTCACCGAATACGGCATCCAGACGACCGTTTTTCAGGTCCAGTACGGCATTCTGATAGCTGTCGTAAGGTACGGCGGTGATTTCAGGGTGCTTATCCATCAGGTATTTCTGATGAGTCGTGCCGTTTTGCATACCGACACGTTTGCCTTTCAGCGCAGCAACGTCAGTGAACTGACCAGAATGGGCGATGAAAATAGCAGAGTTATCGTAGTACGGGTTGGTGAATGCCACTTGTTTCTGACGTTCCGGCGTGATGTCCATACCGGAAATCACCGCGTCAAAACGGCGGAATTTCAGGCTCGGGATCAGGCTGTCGAACGCCTGATTGGTGAACGTACAGGTTGCCTGCATCTCTTTACACATGGCGTTCGCCAGATCGACGTCAAAGCCCTGGATCTGATTGCTGGAGTCTACAAACTCAAACGGAGGATAAGACGCTTCCATCGCGAAACGGATGGTATCAGCAGCGCTGGCAGACAAACTGACGGTAGCCAGAACCGCGGCAATTACTAATTTTTTCATCGCAAACTCCGTAGAAACATCAATCAATGTATTGATAGAAATACAGTTTAGTGGGAAAGGTAGCTGGCAAACTCTTTGGTTTGCGGCTGTGCGAAAACGGAGGCATCGCCTTGCTCGACAATGCGGCCATTTTCCATGTACACCACGCGGCTGGCGGTCTTACGCGCAACTTCAACTTCGTGGGTCACGATAACCTGAGTAATGCCGGTGCCGGCCAGTTCGCGAATAATGCTGACGATCTGGGCGGTGATTTCCGGGTCAAGCGCGGCGGTAGGTTCATCAAACAGCAGAACCTGAGGCTCCATCATCAGCGCACGGGCAATCGCCACACGCTGTTGCTGGCCACCGGAAAGATGCAACGGAAAACGATCGGCGTAATCGGTCAGACGCAGACGGGTCAGCAATTTCTGGGCACGCGCGAGCGCAACGTCTTTGGTCAGCCCCAGCACTCGCATAGGCGCTTCCAGTAAGTTGTCGAGCACCGTGCGGTGCGGCCACAGATTGTATTGCTGGAAAACCATGCCGACGTTCTGACGCAATTCGCGAACGGCTTTTTCATCCGGTTTGCGGGTGAAATCGAAGGTATTACCGGCGATCTGCAAAGTGCCTGAACGCGGCATTTCCAGCAGGTTCAGAACACGTAACAGGGAGCTTTTGCCTGCACCACTTGGGCCGAGTAAAACCAGAGTTTCACCGGCAGGGCAGTCGAGCTGAATGTCAAAAAGCGCCTGATGCACGCCGTAGAAGCAGTTGATGCTATTAAGTTGAATACTCATGCGCAAATAGTGAATAGCCATTGATGCCGCAGATGGTAACTTCCGCAGCATAGTTATGCAACGATCGCGGCTTAAAAATTATGTGTTACCGCAGGAATGCCAAAGTGTAGCACATCATATTGTTAAACCGCTGTGACGGGGATGTTGGTCAATGACGATATTCATCACTGACCCACATTATGCAGCCGCTATTTTAGAGAAAGGAATGGCTTACTGGTGTTCTAAAACCTGGCGCAGTGTGCCACTTGAAGCGAAATCGAGGTTTGCCATATAACGCACATCATCAACCGTCCAGCATTGGCCTTCACGCACCATCAGCACTTCATCTTTCCAGCTTGTCGATGCGCCTTTGTCTTTCTCATGTGTGAAGGTGACACGCAGGGGAATGTTGCGGGCGTCGGTGTTCGGTATGGTGGAGGCGCTGTCTACGGAGGCAGACGTCGGTCCATCAAACAGGCTGGAGAAAATGTCACCATCGCCTGAACCAGCACCCGTTTTCTCGTTCGGTGATGCGGCGATATCGACTTTCGGATGTGACTGCGCTTTCAGCAGCGCATCATACAATGCGGTGCTCAGATAAGGTCGGTATGCCGCCAGTTGGCTGGAATTGGGTAATCCGCTGCCGCCTTGTTTAATGCGAAAATCATAGAATTGCTGAGCAACGCTGTCAGGGCCGCCATCGACACAGGGTGCGGTGCGGCTGCCAATGTCCTTATATGCAGGTTCTACCGTGGTGCAGGCACTTAACATCAGTACCAGCGGGATGGCGGCGACAAGGGTTTTCTTTTTCATTGTATTCCTTACTGAAAGATTGAACATTTTCACCATGACGTTCTTTACCATACAGTATAAAACCGATTTGGCTTAATGCATGACGAAGAGAAATCAGTCAAAGGTAATACCTTGATCTCTCACGCAGGGTTTATGCTATTAATGACATTATTGCCAGGATTTGGACGACAACTGATAAGGAATACGCATGCAAATTTCAACCACTCCGACCCTCGAAGGTTTCACCATCGCTGAATATTGCGGCGTAGTGACGGGCGAAGCGATTTTAGGGGCAAATATTTTTCGTGATTTCTTTGCTGGTGTGCGCGATATCGTCGGTGGGCGTTCCGGCGCTTATGAAAAAGAGCTGCGCAAGGCGCGTGAAATTGCTTTCCGTGAACTGGAAGAACAGGCGAAAGAGCGCGGTGCGAACGCGGTTGTCGGTATTGATATCGATTATGAAACCGTGGGCAAAGACAGCAGCATGCTGATGGTCAGCGTGTCCGGCACCGCAGTGATTGTGCATCGCAAATGATCTGTCAGCGTGTGAAACGGGGTCTGTTCACCGTCGCATTACTCATGATGGCCGGTTGTCAGCACGCCAGCCAGCAGGGCGCGGATGCGCCATTCCGGCTGGAAACGGCGCGACAGGCGCAGGGCGCAGATCAGCGGATCCGTTTTCTGGTGATCCATTACACCGCTGAAGATTTCAACAACGCATTAAATACGCTTACAGATGAGCACGTCAGCGCACATTATCTGATCCCGGCGCAACCGCCACTTGAAGCGGGTAAACCGGTGGCGTGGCAACTGGTGCCTGAAAATATGCGCGCCTGGCATGCCGGTGCCAGCAGCTGGCGCGGGCGTACCAATCTTAACGATACGTCGGTGGGCATCGAACTGGAGAACAAAGGCTACAGCAACTATTTGCTCGGCAAAAAATTCTATCCGTTCCCGCCTGCGCAAATAGATTTACTGGCTAATCTGAGCCAGGAGATTGTCGCGCGTTATCAGATAGAACCGCGCAATGTGGTGGCGCACAGCGATATCGCGCCGCAGCGCAAAGATGACCCCGGTCCGCTGTTCCCCTGGCAGGAAATGGCCGAACGTGGGATTGGCGCGTGGCCGGATGCGGCGCGGGTGAATCAGTATCTGGCGGGACGTAATCCGCAACAGCCTGTCGATCAGGCGCAGTTGCTGGTGTTGCTGAAAGCGTACGGATATTCAGTGGAAGATAATATGACGCCGCGTCAGCAGCGTCGGGTGATTGCGGCATTCCAGATGCATTTCCGCCAGCGTGATTATCGCGGCCATGCGGATGCTGAAACCGAAGCGATCGTCCGGGCGCTGTTACAGCAGTTTCCGGATAAGAACGACTGAAACCAGCGACTGACTTTTACGGTCAGTCGCGTTTCGGGCCGATGCCGTGCAGCCCCTGAAGTTTACCGTGATCACGCAACCAGTCGGCGGTGCGGATAATCCCCTGATCGAGTGAAATCACCGGCACATAACCGAGTTCTTTCTGCGCACGCTGTGTGTCGAGCGTGAGATCGAAATTGAGTTTTGCCACGCTGTAATGCGTCAGCACCGGTTCTTTCTGCGAGCTTTTGCTGATGCGCTCCATGCCCCGCGCCATCATATCCAGCAGCGGATACGGTACCGAACGGATGCGATATTTGATATCCAGATTTTCCATCAGTTGTTTCACCAACGTACACAGCGGACGCGGTTGCTGATTTGTAATATTGAACGCGCGACCTGATTCTGTTGCCTGCGACTGCGTCGCCAGCCACATTGCATGCACGGCATTCTCAACGTAGGTCATGTCCACCAGCGCTTCTCCGCCGCGTGGCAGCATCAGTGTTCCGCCATATTTCAGCATTTGCAGCAAACGCGGCATCATGACGTTGTCGTGCGGGCCGAAAATGCCCTGCGGTCGCAAAATGGTGAAATGCGTTTGTGGATTCGACAATGCCAGCGTGTGGATCACCTGTTCACCGGCGGCTTTGCTGCGTGCAAAGGAGTTGGCGAAACGGTGCGGGCGAAAGTCTTCCTGAATATCACGGTGATGGTGAAAATCGAAGTAGATCGCCGGTGACGAAATATGCACGAAGTTTTCCACACCATATGCCGCGGACCATTCGCCCAGACGCCGTGTGGCGCGCACATTCGCCAGCTCGAATTCCTGTTCACTGCCCCACGGCGACATCAGCCCTGAGCAGTGCCAGACGGTATCGATATCTGCCAGCAGGGCTTTGGCCTGAGCAGACACCAGCGTGGTGAGATCGGCGTGAATAAATTCTGCGCCCATTTTCTGCAAAAGCGATCCCATGGCGGCATTCCGTCCCGTCGCCCTGACTTTGATGCCTTTATTTCGCAGAAACTCAACGGCATTTCTTCCAAGACCGCCGCTCGCACCGGTAACCAAAACCTTCATATACAGGCCAATGCCTTCATAAATAGAGAAAAATTGTTGTCAGCGTCGGGGTTCTGGCACCCCTGAGCAATAAGGGTGCCATTCTTTCGTGAAATTGTGCGGGTTGCAATGGGAAAGGGGGAAAGCTGTGTCTGAAAGCAGATTAAATGACCCTCTTTAGCGTCCGCAACGGTCTTTCTGCCGGGCAAGGCTGGCGATGCGTTTTGCCATGCCACGAAAAATAAACTGATGAGCGGGCATCATACTGAACCAGTAAAGCAGGCCGCTGAACCCTGCAGGATGCCACCAGGCACGCACATCCAGGCTGCGGCTTTCACCGTGGTCGGTAATCGTGAACGTTAAACGACCGAGCCCCGGCGCTTTCATGCCGAATAACAGCGCCAGTTCGCGCTGAGGTTTCAGCCCGATCACTTTCCAGCCATCAATTTTATCGCCAGGTTTCAGGAAATCACGATCCGGACGGCCGTATTTCACGCCGCCGCCGAGTAAATCGTCGATCCGTGCCCGCGTTTTCCACAAACCGTTGGCATAGAAATACCCTTCAGCGCCCCCAAGCTGCTGAATGACTTTCCATAATGCGGCTTTTGACGCCGACGTTTCCAACGTGAAACCCGCCTGTTTCGGATAATAACCGTAGCCTGGACGCCAGCGCGCACGGGCGTCAGGATCGTATCCCCAGTCCGGTGAATCCATGATCTGTTGCTGTTCTTTTTCCAGCGTACTGCGGATCGCCTCATCAATGGGGATCAGTGTCTGCGGGATCAGCTTTTGCAGTTTCTCACTGTCGGCCGGTAAATCGTGGTTCAGCCCCTGGATCAGCGCTTTTGCCAGTGACGTCGGCACGGAGGTGATCAGGCTGAGAAAATATACCGAAACAAAAGATGTTGGCAGGGGAACGGGGAGCAGCCAGCGGCGTTTACCGCTCATCGCGATAAAGCGTTTAAACAGCGTCTGATAGCTGATGTATTCCGGCCCCGCCGCCTCCAGAATCTGATTTTCTGTGGCAGGCAGTGTTACCAGCCCCTGTAAATAATTAAGCAGATTTTCCAGTGCAATGGGCGATGATTTTGAGCGAACCCAGCGCGGCGGCGTCAGCACCGGCAGGTTGTACACCATGTCACGCATCACTTCGAACGCGGCAGAACCGGCGCCAATCACGATGCCGGTGCGCATTTCCGTCACCGGAATGGTACTCATGCGCAGCAAATCGCCGGTGAGTTTTCTCGCCTGCAAATGCGCTGAATGATTGCCTTCCGGCTGCATTGAGCCGAGATAAACAATGTGCTTAATGGAGGAATCTTTCAGTGCCAGCAGAGTGTGCTGCGCCGCCTGCCGTTCTTTTTCCAGTAAATCATCATCTTCTGCCATGGCGTGAACCAGATATACCAGCACGTCAGCGCCTTCAAAGGCGGCAGCCAACGTTTTACTCTGATAGACATCCGCGAAGCAGCAGCGGACGTTTGGCCATTTTTGCTGTTGCAGCCATTCGATACGGCGTGCGGCGGCCGTGACCTTGAAACCTTGCTGGCTCAGATGCGCCGTCAGATGTTGTCCGATATACCCGCTGGCACCGAGAACGACGATCCGGCCAGTGTTTGTCGTGATTGGCATTTCCATTTGCTCGGTCAGTGTAAGGGAGATAAAGCAGAAAGTACGGCGATACCCGCGCAGGCTATCGCCGTCAACCGGATTGTCAGGCGTGCTGATGCAGGAATTCCTGCCACAGCGCCACGACTTTTTGCAGATCTTCACGACTGATATTGATATGCGTCAGTACGCGTGTGACCGGCCCTGCACTGATGATCACACCGCGCTCCTGCATCCACGGCCCCATTTTGGCTGCCAGTTCCGCGCTTTGTTTAATGTACAGCACATTGGTTTGGGCACCGGGTTCAGCGATTTCGACGCCGATTTTGCGCAGTTCCTGTGCCAGCCACTGTGCATTGTCGTGGTCATCTTGCAGACGTGAAACGTTATTTTCCAGCGCGTAAATTGCTGCTGCGGCCAGAATACCGGACTGGCGCATACCGCCACCGGTCATTTTGCGCCAGCGGTTAGCACGCTGGATGTAATCTTTGCTGCCGACCAGAAGGGAACCAATCGGTGCGCCCAGACCTTTCGACAGGCAGATGGTCAGCGTGTCGCAATACTGAGTGATCTCACGTAATTCCACGTTCAGTGCCACTGCCGCATTCATGATACGTGCGCCATCAATGTGCAGTGCCAGCCCTTTTTCACGGGTGAAGGCGAACGCCTTTTGCAGATAATCCAGCGGAAGCACTTTGCCACTGTGGGTGTTTTCCAGGCTCAGCAGACGGGTCCGGGCAAAATGGATATCATCGGGCTTGATGGCTGCCGCGATCTTATCCAGCGGGATAGAACCGTCAGCATCCATATCCAGCGGCTGAGGCTGGATACTGCCGAGCACCGCGGCTCCACCTGCTTCATACATATAATTGTGAGCTTTCTGACCAACAATATATTCTTCGCCACGCTGGCAGTGCGTCAGCAACGCCACCAGATTGGCCTGCGTACCGGTTGGTAAAAACAGCGCCGCGTCTTTGCCACACAACTTTGCCGCCATGTCCTGTAAAGCATTTACCGTTGGGTCATCGCCGTAGACATCATCGCCGACTTCAGCGCGGGCCATGGCCTGACGCATAGCTTCACTGGGGCGGGTTACGGTATCACTGCGTAAATCGATCAACGTGGCTTCCTTCTGGGTGAATGCCCCTTAAGGGGGCAGGTATGATTATTTAATCATGCACTATAGCCCTGTCGGGGTTATCGCAGCCAGTTGGTTTTTGCCAGTTCGACCACTTCGTCGCCCCGGCCGCTGATCACCGCGCGCAGCATGTACAGGCTGAAGCCTTTTGCCTGTTCGAATTTTATCTGCGGTGGCATCGCCAGTTCTTCAGTGGCGGTGATCACATCGATCAACACCGGCCCCTCGTAGGCGAACGCATCCTGCAAGGCGGTGTCGATATCGGAGGATTTTTCAACCCGAATGCCTTTGATGCCTGCAGCTTCAGCGATAGCGGCGAAATCCGGGTTTTTCAGCTCGGTGCCATCCGTCAGATAACCGCCGGATTTCATTTCCATTGCCACAAAGCCCAGTACGCTGTTATTGAAAATGATGATTTTCACCGGCAGCTTTTGCTGCGCCAGCGTCAGGAAATCCCCCATCAGCATGGCAAATCCGCCGTCGCCGCACAGCGCCACAACCTGACGTGAGCGGTCAATGGCCTGCGCACCAATCGCCTGCGGCATGGCGTTGGCCATCGAGCCGTGGTTGAACGAGCCGAGCAAACGGCGCTGGCCGTTCATTTGCAGATAACGACACGCCCAGACGGTCGGCGTGCCGACGTCGCAGGTGAAAATCGCATCGGCAGCGGCAAAGCGGCTAATCTGCTGCGCCAGGTATTGCGGGTGGATCGGTTGCTTGTCGTTCGGCGTCGCCAGGCCGTCGAGATCTTTGCGCGCTTCCTCGTAATGCTTCAGCGCCTTGTCGAGGAACTTGCGTTCATTTTTTACCTGCAACTGCGGCAGAAGGGCGGTCAGGGTGGATTTGATGTCGCCGACCAGCGCCATATCCACATGGCAATGCGCACCGATGCTGCCCGGATTGATATCAATCTGAATGATTTTGGCATCGGTCGGATAAAACGCGCGATACGGGAATTGCGTGCCGAGCAGGATCAGCGTGTCGGCATTGAGCATGGCATGATAACCGGAAGAGAAGCCGATCAGCCCGGTCATACCGACGCTGTACGGGTTATCCCATTCGATATGTTCTTTGCCGCGAAGTGCATGCACCACCGGCGCTTTCAGGGTTTCAGCCAGTTTGATCACTTCATCGTGCGCACCCGCGCAGCCGCTGCCACACATCATCGTAATGTTGGTCGCGCCGTTCAGCAGTTCTGCCAGCTTTTCCAGTTCTGTAGGCTGTGGCGTGACTTTTGGCAGCACAGGCGGATACCAGCTGACTTTAGCGTCTTCCGGCGCAGGCTTGAGCGCCACATCACCCGGCAGCACAATCACTGATACGCCACGGTTGAGAATGGCTTTGCGCATGGCGATCGCCAGTACCTGAGGAAGTTGCTCGGGATTACTGATCAGTTCGCAGTAATGGCTGCATTCACGGAATAATTCGGTCGGGTGGGTTTCCTGAAAGTAACCGCTGCCGATTTCACTCGACGGGATATGCGCGGCAATCGCGACAACCGGCACGTGATTGCGATGGCAATCGAACAGGCCGTTGATCAGATGCAGGTTGCCCGGGCCACAAGAACCTGCGCACACCGCCAGTTCGCCGGTGATTTGTGCTTCGGCTCCGGCGGCGAATGCGGCCACTTCCTCATGGCGCGTACCCAGCCATTCGATGGTGCCCATGCGGTTCAGGCTGTCGCTGAGCCCGTTCAGGGAATCGCCGGTGACGCCCCAGATCCTTTTTACGCCTGCTGCCTCGAGAGTTTTCGCCAGGTATGCTGCTACGCTTTGTTTCATAGTCCCTCCGGTGCGCCCGTCATCCTTCGAGCTGCCTCTGCGTTGGCTGCTTTCGCGAACCCGGTCACATACTTATGTATGCTCCCGGCGATTCACTCAGTTGCCGCCTTGATCCAACTCGAATGATTTAGGGCTAATTTTCAAATAAGTGGATTAAGCATAGTCCACTGATTACATCCTTGAATGTTCAGCCTTAAACCATACAAAAATATGCGGAGGAGGGAGGTGAAGAATTGTAAATCTGCCCGCGCAGACTGTAAAAAGTCATGAGCGGGCAGTGAGTTACTGCGGGGGATCAGGCGAGGGTGACGTCGCCCTGGAGCTGACAGCTACAGGCCAGTACATAACCCTGAGCGACCTCTTCGTCGGTCAGCGTCATGCGGCTGGTGGTCTGGTAATCACCGGAAAGTATCCGGGTTTTACAACTGCCGCAGACGCCTGCACGGCAGGCTGCGGTGACCGGCAAACTGTGCTGTTCCATGGCAGCCAGCAATGTCGTTCCAACCGGTACGCGGTAATTCTGTAACGGTGTCAGGCGGGTCAGCGTCAGTTGCTGGTCGGCAGACACTTCAGTTTGCTGTGCCTGAAACTGCTCTTTGACGATATTCTCCGCCGCAGCGCCCAGTTCTTTCACCCATTCTCCGGCCAGTTGCATATAAGGCGCAGGGCCGCAAATCATTACCCGACGTTCACGGATATCCGGCACCTGACTTTGCAGTAAATCCTGGCTCAGGCGACCGGCGATTTGGCCGGGTTTTGCATCCTGTTCCACAAGAAGAGTCAGATTCAGCTGCGGATACGCTGCGGCCAGTTGCTGCCATTCTTCGGCAAAAATGATGTCCTGCGGGCTGCGCACGCTGTAAAACACCTGCACGCTTTGCGCCGGATGATGCGCCAGAATATCGCGCGTGATCGACATAACCGGCGTCACGCCACAGCCAGCCGCCAGCAACAACAAAGGCTGTGGCGTATCGCAGGTGAATTCCCCCTGCGCATCGCTCAGCCAGAGATAATCACCGGCTTTCACCTGCTGCGTCAGCCATGGTGAACCTTCGCCGCCCCCGATGCGACGTACCGTCAGCTGAATAAAGCGGCTATTGCCCGGTGTGGAAGACAGTGTATAGGCACGCTGTACGTCACCACTCTGGCCAATATTCACCAGAGCAAACTGGCCGGGACGGTATGAATACACATCGTGATTAATCAGCGACAGCGTGCGGACATCCGGCGTTTCCTGTGTGACGGAATACACCTGCATGCGGTTCTGGCACAACGCGGTCGGCTGATCGGGAAATAAGGGAAAATTCATTTCAGCTTACTCCGGCAGCATGGTTTTCAGATCCTGCTCAACCGAGGTGATTGCGCGCAGGCCAAATTTTTCATTCAGGATCGCCAGCAGGTTATCGGTGAGGAAGGCCGGTGCCGTCGGGCCGGTGGCGATATTTTTTACGCCAAGCGACAGCAGGGTCAGCAGGATCACGATCGCTTTCTGTTCAAACCACGACAGCACCAGACTCAGCGGTAAATCATTCACACCGCAGCCTAATTTCTCGGCCAGATTCACGGCCAGAATAATGGCGGAATAGGCGTCGTTACACTGGCCGACGTCCAGCAGACGAGGCAGGCCTTCGAGCGTACCGAAATCCAGTTTGTTGAAGCGGTATTTGCCGCAGGCCAGCGTCATGATCAGGCAGTCCTGCGGTACGCTAAGCGCCAGATCGGTGAAGTAGCTGCGTTCTCCGCGACTGCCGTCACACCCGCCGATCAGGAAGATGTGGCGCAGTTTTTTTGCGGCAACCAGATCGATGACGGTGTCTGCTGCGCTGAGTAACGTCTGGCGGCCGAATCCGACGGTAATTTCCTGCTCAATTTCGCTGTAACGGAAGCCCGGAAGCTGCAATGCCTGCGCAATGACCGGCGCAAAATCTTCGCCTTCCAGATGTTGCACGCCCGGCCAGCCGACAATGCTGCGGGTCCAGATGCGGTCGCCATAATTGCCGACATTCGGGTCAATAATACAGTTTGAGGTCATGACGACAGGGCCGGGGAATTTGGCGAACTCCACCTGCTGATTTTGCCAGCCGCTGCCGTAGTTACCGGCCAGATGCGGGAATTTTTTCAGTTCGGGATAACCGTGCGCCGGCAGCATTTCGCCGTGGGTGTAAATATTGATGCCGGTGCCGACGGTTTGCTCGAGCAGCATCTGCAAATCTTTCAGGTCGTGACCGGAAATCAGAATCGCTTTACCTGCCAGCGGACGGACATTGACCGCCGTCGGTTGCGGATGTCCGTAAGCATCGGTTTCGCCTTTGTCCAGAATGGCCATCACGCCAAAGTTCATTTTGCCGATTGCCATCGCGTTCGCGAGCAGCTCGCCCATGTCGGACGGTTGCGTGCCCAGCCACGCCATCAGGCGATGATATTCGGCGTAAATGGCGGTATCAGACTGGCCCAGAACATGCGCGTGCTCCATATACGCGGCCGCACCTTTCAGGCCATACAGGCACAGCATACGCAGGCCGTGAATGTCATCACCGATCTGCGCTTTGTCACCGTTGAGCGCAAATTGCTGTGCCTGTTGTTGCAGCTCGCTGAGATTATCGCTCACCAGTTCCAGTGCGGCCAGCGGATGGTTAATGGTGATTTCCGCATCCATCAGACGGCAGCGGGTAGCCAGCGATTCGCGATAAAGAACGGCTTCACGGGCATAGCCGACGATACGCTCAGAATCGAAGTTTACGTTGGTCAGCGTGGAGAAAAAGGCGCGGGGCGCGAAGCTGTCGATCTCTTCGTCAATGATGCCATAGCCGCGTGCGGTCAGTGCCCAGGCAGATAAACCTTCTAACACCGCGACCAGTAAGTCTTGTAAATCAGAAGTTTCGGCCGTTTTGCCACACATACCTTGCGCATACGCGCAACCATTGCCCGCCGGGGTACGGACTGTTTGTTCACATTGCACACAAAACATAATGAGGTCCTTTTAAAGTTGCATTTGAAATGCTTGTTTTGATGCAAGCCTAGAGCTGGCTGAGACAGAAATGAAGGGATTTTTAAGACAAAGTGACGCGGAGTTGATTTATCGCAAGTTTTGCAGGGCGGTTCCCGCTGCGGGATGGCAGCGGGACGGGCAGGGGTCAGGCAGAGAAAAAGGCCATTAAGACCGGGGCAATCAGGCTGAGGATAAAGCCGTGCACCACGGCCGGAGGCACCATATCCAGTCCGCCGCTGCGCTGTAACACCGGCAGGGTAAAGTCCATGGATGTCGCGCCGCACAGGCCGAGTGCCGTCGAACGGCTGCTGCGCACCAGTGTCGGAATCAGCATGATGGCGCAGAGTTCGCGGGCAAGATCGTTAAAGAAGGCCGCGCTGCCAATCACCGGTCCGAAAGAATCTGTCAGAACGATGCCTGAAAGCGAATACCAGCCATAACCGGAGGCGATGGCCAGCCCGGTTTTCAGCGGTAAACCCAGCAGCAGTGCGGCAAGTGCACCGCCAATCAGGGCGCTGAGGGCCACCACGATTGCTACCATCATGCCGCGACGGTTCAGGATAATCTGGCGCAGGGTCATGCTGCTGTTGCGCAGTTGCAGACCGACCAGCGCCAGCAGGAATAACAACGCGATTTCGCTGGCCTGCGACGCGAAGGTAAGCCAGTGCCATTGTGTCAGACCCAGCGCAAAACCCCCGACCACCACGCCGCACAGTTTCAGTGATTCCAGTGCCATGTGAATGCGGGACGGCAATTTTTCCTGTTTATACTGCGTTTTCCAGGGCTTGCGGCGTTCCAGCAACCACAGCGCGGCGTAGTTCATCACGAAGATGCACAGGAAACAGACGGCGGCATATTTGAAAATTAGCAGCAAATTGGTGCTGAGATTGTCCAGGAAAGCCAGACTGATGCCCATAATGAACAGGATGACGTACACCATCCAGCTCAGTAACTGGTTAACAAGATGCAACAGGGCACGGTTTTTGAGCGGAATAAGGTAGCCGGCAATCAGCGGCAAAAGAATAATTAACAGCCCGGAGTACATGATGCAAAAGTCCCTGAAAAGTAAGATCCCATGAGTGGCGCGCAGCACATAAAATGCCGCCCGCCACGCTAACGAAAAGTTATCTGACTGTAAAGCAGCTTCGGCACGCAGAGATATCTCTGCGAGCTTGACCTGAACCGATTTTTAACGCCATGCTCAGGAAAGTTTTGAGCGCACAGGAGGCGTCTGATGTATCTGGAACGTGTTGATATTGTCGGTTTTCGCGGGATTAACCGCCTGTCTTTGACGCTCACGCAGCCCGCGCAACGTGGCGCATCGATTACCGGTTCTGCCCATCAGGGGCAGGCCGAATCCTTTCTGACCAACACCGTGTTAATCGGCGAGAACGCCTGGGGGAAATCCAGCCTGCTCGATGCGTTAACTCTGCTGCTTTCCCCCGAATCTAAATTGTACTGCTTTAAAGAGGAGGATTTCTATTTCCCGGCAGGTGAAGAGGAGGCCAAATCACAGTACCTGCACGTGGTGTTTACATTTTGCGAGAACCAGGCCGGTCATCATATGTCGCCGCGCTTTAATCCGCTCTCACCGCTTTGGGTGAAATGTGCCGATAAACTGAACCGTATCTATTATCGTCTTGAAGGAGAGCTGGACGACGATGGCAGCGTGATGACGCTGCGCAGTTTTCTGTCGTCCAACGGCCAGCCTTTAAATCTGACGACGATTGATCCGCTTGCGCAGGCGTTGATCCGCCTGAACCCGGTATTACGCTTACGCGATGCGCGCTTTATTCGCCGTCTGCGCAGCGAAACACTGGCGCCGCGGCTGGCGGTCAATAATGAAGAGCTGGCAAAACAGCTTGATGAACTGACGCGCGAATTGGTTCACAGCCCGCAGACGCTGAAAAACAGTGAACTGCGCAGTGGCCTGTCGGCAATGCGACAGTTGCTGGAACACTATTTTGCCGAGCAGGGGACGTCCAGCAGCGCACCCTGGCAGCAAAAGCGTCATGGCCGGGCGGAGAGCCGCCGCGCATGGCGTTCGCTGGATAACATCAATCGCATGATTGCCGAACCCAACAGCCGCAGTATGCGGGTGATGCTGCTCGGCATGTTCTCGACATTGTTACAGGCGAAAGGCTCGGTGGTGCTGCATCCGGATGCCCGGCCACTGTTACTCATTGAAGACCCCGAAACCCGTTTGCATCCGATCATGTTATCGGTGGCCTGGGGATTACTGGATCAGTTGCCGTTGCAGCGCATCACCACCACCAACTCCGGCGATTTGTTGTCGCTGGTGCCCGTTGAGCAAATATGCAGACTGGTGCGTGAGTCCGGCCGCGTCGCGGCTTACGCCATCGGTCCTGAAGGGCTGAGTATGGAAGACAGCCGCCGCATCGCTTTCCATATCCGTTTTAACCGTCCCTCGTCTTTATTCGCCCGCTGCTGGCTGCTGGTGGAAGGCGAGACCGAAGTCTGGTTGCTGAACCAGCTGGCGCGTCAGTGTGGTTATCATTTTGAATCGGAAGGGATAAAGGTTATTGAGTTTGCACAATGTGGCCTGAAGCCTCTGCTGCGTTTTGCGCGGCAAATGGGCATCGAATGGCATGCGCTGGTCGACGGTGACGAAGCCGGTCGCAAATATGCTGCGACAGTGATTGCGAACGTGGAAAACCACAATGATACGCTGCGATATCGCCTGACGGCGTTGCCGTCGCAGGATATCGAACACTTTTTGTATCGCGAGGGTTTTGAAGACGTTTACCGCAAGAATGCGGCGATACCGGACAATGTGCCGATGTCGCCGAGAAGAATTATCGATAAAGCCATTCACCGCAGTTCGAAGCCAGATCTGGCGATTGATGTGGCACTTGCGGCCTCGCTCCGGGGAACCTCGTCTATTCCTCCGCTGCTGCGGCAAATGTTTTCCCGCGTGGCATGGCTGGCACGCGGCAGGGCGGATTAAGCGGCGTGGCTGTTTTCGGTTATCACGGGGTTGCCATGTCCGCTGGAAAAAGTGTGACGGATCTGCGTTTCCAGATCGTCTAACAGCTGGTAACGGCGACGGTATTCCGAGCGTCGTTTACTGGCGATTTCTTCCAGCGGGCGATGGGCAATCTGTGAAGGTAAATGGAAATAACCGTCATCGCCCGGTTTAGCATCCAGCGTTTCCCAAAAACTGTCGTAATCGGCAAACACCATGCCTTTGCGTTTTTTGTAGCGCGGGTTTTCATAAATATGGGTGTGATTTCCCACCGCCACGATTTGCTGCATGCCGGTGACGTCCGCGAGTGTGGTCAGCGCTTCAATCACCAGACGTTTAGGGAATAAACCGTGGCAGGCTTTGGTCGCTGTTTGTATTTCCAGATGATCCACGTGCGCGCGTGGCCCCTGTAACGCGCCGATAAACAGCGTCGGACGCCCCTGATATTCAATAAACGAAAACGTCACGATCGCAATCGGTTCACCCTGCGGAGTATTAAATGTCAGGGTGGCTTCGCCTTCTTTATCGAGACGGCTGATGGCATTAAAGGCGACAAAAAAATGTTGCCCCTCTTTGCCTGTCAGTGTGGCGATCGCCATCGGCTTTTTATTCAGATAACCGTGATTAATAGCGTCGGGCAGGCAATGACCAATCATATCGTAGTGATCAGTGATGCGTTTCATCGCCTGTTGCGGCGTGATATTTGCCGACTGATACGCCCGGTGCAGCTTACAAGGCAGGCTGGGCATGGCGGTCAGGATTTCGTCGCGCTGCGGATGCTGTGCCAGATAATCAAGCATCCCAAACGTTCTGCGCGGATGCGCCAGCGTGCGGAAAAGGAATTTGAGGCGATAGCGTGGTAATTCCCATGATGGCCCCGGCGTTATCTGACGGGTGAGCAATGCCTTCATTAACTGAAGGCCGGTAAGTGGCGCCTTTTCTACAGAAGGGTAGCTGAAAGTAGTCATGGAAATACCTGTTGTCGTGAGCCAGAGTTTTGTGGTGGCTATTTCATCAGGCCAAGAATAAACAGGGATACAACGGTGGGAATTATGGAGAAATTGCATGTAATTTGTTGAGATGATGTTTAGATTTACATCCTCATATGACGTGTCTTAGCAATTTGTGTCTAAAAAATGTACTTTTTTTCACGCTCAGGACTTGAAGCCGGAAGCATTCTCCCCCATAAATAAAAATGCCAGTCAGTAAGTGACCGGCATTTGCAGTTGAAGCGTTATCTGATGCGTGATGCTGAACCGGTCAGGCGACCACTTCACTTTCCACTGGAATAATGAGACTGGCATGATTCCCCTTTGGGCCTTCATGAACGTCGAAATTGACCTGCTGGCCGGCTTTCAGAGTCCGGTAACCCTCCATCTGGATTGTGGAGTAGTGAGCGAAGATGTCTTCACCGCCATTTTGCGGGCAAATGAAGCCAAAGCCTTTAGCATTATTGAACCATTTAACAGTACCCGTCTGCATGCTTCTACATCCCTCTCATGACTAGTCTGGTAGTAAATAGATAAAGCCAGTTGAGTGAGCCCGAAGGCCGGAACACGGCGGATAAGCGTCTGTTCAGGCCGGTTTAAACTCCGTTCAGCTCACGAATTTACACTCTAGTGGAATAGAGTTAGACGTCAAGGAAACGGCATTTGTCGCGGGGGAGCAGATAACCAAAGTTTGAAGCAGGTAACGCTATTGACATATTTTGTTAAGTTTTGCCCGGCGTTGTCTGACGTACGTAGACATTTTGTGCAGCGGCAAGGTGAGGCCAGAGATGGTAAAATACGGTAATAACAGCGCGAGGCTCTGCAGAAAGTCTTCCCGTTTGTGTATTTGGCTTCCAATACGATCTTCACAGGTGATGAACAGGCAATGGGTAATAATCAAGACTGGCTAAATTTTGAACATTTGGCGGCGGATAAGCAAAAGGATGAGGTAAAACCGCCATCTATGTATAAAGTTATATTAAACAACGACGATTACACTCCAATGGAATTTGTGATTGACGTTCTGCAAAAGTTCTTTTCTTATGATATTGAACGTGCAACGCAACTGATGCTCCAGGTGCACTACAGAGGTAAAGCGATATGCGGCGTTTATACTGCCGAAGTCGCGGAAACCAAGGTCGCACACGTAAATGAGTACGCCAAGGAGAATGAGCATCCGTTGCTGTGTACGCTGGAAAAAGCCTGATTAAGGCAATCTATTTGGGAGGTGCCTATGCTCAATCAAGAACTTGAACTCAGTCTCAACATGGCTTTCGCAAGAGCCCGTGAGCACCGGCATGAGTTTATGACCGTGGAGCACCTGTTGCTGGCGTTGCTCAGCAACCCTGCTGCCCGTGAAGCGCTCGAAGCTTGTACAGTTGATTTAGTGGCCCTGCGCCAGGAACTGGAAGCCTTCATCGAGCAAACCACACCCACCTTACCTGCCAGTGAAGAGGAACGTGACACCCAGCCTACGCTGAGTTTCCAGCGCGTTCTGCAACGTGCGGTATTCCACGTGCAATCTTCTGGCCGCAGTGAAGTGTCCGGCGCCAACGTTCTGGTCGCGATTTTCAGCGAACAGGAATCTCAGGCTGCCTACTTACTGCGTAAACATGATGTCAGCCGCCTTGATGTGGTGAACTTTATCTCGCACGGCACGCGTAAAGATGAATCGGGTAGCCAGGCGCAAAACAATGCGGAAAACCCAGTTAACGAAGAACAGTCGGCGGGGGAAGATCGTATGGAGAACTTCACCACTAATCTTAACCAGTTAGCGCGCGTAGGTGGTATCGATCCGCTGATTGGCCGTGACAAAGAACTGGAGCGCGCCATTCAGGTGCTCTGCCGTCGCCGTAAAAACAACCCGCTGCTGGTGGGCGAATCCGGCGTAGGTAAAACGGCCATTGCCGAAGGGTTGGCATGGCGAATCGAGCAGGGCGATGTGCCGGAAGTAATGGCGGATTGCACCCTGTATTCTCTGGATATTGGTTCGTTGCTGGCGGGTACCAAATACCGCGGTGATTTCGAGAAACGTTTCAAATCTCTGCTGAAACAGCTGGAGCAGGATAAAAACAGCATTCTGTTTATTGATGAAATCCACACGATTATCGGTGCCGGTGCGGCGTCAGGTGGTCAGGTGGATGCGGCAAACCTCATCAAACCGTTGCTGTCGAGCGGCAAAATCCGCGTGATCGGTTCGACGACCTATCAGGAATTCAGCAATATCTTTGAGAAAGATCGCGCTCTGGCACGGCGTTTCCAGAAAATTGATATTACTGAGCCAAGCGTTGAAGAAACCGTCCAGATTATTAACGGCCTGAAAACCAAATACGAAGCGCATCACGATGTGCGCTACACCGCAAAAGCGGTGCGTGCGGCGGTCGAGCTGTCGGTCAAATACATTAATGACCGTCATCTGCCGGACAAAGCCATCGACGTGATTGACGAAGCGGGCGCACGTAGCCGGTTAATGCCGGTCAGCAAACGCAAGAAAACCGTGAATGTCAGCGATATCGAAAGTGTCGTAGCGCGTATTGCCCGCATTCCGGAAAAAACTGTGTCTGCGACAGACCGTGATGTCCTGAAAAGTCTGGGCGACCGCCTGAAAATGCTGGTCTTCGGACAAGATCCAGCCATTGAAGCACTGACCGAAGCGATCAAGATGAGCCGCGCCGGTCTGGGTCAGGATCACAAGCCTGTCGGTTCGTTCCTGTTCGCCGGTCCAACCGGTGTGGGGAAAACCGAAGTGACGGTTCAGTTGGCGAAAGCGATGGATATCGAACTGCTGCGTTTTGATATGTCGGAATACATGGAACGTCATACGGTCAGCCGTCTGATCGGTGCGCCTCCGGGATATGTCGGTTTTGATCAGGGCGGTTTGCTGACGGATGCGGTGATTAAACATCCGCACGCCGTCGTGCTGCTTGATGAAATAGAGAAGGCGCATCCGGATGTCTTCAACCTGCTGCTGCAGGTGATGGACAACGGTACGCTGACCGATAACAACGGTCGCAAAGCAGATTTCCGTAACGTGATTTTGGTGATGACCACTAACGCCGGTGTGCGTGAAACGGAACGTAAATCGATTGGTCTGGTGCATCAGGATAACAGCCCGGATGCGATGGAAGAGATCAAACGGACCTTTACGCCGGAATTCCGTAACCGTCTGGACAACGTTATCTGGTTCAACCATTTGTCTACGGAAGTTATCCAGCAGGTTGTCGACAAGTTTATCGTCGAACTGCAGGCGCAACTGGATGCGAAAGGCGTTTCTCTGGAAGTCAGCGACGAGGCTCGCGACTGGCTGACAGTGAAAGGCTATGACCGTGCGATGGGTGCGCGTCCGATGACCCGTACCGTTCAGGAAAACCTGAAAAAACCACTCGCTAACGAGCTGCTGTTTGGTTCACTGGTGGATGGCGGTTCCGTCTCTGTGGCACTGGATAAGGCGGCTGACAAGCTCACTTATCACTTTATGAGTGCGCAGAAGAAAAAACCGGAAGGTGCGGTGCATTAATTTTTCATAAAGCATGAAAAAACAAAAGGCGATGTGAAAACATCGCCTTTTTTCTTTCTGAAATTCTTTATTTAATTGCAGTAATTAGTGAGGGATTTCAGAAAGGATAATGGAACAAAACGCCGGATTGCGGATACCACAAAACGCCCTTGCAACAGCAGGAAGGGCGAAAAGGGTATCCTCAGGTATCGCCGGAAAATCAGCGATGAGTGAGCCGCTTATTAACGGCTACGGAAGACAATGCGGCCTTTGCTCAGGTCGTACGGGGTCAGCTCTACAGTGACTTTGTCGCCCGTCAGGATGCGGATGTAGTTCTTACGCATTTTACCGGAGATGTGAGCGGTAACTACGTGTCCGTTTTCTAATTCTACACGGAACATAGTGTTTGGCAGCGTATCCAGTACGGTGCCTTGCATTTCAATGTTGTCTTCTTTGGCCATCGAATCCTCTAGGTCTAACTACCATAGTTTTTAACCGGCAAGATAATGCCGAAAAACCCACATTATGTAAAGAAGTATGGTCCATGACCGCACCTATTCCCTATCCTTCGGGAACACCGGCAGGTCTTCATCATGTGGGGATAAGTCTTGTGGCAACCAGCAATCCGGTGCTAACGCGCGTTGCGAAAGTGCGGATAACTGCTGCAAAAATTGGCGGCGGGGGATCTCTCTCGCACCCAGCGACGCAGTGTGAGGGTTGAGCACCTGACAGTCAATCAGTTCTCCTCCATTGCGGGAAAAATGTTGGCAAAAAAGCATAAGCGCGCACTTAGAGGCATTCTCCCGCCGGCTGAACATCGACTCGCCGCAAAATAATCCGCCGACAGAAACGCCGTACAAACCGCCAACCAGTTCATCACCTTCCCAGACTTCAACCGAGTGCGCGCGTCCGGCTTCATGCAATTCCTGATAACCACGCTGCACCAGCGGCCCGATCCAGGTGCCATCTTCACGCTGCATGGCGCACGCATGGATCACCTGCTCAAATTGCTGGTTGAGGGTGAAACGAAACGGCATCTTGCGCATAAAACGTTTCAGACTGCGGCTGGCGTGGCGTTCTCCCGGGACCAAAATTGCGCGGGGGTCAGGTGACCACCAGAGGATCATTTCCCCCGGCTCGAACCAGGGGAAAATGCCATGCTGGTACGCGGAAAGCAGGCGGGGAGCGGTAAGATCGCCCCCGATAGCCAGCAGGCCATTCGGCTCCTGCAATGCAGTTTCAGGTGCCGGGAAATTCAATGAATTGGCCTCAAGCTTAACTAACCGCATAGATCTCCTTATCCGGCGGACACGTCCGCCGTAAAACCACAAACAACCCCGTCAGGCGCGGGCAAGGAACCTTGCATAACGACTTTGTGCCGCAGCTAACGTCTGGTGATCGCCTTGTTCCACAATCTGACCCTCTTCCATAACACATATCCTGTCGAGGGCTTCCAGACCGTGCAAACGGTGCGTCACTAAGAGTAGCGTCTTATTCTGACAATGCTTGTGCAGCAGTGCCAAAATGTGTTGTTCCGTTTCTGCATCCAGCCCTTCCGTGGGTTCATCCAGCAACCACAGTGGCGCGTCATGTAACAAAGCTCGCGCCAGCCCGATACGACGTTGTTCGCCGCCGGAAAGCTGACGTCCGCCTTCACCAAGCCAGGCATTCAGGCCTTCGTTTTCCAGCAGCACATGCAAATCAACTTGTTTCAGAGCATCGGCGATTTGTTCGTCGGTGCTCTGCGGCGATGCCATGCGCAGGTTTTCGCGCAGCGTGGTGTTAAAGACGTGCGCACGCTGGCTGACGACGGTGATCATGTTGCGCAGTGTCGCTTCATCGTAATCAGCAACCGGATGACCGTTAATTTCCAACGTACCGCTGCTGATATCCCAGGCGCGAGTCAGCAGTTGCAGCAGGGTGGATTTGCCACAACCGGTCTGACCAAGCAGGGCGATGTGCTCACCGGCACGGACATCCAGATTGATATTTTTCAGCACCGGCAAAGGTTGCCCCGGATAGGTGAAATTCACATTTTTCAGCGACAGACTAACACGTTCACCGGCCAGCGGGCCCTGAGACGGGAAGGTCACCTCTGCGGGCTGGTCGATGATCTGGCTGACACGCTGAGCTGAGGCGATAACCTGCCCGAGATGCTGGAATGCGGCGGCTACAGGTCCCAGCGCTTCGAATGCCGCCAGCGGGGTGAAGACAAACAGTGCGATCAGTGCGCCCGGTTGCGGGAACTGGTTGATACCACCGGCAGCCAGCCATAGCATCAGTGTGACGGTCAGACCGGCCGCTGCGATCACCATTGCCTGAGAGAGGCCCGTGAGTTTTGCCTGCTGCTGCTGGCGCAACATCCAACGCTGTTCGATATCATTGAGTTGCTGGCGGAACCGTGACTGAGCGCCGAAAACCACCAGTTCAGACTGCCCCTGTAACCACGATGTCAGTTGCATCCGGTAGTTACTGCGCAGCGCCGTCAGTTCACGTCCGGCAGGTTTTCCCGCGCGGTAGAAAATCACCGGCAGGAGCAGCATCAGCACCAGCATAATCGCGCCCAGCGTCAGCGCCAGTTTCACGTCGAGGAAGCTCAGGCCGAAGGTCACCAGAATGATCACCACCAGCGCACTCACCAGCGGAGAAATGACCCGCAGATATAAGTGATCGAGCGTATCGACATCGGCGACCAGGCGGTTAAGCAGGTCAGCCTGACGGAAATGTGCAATCCCCCCCGGTGACAGCGGCAGAATTTTTGTGAATGTAAACACCCGCAAATGCGCCAGCACACGGAAGGTCGCGTCGTGGCTGACCAGACGTTCAGCATAGCGGCCTGCGGTACGAAATATCGCAGCACCGCGCACACCGGCTGCGGGCAGCATATAGTTGAAGCTGTATAAACCGGCGACACCGGCCACTGCCGAGGCTGCCAGGAACCAGCCAGAGAGCGTCAGCAGGCCGATGCTCGCCAGTAAGGTGACGATGGCCAGAATGACACCCAGTGACAGACGGAACCCGTGGCGGCGGTACAGGGCGAGATAAGGCAGAAGGGTTTTCATCATTAAAGCTCCTTATTCCGCCGGGAAAGCAGACTGGCGAATAAACCGTTCTGAGCCACCAGTTGCGCGAAGGTGCCACGCTCAGCGATCAGGCCTTTCTCCATCACCCAGATTTCGTCGTAGTCACGGGTATCTTCCAGTTGATGCGTTACAAGCAGTGAAGTCTGCGCTTTTGAGGCTTCGCTCAGCGCGCTCATCACTCGTTTTTCGCTGTGCGCATCCAGGCTGGCGGTCGGCTCATCGAGCAGTAACAAACTGCATGGTGAGAGCAGGGCGCGGGCAACGGCGACGCGTTGCGCCTGTCCGATAGATAACCGCGCAGCACTGTCACCCAGTTCAGTTTCCAGCCCCAGCGGTAACAAGGGTAGAAATTCATTCACATACGCACGTTCAATGGCGGACTGAAGCTGTTCGTCACTGACCTCCGGCTGATTAAGCAGAATGTTGGCGCGCAGGGTAAGTTCGGGCAGATACGGGTTCTGGCCCACCCAGCTCAGCTGTTTACGCCATTCGTCACTACGCAATGATTTCAGTTCAATACCGCTGGCAGTAAGGGAACCCTGGTAAGGCAGGAAGCCCAGCAGGGCGTTGAGCAGGGAGCTTTTCCCCGCGCCGCTCAGGCCGACAATCGCGATACGTTGTCCGGTCTGAATGCTAAACGTTAACGGACCGGCCAGCGTTTTGCCTTGCGGTGACTGAATAATGACGTCGCGGGCTGCCAGTGCCACTGTCTGCCCGGCTGGCCAGGGTTGCTCGCCGTCACCCATATCGGCACTTTCTGCGCTCAGAAACGTGACTAAACTTTCTGCTGCGCCGATGGCTTGCGCTTTGGCGTGGTAAAACGCGCCCAGATCACGCAGAGGCTGGAAAAACTCAGGGGCAAGTATCAGTACCAGAAAGCCGGCGAACAAGGTCACAGGCGTGCCGTAACTGCCAAAATTGAGTTCACCGAGATAGGAGAAGCCGAAGTAAACCGCGACAACGGCGATAGAAATAGAAGCGAAGAATTCGAGTACAGCGGAAGATAAAAAGGCCAGACGCAGAACGTCCATCGTGCGGGCGCGGAAGTTTTCAGTTGAACGCTTAATCTGGTCGATTTCCGCCGTGCCGCGATGGAAAAGGCGAAGCGTATCAAGACCGCGCAGGCTGTCGAGAAAATTCCCACTCAGACGCGCCAGCGCGACAAAGTTACGACGGTTCGCATCAGCGGCCCCCATACCGACCAGTGCCATAAACAGCGGGATCAGCGGCGCTGTCACCAGCAAAATAAGCCCGGCGGCCCAGTTAATCGGGAAAATACTGACCAGGATGAGGAGGGGAATAATACCTGCGAGAGCGATCTGCGGCAGATAACGGGAATAGTAATCCTGCATATCTTCGATTTGTTCAAGAATAATGCTGGCCCAACTGCCCGCCGGTTTTCCCTGGATCCAGGCAGGTCCCAGCTTCTCGAGACGATCCAGCACCAGCTTGCGCATTTCCTGACGGATAACACGTCCGCAAATAAAGCCCACCTGTTCACGCAGCCAGGTGACCACAGCGCGCAGAACAAACGTCAGCGCCATTAACAGGAAACTTTGCAGCAGGGCGTCACGCGGTGTGTGGTCAATGATCAGGCTGTGCAGTAATCCGGCCATCAGCCAGGCTTGCGCGAGGATCAGCAAACCGGAAAGTAAACCCAGCATCATAGACAGACGGATCCAGCCTTTGGCGCGTGAGCTTTGTTGTTTTAACCAGCGGATAAGTTCTTGTTGTCGTGTTTTATTCATCAGGCATCAGTCTGTGCAGCAATCCGGATGGGAGGGCGCTCATGTTACATGCTTGGCTCAACACTGAAAACAATAAGGCGGCAATTAAGCCGCCTTATTCGTTACTCTTTGTATGGACTCTTGGTCCGATAACTAGCCGCAGGCGTGATTATAAATCCGGGGCTTGAGATAAACCGTCCAGATAGCGTTCTGCATCCAGTGCGGCCATACAACCGGTTCCGGCAGAAGTGATCGCCTGACGGTAGATATGATCCATAACATCGCCTGCTGCGAAGACGCCCGGAATACTGGTCTGGGTGGCGTTGCCATGAGAGCCGGACTGCACTTTGATGTAGCCATCTTTCAGTTCCAGCTGGCCTTCAAAAATGCCGGTATTCGGGCTGTGGCCGATAGCAATGAACACGCCCGCCACATCCACTTGCGATTTCTCATCAGTGCGCACGTCGAGCAGGCTCGCGCCTGTCACACCCATCTGATCGCCGACCACTTCATTCAGGGTCTTGTGGGTATGCAGAACGATATTGCCGCTGGCCACTTTGTCATTCAGACGGTCCACCAGAATTTTTTCCGCTCGGAAGTTGTCACGACGGTGAATCAGATGCACTTCAGAGGCAATATTGGCCAGATAAAGAGCTTCTTCAACAGCGGTGTTGCCACCGCCGACAACCGCGACTTTCTGGTTGCGATAGAAGAAGCCATCACAGGTTGCGCAGGCTGACACGCCGCGACCTTTAAAAGCTTCTTCAGAAGGCAGACCGATATAACGTGCTGAAGCGCCGGTTGCGATGATCAGCGCGTCACAGGTGTATTCACCGCTGTCACCAGTCAGGCGGAACGGACGGTTCTGCAAATCGACTTTGTTGATGTGGTCGAAAATGATCTCAGTATTAAATTTGGTGGCATGCTCATGCATACGTTCCATTAAGCCCGGACCGGTCAGGCCCTCCGGATCGCCTGGCCAGTTTTCCACTTCGGTAGTGGTGGTCAGCTGACCGCCTTTTTCCACACCGGTAATTAATACCGGATTGAGGTTTGCACGCGCAGCATAAACCGCTGCGGTATAACCCGCCGGACCGGAACCCAAGATCAATAACTTACTGTGTTTAACCGTACTCATGCGTAATTCATCTCCGCGATGGCGACAAGCGATAAACCGATTGTAGGGAAAACGGCGCAGTAAAAAAAGTAAACTCAGATGTTGTTAACGATTTGTCTGATAGTTTTTACTGCTTAACCCGCGTAAAAAGGATTTCGCCAATATTGATGAGGCAGATAACTGTTTGATGGATAGGATGAAAAACCAGCATTCCGGCGACCGATCGTTGTGAACGTTGTTCATCAGAACGCGTTAATTTAGCCACAATTCAGGATTCTTTGTAGGGATTTGGCCGAAATAATGGGTGAGATGCGTTGTTATTGTTCATAGATAAAAGACAGCTAAAAAGGGGGCGTCCGCTTTTCAATCTGGCACGTTCTTCTGATTTTGCTTCTTTTACTTTGACAATCCGCTGTGCATTTGCGAAAACATCAGGGGAAGAAGAAATTAACTGCCTGTCTGTGACTTGAATTTATGCAATTGGCTGCTACGGACCCGTCCTGGTATTGCTTTTTGGTTTTTATGTTGCAGCAGGGTTTAGTGAATCAGGTTGGTGGTTTTCAATCTATTAATTTCACAAGGTTATTTCTTTTGAGTATCCGTTTTATGGCCGTGTTCCTTTTGACAGGGGATCAACACGGCTTTTGGATGCGTAAACCTTAATCATCGGGTCTTCGCTTGGGACAACCCTTAGACATTGAAGTTGGCTGGGGTATGGCAGGTGCAGGGAAGGACAGCAGAGAGACAATAATAATGGTAGACAACAAAAAACGTCCGGGAAAAGATCTCGACCGTATTGACCGTAACATCCTCAACGAATTGCAAAAGGATGGCCGGATTTCAAACGTCGAGCTTTCCAAACGTGTGGGATTATCTCCAACTCCATGTCTGGAGCGCGTTCGTCGTCTTGAACGTCAGGGCTTCATCAATGGTTATACTGCATTGCTCAACCCGCATTATCTGGACGCATCGTTGCTGGTATTTGTTGAGATTACCCTCAATCGCGGCGCCCCGGATGTGTTTGAACAGTTCAATGCGGCAGTACAAAAACTCGAAGATATTCAGGAGTGTCATCTGGTTTCAGGGGACTTCGACTACCTGTTGAAAACCCGCGTACCTGATATGTCTGCTTACCGTAAGCTGTTAGGTGAGACTTTACTTCGTCTGCCAGGTGTTAACGACACCCGCACCTATGTGGTGATGGAAGAAGTGAAACAGACAAATCGCCTGGTCATTAAGACCCGGTAATTGTTCTGGTGCAAAACCTTGTCATTTTAGCTACACTCCTGTGTATCTATACAGCTATGGCGCCGGGGAGTCTCGGCGCTGTTGCTTTTTCTCAGTTCACAGGAACCTGGAGAGCCTTTCTTGAGCCAGGAATATACAGAAGATAAAGAAGTTACCCTGAAAAAACTGAGCAATGGCCGCCGTCTTCTGGAGGCTTTGCTGGTTGTGGTAGCGATTTTTGCTGCTTATTTAATGGCGGCATTGGTGAGTTTTAACCCCTCTGATCCAAGCTGGTCTCAGACAGCCTGGCATGGGCCAATTCATAACTGGGGCGGTGGTGTAGGTGCATGGATGGCCGACACGCTGTTCTTCATCTTTGGCGTATTTGGTTACGCTATTCCACCTATTATTCTGTGTCTCTGCTGGGCGGCTTTCCGTCAGCGGGATAAACAGGATTTCGTCGATTATTTTGCCCTTTCGCTGCGCCTTATTGGCACGCTGGCGCTCATTGTCACGTCTTGTGGTCTTGCTGCCGTCAATGTTGATGACCTGTATTACTTCGCTTCCGGCGGTGTAATCGGCAGTTTGCTCAGTACCGCGATGACACCTTACTTTAATAATGTGGGGGCGACTCTGGTGCTGTTATGCGTCTGGGCTGCGGGCCTGACCTTATTTACCGGCTGGTCCTGGTTGACGATCGCCGAAAAGATCGGTGGTGCCGTGCTGGGTGTAACGAATATCGTGACCAACCGGTCCCGTCGTGACGATGATTATGATTACGACGAGGAGGACGCTCCGCTACTGGAAGACGATGACGCAAAACCGGCTGCTAAAGTCGCGCCGGCCGTCACTGCTGCAGCGGCTCCTGCAACTGCCGCCGCTTCCGAAGCTGATGAAGATGACGTGCTGTTCTCTGCGCCTTCGGTGAATGAACCTGTGGCGCAGGCCTCTTCTGAGGCTACCGCACCTGCTGCGAGCGCGGCTGTTGCTGAACCGGTACAGGCAGCGGATCCTTATGCGGCTGAGCCGCCGGTTGCTAATATTTCACCGCAGCCAGCACCGGCAACGGCCATTCCGCCGTTATACAATTTCGAGATCCCGGAAGAAACACCAGTGCCGCGCCATCCGCAGCCCGTTCAGCAATCGCCTTCACCAGCGCCAGTTGAGCGCAGAGAGGAAGACGGTCCAAGTCTGGGCAACTGGCAAACTGCCGTGGAGCATTCCCGTTCTCCGTTTGATTTCAGTTCAGCAGTGCCTGATGCCGCTCAGGCGGCCAGCGTGGCGGCCACCGCAGCACTGGCGACCGGCCTTGCACAGGCAGGGCAGTCCACGGCATCTTCCGCTGGTAACACCTTTATGCCAGCCTTCAGTGCTGTGAGCGATGAAAATCCACAGGTGAAAAAAGGCTTTGGCCCTGAGTTGCCGCGTCCTAATCCGGTGCGTATACCTACACGCCGTGAGCTGGCCTCGTATGGCATCAAGCTGCCTTCTCAGCGTATGGCAGAACAGCAGGAACAGGCACAGTCTGCGACGCATAGCGATCCACAGATCCAGGCAGACGTAGAAGCGCTACAGGAAGCAGCATTGCAGCAGGCGTTTGCCGCTCAGCAACAAGAGCGCTATGGCGATGCGGTCACTGAAAATGAACCTGATGAAGAAACTGCCTTGCAGGAAGCCGAATTGCGCAATGCGTTTGCTGCGCGTGAGCAGGCCCGCTATCAGCAGGATGTCGAACCGCTAAGTGGCGTGGTACAGCATCACCATTCACAAAATCAGCAGACTGAATTACCGGCTGTTGCTGATGATTTTGCCGCTGCGGCCATGAAACTCAGCCAGCATGATGCATTCAGCTTCTCACCAATGGCTGACCTGGTGGACGATACGCCTTCTGAACCGCTGTTTACATTGCCGGCACAAGCGGAAGAAGAACCGCAGCCTGCAACGTTTGCACAACAACCTTATCAGCGCGCTACGTCTTCTGAGCCCGTACAGCATGCGCAGGAATATGAGGCTCCACGACAGTCTTCGCCATCGGCGCAGCCTGATATGGATAGCCTGATCCATCCGTTCCTTATGCGTAATGAGCAGCCGCTGGTGAAACCGACCACACCGCTGCCATCACTGGATTTGCTGACCTCACCGCCGGCTGAAGCTGAGCCTGTGGATGAGTTCGCGCTGGAACAGATGGGAAATCTGATCGAAGCGCGTCTGAATGATTACCGCATTAAAGCCGATGTCGTGGGGAAATTGCCGGGGCCGGTAATTACCCGTTTCGAACTGGATCTGGCGCCGGGCGTGAAAGCTGCACGTATTTCTAACCTTTCGCGTGACCTTGCCCGTTCATTGTCTGCGGTTGCGGTGCGTGTTGTGGAAGTGATCCCGGGCAAACCGTATGTCGGCCTGGAATTACCAAACAAGAAGCGCCAGACGGTATATCTGCGCGAAGTGCTGGACTGTGCGAAATTTAAAGAAAGTACGTCGCCGCTGACAATTGTGCTGGGTAAAGATATTTCAGGTGAGCCGGTTATCGCCGATCTGGCGAAAATGCCTCACTTGCTGGTGGCCGGTACGACCGGTTCCGGTAAGTCCGTCGGCGTTAACGCCATGATCCTGAGTATGCTGTACAAGTCTAAACCTGAAGATGTGCGCTTCATTATGATCGACCCGAAAATGCTCGAATTGTCGGTGTATGAAGGTATTCCACATCTGCTGACCGAAGTCGTTACTGACATGAAAGATGCAGCCAATGCGCTGCGCTGGTGTGTCGGTGAAATGGAACGTCGCTATAAACTGATGTCGGCGCTGGGTGTGCGTAACCTTGCCGGTTACAATGAACGTGTTCTGGAAGCGGAGGCGATGGGACGTCCCATTCCTGATCCGTTCTGGAAGCCGGGCGATGGCATGGCTGCTGAGCCGCCGTATCTGCAGAAAGAACCGTTTATCGTGGTGCTGGTCGATGAGTTTGCCGACCTGATGATGACCGTGGGTAAAAAAGTTGAAGAGCTGATTGCGCGCCTGGCCCAGAAAGCCCGTGCGGCAGGTATTCACCTGGTTCTGGCGACCCAGCGTCCTTCTGTCGATGTTATTACCGGTCTGATTAAAGCCAACATTCCGACCCGAATTGCTTTCACAGTTTCGAGTAAAATTGACTCCCGGACCATTCTGGATCAAGGTGGCGCAGAATCACTGCTGGGGATGGGGGACATGCTGTATATGGCACCAAACTCCTCGATTCCGGTGCGTGTTCACGGTGCTTT
The DNA here is from genome assembly GCF_963881615.1 of Rahnella sp. CJA17(1/100). Classification (NCBI taxonomy): domain Bacteria; kingdom Pseudomonadati; phylum Pseudomonadota; class Gammaproteobacteria; order Enterobacterales; family Yersiniaceae; genus Rahnella; species Rahnella sp. CJA17(1/100). The sequence goes on along the minus strand of NZ_CAWOJA010000064.1, from coordinate 204,184 downwards.
TGTCCGCGATCAGGAAGTGCATGCGGTGGTTCAGGACTGGAAAGCGCGCGGTCGTCCAAAATACATCGAAAGCATTGTTTCCGGTGGTGAAGATGGTGAGGGTGGAGGTTTAGGGCTGGACGGTGATGAAGAGCTCGATGCGCTGTTTGATCAGGCGGTTGCGTTCGTAGTCGATAAACGCCGTGCGTCGATTTCGGGTGTTCAGCGTCAGTTCCGTATCGGTTACAACCGTGCGGCGCGCATTGTTGAGCAAATGGAAGCGCAGGGCATTGTCAGTACGCCGGGTCATAACGGTAACCGCGAAGTGTTGGCACCACCGTCACACGAGTAAACCCAGCCGGTTTGCCTGCATTTGTTAAGAAGGGTCGCGAATGCGACCCTTGTGCAAAGATGCGTAAAACTATTGTTTTTCAGATGAATGAGCTACCGCCGGGGCGCTGCCTCGGATAGAGTTCGCACCATACGTCTTTTGCCTGTGTAAAAGGCATCGTCTGAAGTTTATGGATTTCTGAGGTAAGTATAAGAATGAAAAAATTGTTAATGGTAGGGTGTTTACTGACCGCATTTACCTCTGCTTCCGTTTTAGCGGATGCCAGCAGTGATCTCAAATCTCGTCTGGGTAAGCTCAATACTTTCCATGCCAGCTTCACGCAGACGGTAACCAGCGATGATGGTGCAGCCGTTCAGCAGGGCGAAGGTCAGTTGTGGGTGAAACGTCCAAACCTGTTTAACTGGCATATGACTACGCCGGATGAGAGCATTTTAGTTTCCGACGGTAAAACCCTATGGTTCTATAACCCGTTCGTTGAACAAGTCACGGCAACCTGGCTTAAAAATGCCACCGGCAACACGCCGTTCATGCTGATCACGCGTAATGATAGCAGTGACTGGGCAAAATATAACGTGAAACAGAAAGGCGATGACTTTGAATTAACGCCGAAAGCTGCGACCGGTAATCTGAAACAATTTGCGATCAATGTGACTCCTTCAGGCACTATCAAAAGCTTCACTGCCGTTGAACAGGACGGGCAGAAAAGTGCTTATACCCTGAAAGGTGAGCAAAATGCGTCTGTTGATGATGCCAAGTTTAAATTTACTCCGCCGCAGGGTGTGACGGTGGACGACCAGCGTCAGTGAGGTTAGTTTGAGTAATCTGTCACTCGATTTTTCCCAAAATGAATTCCAGCCACTGGCCGCCAGAATGCGGCCAGTCACTCTTGCAGAATATATCGGACAGCAGCATCTGTTAGCGCCGGGCAAACCTCTGCCGCGGGCCATTGAAGCAGGGCAATTGCATTCGATGATTTTGTGGGGGCCGCCGGGTACCGGGAAAACGACGCTGGCAGAACTGATTGGCCGGTATGCAAACGCCGATGTTGAGCGCATATCTGCGGTCACATCCGGTGTTAAAGATATTCGGGAAGCGATTGAGCGAGCCCGGCAGAATCGCGATGCCGGGCGTCGTACCATTTTGTTCGTTGATGAAGTCCATCGATTTAACAAAAGTCAGCAGGACGCTTTCCTGCCGCACATTGAAGATGGCACCATTACATTTATTGGTGCGACCACCGAAAACCCTTCTTTCGAACTCAATTCCGCATTGCTGTCTCGCGCTCGTGTGTATTTACTTAAATCACTGACGGCTGAAGATATCGAGAAAGTGATTGATCAGGCGCTGACCAATTCTGAGCGCGGTTACGCCAATGAGAAAATCCGTGTTCCGCCGGAAACCCGCCGGATGCTTTCGGAGCTGGTGAATGGCGATGCGCGCCGGGCGCTGAACAGTATTGAAATGATGGCCGATATGGCGGAAATCGACGCCAATGGTTACAGGACACTCACGCCGGAATTACTCACTGAGATTGCCGGTGAACGCAGTGCGCGCTTCGACAATAAAGGCGATCGTTTTTACGATTTAATCTCTGCATTGCATAAATCAGTGCGGGGTTCTTCGCCTGATGCGGCGCTTTACTGGTATGCCCGAATCATCACCGCCGGTGGTGATCCGTTGTATGTCGCCCGACGTTTGTTGGCGATTGCTTCAGAAGATGTCGGGAATGCCGATCCACGGGGCATGCAGGTGGCGCTCGCTGCCTGGGATTGTTTTACCCGTGTTGGCCCGGCTGAAGGTGAGCGTGCGATTGCCCAGGCGATTGTGTATCTGGCCTGTGCACCGAAAAGTAATGCTGTATACACCGCATTCAAATCTGCCATGCGTGATGCACGCGAAATGGCAGATTTTGATGTGCCGGAACATTTGCGTAATGCGCCGACAAAACTGATGAAAGAAATGGGGCTTGGTGCTGAGTATCGTTATGCGCATGACGAACCGAATGCATATGCGGCGGGAGAGGATTATTTCCCGCCTGAAATGGCCCGTACGCAGTATTATTACCCGACATCACGCGGGCTTGAAGGCAAGATCGGCGAAAAGTTGGCATGGCTTGCCGAACAAGATCAAAATAGCCCGACAAAACGCTACCGCTAATTTTATCGTTGCGGTAAGGTTATCGTGATAACTCTTTGACACGCTGCCATTTCAGACAGCGTGCATCATCAAATTAACATTCAATAACGACACGTACAGGATTAGCATGCTGGATCCCAATCTGCTGCGTAATGAGCTAGACGCAGTTGCAGAAAAACTCGCTCGCAGAGGTTTTAAACTCGATGTGGAAACGCTGCGTTCTCAGGAAGAACGCCGCAAAGTCTTGCAGGTAGAAACGGAAACTCTACAGGCTGAACGTAACTCCCGATCGAAATCTATCGGTCAGGCAAAAGCCCGTGGCGAAGACATCGAACCCCTGCGTCTGGAAGTGAATACGCTGGGTGAGAAGCTGGATGCAGCGAAAGCTGAACTGGATGCATTGCAAAATGACATCCGCGATATCGCTTCTGCTATTCCAAACATGCCTGATGACTCCGTGCCTGCCGGTAAAGATGAGAACGATAACCAGGAAGTGAGCCGCTGGGGCACGCCGCGTCAGTACGATTTCACCGTGCGCGATCACGTATCGCTGGGCGAAATGGCTGGCGGCCTGGATTTTGCCGCTGCTGTTAAACTAACGGGTGCGCGTTTTGTCGTGATGAAAGGGCAAATCGCCCGTATGCATCGCGCACTGTCGCAGTTCATGCTCGATCTGCACACAGAGCAACACGGTTATCTGGAAACCTATGTTCCCTATCTGGTCAATCAGGAAACGTTGTACGGTACCGGTCAGTTGCCTAAGTTTGGCGAAGATTTGTTCCATACCAAACCCCTGGATGAAGAGGCGGGCAGCAGTAACTATGCGCTGATCCCGACGGCAGAAGTGCCGCTGACCAACCTGACCCGTGATGAAATTCTTGAAGAAGAATCTCTGCCACTGAAGATGACAGCGCATACGCCATGTTTCCGTTCAGAAGCCGGTTCGTATGGTCGTGACACCCGTGGTCTGATCCGCATGCACCAGTTCGACAAAGTTGAGATGGTGCAAATCGTTCGTCCTGAAGATTCAATGGACGCACTGGAAGAACTGACCGGCCATGCAGAAAAGGTGCTTCAGCTGCTGAATTTGCCATACCGCAAAGTTTTGTTGTGTACCGGCGATATGGGCTTTGGTTCTTGCAAAACCTACGATCTGGAAGTTTGGTTGCCAGCGCAGGATACATACCGTGAAATTTCCTCATGCTCCAACATGGGTGATTTCCAGGCCCGTCGTATGCAGGCGCGTTGCCGCAACAAAACCGATAAAAAACCACGTCTGGTTCATACCCTGAATGGTTCTGGTTTGGCTGTAGGTCGTACACTGGTCGCCGTGCTGGAAAACTACCAACAAGCTGATGGCCGTATCGAAGTGCCGGAAGTATTACGTCCGTACATGGGTGGTTTAGAATATATCGGTTAATCCCGTTATATCTGCACTAACATAGCGAAAAGCGCCTTAGGGCGCTTTTTTTATGCATGAGATCATGCGTTACGTTACGAATTCCGTATTTCTTTCTCTTCAACCCCGCCTTTTTTGATAGCAGACAAGGTTTCGTACCCCCTAATAAGTAGTATCCATGCTGTTTGAGTGGGTATTGCCTCATTACCGGAGCGAAAAATGTCGGAAATCAAACCAGAAATCACCACGCTAAAAAGTGGTATCAGCCGCCGGACACTGATCAAGACATCAACGCTGGCAGGGCTGGCCGTTGCTGCGGATGGCGTATCCCTTCCTTTTAGCCGTAAAGCTCTGGCCCAGGGAGTGGGTGAGGCGAAGCATTTAGTCTCCGAAGATAAAGTGGTGTGGGGAGCCTGTTCAGTCAACTGCGGTAGCCGTTGTGCGTTACGTTTGCATGTACGTGATGATGAGGTGTACTGGGTCGAAACAGACAATACCGGGCAGGATATTTACGGTGATCATCAGGTGCGCGCCTGCCTGCGCGGGCGTTCTATCCGCCGCCGCATGAATCATCCGGAGCGCCTGAATTATCCGATGAAGCGCGTCGGCAAGCGCGGTGAAGGTAAGTTTAAACGCATTAGCTGGGAAGAGGCGTTCGATGAAATTGCCAATAACCTGAAGCGTATTGTCGCGAAATACGGCAATGAAGCGGTATATATCAATTACACGTCCGGCATTGTAGGCGGCAACATCACCCGTTCTTCCCCTTACGCTTCGCTGGTTGCCCGCCTGATGAACTGCTATGGCGGTTTTCTCAGTCATTACGGCACTTACAGTACCGCGCAAATCGCCTGCGCCATGCCATACACGTATGGCAGTAACGAGGGCAACAGTACGTCAGATATTGAAAACAGCAAGCTGGTCGTCCTGTTCGGTAACAATCCGGCTGAAACGCGCATGAGTGGCGGCGGCATCACCTATTACCTCGAACAGGCACGCCAGCGTTCCAATGCCCGTATGATCGTGATCGACCCGCGTTATACGGATACTGCTGCAGGTCGGGAGGACGAGTGGATCCCTATCCGTCCGGGGACGGATGCCGCACTGGTGGCTGGCCTTGCGCATGTGCTGATCACTGAGAACATGGTCGACCAACCTTTCCTTGATTCGTATTGTGTGGGCTACGACGAAAAAACCCTGCCTGCGGATGCACCGGCCAACAGTCATTACAAAGCCTATATTCTCGGCCTGGGCGAAGATGCGACGGCAAAGACACCTGAATGGGCGTCCCGCATTACCGGTATTCCGGCCAATCGTATTGTCAAACTGGCCCGCGAAATCGGTCAGGCAAAACCCGCCTATATTTCTCAGGGCTGGGGCCCACAGCGTCAGGCCAACGGTGAACTGACGTCCAGAGCCATCGCTATGTTGCCGATTTTAACCGGCAATGTTGGCATTAATGGCGGCAATAGTGGCGCACGTGAATCCACCTATACCATCACCATTGAACGCATGCCCGTGCTGGAAAATCCGGTCAAAACACAGATTTCCTGTTTTAGCTGGACTGACGCCATTGCCCGTGGCCCGCAGATGACTGCCACGAAAGATGGCGTGCGCGGCAAAGACAAACTGGATGTGCCGATCAAATTCATCTGGAACTATGCCGGTAATACCATCACCAACCAGCATTCCGACATCAATAAAACCCACGATATTCTGCAGGATGACACGCAGTGCGAGATGATCGTCGTGCTGGAAAACTTCATGACTTCCTCGGCGAAGTACGCCGACATCCTGCTGCCTGACCTTATGACCGTCGAGCAGGAAGATATTATTCCAAATGACTACGCCGGAAATATGGGGTATCTGATTTTCATCCAGCCCGCAACGTCCGCTAAGTTCGAACGTAAAGGCATCTACGAGATGATGAGCGAAGTCGCGCGTCGTCTTGGCCCGGATGTTTATAACAAGTTCACCGAAGGCCGTACCCAGCGGGAGTGGTTGCAATATCTGTATGCCAAAATGCTGGCGAAAGACCCGGCATTGCCTGCTTATGAAGAACTACGGCTAATGGGGATATATAAGCGTAAGGATCCTGCCGGGCATTTTGTGGCTTATAAAAAATTCCGTCAGGATCCCCAGGCCAATCCGCTGAAAACACCTTCCGGTAAAATCGAAATTTACTCCTCTGCTCTGGCGAAAATTGCCGGCGAATGGGAGCTGAAAAAAGATGAAACCATTAGTCCGCTGCCGGTATATGCCTCAACCTTTGAAGGCTGGGACGATCCGAAACGTAGCCAGTTTCCGTTGCAGATGTTCGGCTTCCACTACAAAGCCCGCACCCATTCCACATACGGCAATATCGATGTTTTGCAGGCGTCCTGCCGGCAGGAAGTCTGGATTAACCCGATCGATGCCAAAACCCGTGGCATTGAAAACGGTGACAAAGTGAAAGTCTTTAATGACCGCGGTGAAGTGCGTGTAGCGGCAAAAGTCACCCCGCGCATCATACCCGGCGTTGTGGCTATGGGGCAGGGCGCATGGCATCAGGCCAATATGGGTGGTGACCGTATTGACCATGGTGCCTGTATGAACACGCTGACAACCCAACGCCCCTCACCGTTAGCGAAGGGTAATCCTCAGCATACAAATTTGATTCAAATAGAAAAAGTCTAAAGAAGCCACGAGCCACGAGCCAGGGCCCGATGACAGGGCCCGATGACATGGTTGTTAAATTTTCGTCCTTCAGATAAGGGCGTTACGGAGTAAGCAATGTCAGATTTAAACAGTAATAAAACCGATTCAGGCGGTGGGATCAGCCGCCGTGACCTGGTTAAGGGAACCACACTCGCCGGTATAGCAGCCGCAGTTGGCGGCATATCGTTGCCGTTCAAATCAATACGTGCGGAAAAGCTACAGGCCCCGGCCAAATCTACAGATGAGAAAATCGTCTGGAGTGCCTGTACTGTTAACTGCGGCAGCCGCTGTCCGTTGCGAATGCACGTCGTTGATAACGAGATCCGTTATGTCGAGACCGACAATACCGGTAATGACAATTATGAAGGACTGCATCAGGTTCGTGCCTGTCTGCGCGGGCGCTCAATGCGTCGTCGTGTTTATAACCCGGACCGTCTGAAGTATCCGATGAAACGCGTGGGCAAACGTGGTGAAGGGAAATTCAAGCCTATCAGCTGGGACGAAGCCTTTGATACCCTGGCGGGCAGCCTTAAAGACATTATTCATCGCTATGGCAATGAAGCGATTTATCTGAATTACGGCACAGGTACGCTGGGTGGCACGATGACGCGTTCATGGCCGCCAGGCAAGACACTGATCGCTCGTCTGATGAACTGCTGCGGTGGTTATCTGAATCATTATGGCGACTACAGTTCAGCGCAAATTGCAGCGGGTCTTAATTATACCTATGGCGGCTGGGCGGACGGCAACAGCCCGTCTGATATCGAAAACAGCAAACTGGTGGTGCTGTTCGGCAATAACCCGGGTGAAACCCGTATGAGCGGTGGCGGGGTGACATATTACCTCGAACAGGCTCGCCAGCGTTCGAACGCCCGTATGATCATTGTGGATCCGCGCTATACCGATACCGGTGCCGGACGCGAAGACGAATGGGTGCCGATCCGTCCGGGTACTGATGGCGCGCTGGCAGCGGCGCTGGCGCACGTCATGATCACTGAAAATCTGGTTGATCAGCCATTTCTCGATAAGTATTGCGTCGGGTATGACGAAAAAACCTTACCGGCGGGTGTGCCTGAGAATGCGCATTACAAGGCTTATATTCTCGGCAAAGGGCCAGACGGTGTAGCGAAAACGCCTGAATGGGCGGCAAAAATCACGGGCATCTCCGTGGATAAAATCGTCAAGCTGGGGCGTGAAATCGGACAGGCAAAACCAGCATTTATTACGCAGGGCTGGGGCCCGCAGCGTCACGCTAACGGAGAAATTGCAACCCGTGCAATTGCGATGCTGGCGATCCTTACTGGCAACGTGGGCGTTAACGGCGGTAATTCCGGTGCCCGCGAAGGTTCCTACGAGATCCCGTTTGTACGTATGCCGACGCTGGAAAATCCGGTTCAGACCAGTATTTCTATGTTCCTGTGGACGGATGCGATTGTGCGTGGACCGCAGATGACCGCCATGAAAGATGGCGTGCGCGGCAAGGATAAACTTGATGTGCCCATTAAGTTTATCTGGAACTACGCTGGTAACTGTTTGATCAATCAGCATTCAGATATCAACCGCACCCATGACATTCTGCAGGATGACAAACAGTGTGAAATGATTGTGGTGATTGATAACCACATGACCTCGTCAGCAAAATACGCAGATATTATCCTGCCAGACTGCACGGCCTCTGAGCAGATGGATTTCTGTCTCGATGCCTCGTGCGGCAACATGGATTATGTGATTTTTGCCGATCAGGCGATTACGCCACGTTTCCAGTGCAAGAACATCTATGAAATGACCAGCGAGCTTTCCCGCCGCATGGGGGTAGAGCAGCAGTTCACCGAAGGCCGTACGCAGGAAGAATGGTTGCGTCATCTGTATCAGCAGTCACGTGAAGCGCTGCCAGAACTGCCAGATTTCGAGACCTTCCGCAAACAGGGCATATTCAAAAAACGTGACCCCGACCAGCATCATGTGGCTTACAAAGCATTCCGTGAAAATCCTGCAGCCAATCCGCTGAGTACGCCGTCCGGTAAAATCGAAATTTACTCTGCTGAACTGGCCAAAATTGCGGCTGAATGGGAACTCTCTAAAGAGGACGTGATTGATCCATTACCGGTGTATGCCGCCGGTTTCGAAAACTATGATGACCCGCTGGCCAGTAAATATCCGTTACAGATGACGGGTTTCCACTATAAAGCGCGTACCCACTCCACTTACGGCAATGTTGATGTACTGAAAGCAGCCTGTCGCCAGGAAATGTGGATCAATCCGATGGATGCCGCACAGCGTGGTATCACCAACGGCGACATGATCCGCATCTTTAACGATCGCGGGGAAGTGCATATAGCCGCCAAAGTGACACCGCGCATGATGCCGGGCGTTGTCGCACTTGGCGAAGGTGCCTGGTATTCCCCTGACAGCAAAAAAATCGACCGTGCGGGCAGCATTAATGTACTGACTTCTCAAAGACCTTCACCGCTGGCGAAAGGTAACCCCTCTCATACCAACCTTGTGCAAGTGGCTAAGGTTTAACGGAGTAAATCATGACAACTCAATATGGCTTTTATATTGACTCAAGCCGCTGCACAGGGTGCAAAACCTGTGAACTGGCATGCAAGGACTTCAAAAATTTAACCCCGGACGTGAGTTTCCGCCGTATCTATGAATATGCTGGCGGCGACTGGCAAAAAGACGGAGATGGCTGGCATCAGAATGTCTTCGCCTATTATTTGTCAATTTCCTGTAACCATTGTGCGGATCCCGCCTGCACCAAGGTCTGTCCGAGTGGCGCGATGCATAAGCGTGAAGACGGTTTTGTGGTCGTAAACGAAGATATCTGTATTGGCTGTCGTTATTGCCATATGGCGTGTCCGTATGGCGCGCCGCAATACAATGAAGCCAAAGGTCACATGACCAAATGTGACGGATGCTACGAACGCATTGCTGAAGGTAAAAAACCGATTTGTGTTGAATCCTGCCCGCTGCGTGCGTTGGATATGGCGCCAATCGAAGAACTGCGTGCGAAATACGGTGAACTGGCTGAAGTGGCACCGTTGCCGGCTTCACATTTCACTCACCCAAATATCGTCATTAAACCCAATGCGAATTGCCGTCCTGTAGGCGATACCACGGGTTATCTGGCTAACCCGAAGGAGGTTTGAGATGGGAAACGGATGGCATGAATGGCCTTTGATGGTCTTTACGGTTCTGGGGCAATGTGTCGTTGGCGCATTTATTGTGCTTGCCATTGCGTTGCTGACTCAGCGCAGTAGGGAAGAATACCGCCAGATCCATCTCTCGATGTTCTTTTTGTGGGTGTTGATGGCGATCGCTTTCATCGCCTCGGTTCTGCATCTGGGGTCACCGCTGCGTGCATTCAATTCGCTTAACCGGCTGGGCGCGTCGCCGCTGAGCAACGAAATTGGCAGCGGCTCGCTCTTCTTTGCGCTGGGCGGGATTTACTGGCTGCTGGCGATGATCAACAAGATGCCACGCGTGCTCGCTAAAATCTGGTTAATCGTGACCATGCTGGCAGGTGTTGGATTCGTCTTCGCGATGTGTCGTGTGTATGCAATCAATACTGTGCCAACCTGGGACAATGCGTATACCGCGTTTCATTTTGGCCTGACGGTACTGATTGGCGGACCGGTTCTGGGCTACCTGCTGCTGCGTGGTGCTAATATTAATGGTTGTGCGCTACGTCTGCTGCCGGTCATCAGCTTTGTGTCACTGGTCGTGAGTATGGCTGTTGTTGTTATGCAAAGCGCCAGTCTGGCAGGCATCAGCAGTTCCGTTCAGGCTGCGTCAGCGCTTATCCCACAATACGGTGTGTTGTCGGTGTGGCGGCTGGTGCTGGTTGTTCTTGGACTGGGCTGCTGGTTCTGTCCGCTTATACTGCGTAAACGACCTGCACTGGCCTCAATGATACTGGCCTTTGTGCTGGTGTTTGCCGGAGAACTGATTGGTCGGGCGATTTTCTACGGTCTGCATATGACAGTGGGAATGGCAGTGGGCGGCTAATTTCAGGTAGTCAGGTTTATCAGGAGGCACGTCGCCAGTAAGGATGTGCCTCTGCAAAATGAGTTAATTATGTCAGCAGAATCAATTAGTTTAACCGGTAAAGTATTAGGCGCGATGCTGTTTTATCCGCCGAGCTCTCCTGAAGTTAGCGTCTTAATTACGTTACTTGAAAGCAGCGTCTGGACCGAGTCATGGCCATGTGCGAGTGACGAGGCTAAAACTCAGGCGGGAGAAACATTCAGCCAGATTACGGCCGCGTCTGAAAGTCTGGATGACGCGTATCAGCGTCTTTTTATCGGCCCTTATTCGTTACCCGCGCCACCTTGGGGCTCGGTGTATCTGGACAAAGAATCAGTGCTGTTTGGCGATTCAACGCTGGCATTGCGCCAGTGGATGCGTGAAAACGGTATTGAACCCCATCTGGAGCAGGCAGAGCCGGAAGATCACATCGGTTTGCTGCTGATGATGTCTGCATGGTTAGCCGAGAATTCACCTTCTTTGCTGGATGAATTTCTGACAGAGCATTTATTGCCGTGGGCCGGACGCTATTTCGAATTACTCCGTCAGAAAGCAGAACACCCGTTTTATCTCGGAGTGGCCGTACTGGCAGAATCCACACTACAGGGCTGGAAACAACAACGTAGTCTGGAAGCGCCCGTCGTGGATCTGTATTTCTGATGAGCGATTCCCGCGACGCCAGATACTATCGTGCCTGGATGAGCAGCAGAACGGTCAGCCGCCGTGGGTTATTCCGCGGCTTGCTGTCACCGGGCAAACAGGCAATTGAACAGGCGGCACAGCCTTCTGCGAACTTGCTGGCGCGCGTGATTGCCCGTCCGCCTCAGGCCATTGCCGAACCGATGTTTCAGCAACAATGTGATGGATGCGGACGTTGCGCACAGGCGTGCCCGGTCGGCATTATAAGCATCCAGGGAGGAAAGGCTTCGCTGGCTATCGATTATGCTGAATGTGACTTTTGCGGTGCTTGTACGCAGGCTTGCGAAAGAGAGGCGCTGGATCAGTGTGTGCCAATGGATACTGGTTTGCGTCCGGTTATTTTGTCCCAGTGTCTGGGACGGCTGGATGACTTGTGCCGAATGTGCGAAATTGCCTGTCCGCGCACGGCAATATTTTTTAATCAACAGAATCAACCTTCTGTTGATGACGCAAAATGTAATGGCTGCGGGAAATGCAAACTTGTTTGTTATCATGGTGATATTAACCTGTCTTTAAAGTGTCATTCATCTTAATCATTAAGCTTGATTAGTGTTTTCAATCATTCTTCTCCACTTTGTGCTCAGGTCAATTTTTGCCAGATTGACTTTTAAACCGCCGGTGGCATGATGCGCGCAATTTCTTCCTCTTTGTGGTCATCACCGCCCTATGTCCGCCTATTCCCGTCCTGTTTCTCTGCTCCTGTGCGGACTTCTGTTGTTGACGATTTCTATCGCCGTTTTAAACACATTGGTCCCTTTGTGGCTCAGTCATGAGCAACTTCCAACCTGGCAGGTCGGACTCGTCAGTTCGTCCTATTTTACCGGTAATCTGCTGGGTACTTTGCTTGCGGGCGGACTGATTAAACGTGTTGGTTTTAACCGCAGTTACTACCTTTCCTGCATCCTGTTTGCTGTCGCGACCGCAGGTCTGGCACTTTCAATAAGTTTCTGGAGTTGGGTGACGGCGCGATTCGTTGCAGGCATCGGCTGCGCATTGATCTGGGTAGTGGTGGAAAGTGCGTTGCTACGCAGCGGAACTGTCAGAAACCGCGGCCAGTTACTGGCAGCGTATATGATCATGTATTACATCGGCACGGTGGTTGGGCAGCTTCTGGTGGGTACGGTGCCGACGGCAATTTTAAGTGTACTGCCGTGGGTGACAGCGCTGATTGTCATTGCAATGCTGCCATTGTTATTAACGCATATTGAGAACCAGGAAAGCGGGCAGCCGCGTCATGCGGTAATGCCGATGTTCAGACGCCGTAATGCACGGCTGGGGATTAACGGCTGTATTATTTCCGGCATCGTTCTGGGATCTTTATACGGCCTGATGCCTTTGTTCCTGACGCATCAGGGAATGAGCGATGCAGATGTAGGTTACTGGATGGCATTGCTGGTCAGCGCCGGGATTATCGGGCAATGGCCGGTAGGGCGTTTGGCTGACCGTTATGGCCGTCTGATGGTTCTGCGCATTCAGATCTTCGCCGTTATCCTTGGCAGCATTGCGATGCTCAGTGGCTATGCGATGGCTCCGACGCTGTTTATTCTGGGCTGTGCTGGTTTCACGCTGTATCCGGTCGCTATGTCCTGGGCTTGCGAAAAAGTTAACGCAGAGGAACTGGTGGCGATGAACCAGGCATTACTGATGAGTTACACCATCGGCAGCCTCGCCGGGCCGACAATGACCGCGATGCTAATGCAGAGTTATTCCGACCGTCTGTTGTTCGTGATGATTGCAGTGGTCTCGCTGGTGTATCTGGTGATGCTGATGCGCAAAGCGGATCATACGCATAATCCTGTAGCGACTGCCTAATCCTTTTCATAATTAAAGCTGCAATCCCAATGATTTTGGGTATGTTCTGAGCCATAAAGCAAAAAAGACGCCATTTGGCGTCTTTTTTATGAGCATATCAGGCTGTTAATAAATAACTTTATGCCCGTAACTGGCAAGAATATTTTTCACTCTTTCCATGATCTCTTTGGTGGGTGGATTTACGCCATCCAGACCGTATTTCTCACCCATTGCCGTCCATTTGTGTTTGCCCAACTCATGGTATGGCAGCAGTTCGATCTTCTCGATGTTAGTCATATCTTTGGTGAACTCACCCAGCTTATGCGCGGAGTCATCATCATCAGACCAGCCCGGCACCACGACATAACGGATCCAGGTGCGCTGATTACGTTTTGCCAGATAGCGGGCAAAGTCCAGAGTGCGGTGGTTGGACACGCCCACCAGATTCTGGTGAATGTCATCATTCATCTGCTTGAGATCAAGCATGACCAGATCAGAGACATCCAATAATTCGTCGATCACCGGATCATAACGGCGGACAAAACCGTTGGTGTCCAGGCAAGTGTTGATCCCTTCTTTCTGGCAGGCGCGGAACCAGTCACGCACAAACTCTGCCTGAAGAATGGCTTCGCCACCAGAGGCTGTTACACCACCGCCGGAAGCATTCATGAAGTGACGATACGTCACGACTTCTTTCATTAAATCATCAACATTGATCTCTTTTCCGCCATGTGTATCCCAGGTATCGCGGTTGTGGCAATACATGCAACGCATCAGGCAACCCTGGAAGAAAACAATGAAACGGATACCTGGGCCGTCAACGGTGCCACAGGATTCATATGAGTGGATGCGACCTTGAACTGACATTGCGGGTTGTTCTCCATAGTGACCAATAAATAGCAGTCTACATGTGCGGATGCTGGCCTGGCAGAGATAAACTGGAAACCACAGGTTTATGATACCAGACAATCAATAAGGTTGATTGTCAGCAATGGCGGTACTGCTTTGCCAGAAGTCCACAACGTATAGCGCTCTGGCAAAACAGACTGTCGTACAGACAGTGCGGGCAGGGAGGGATGAAACAAAGGCTCCACATTGTGGAGCCTTTTTATCAGACCAGATTACAAGGTTGAATTATTACAGGGACTTAGTGAAAGTACGGGTAATAACGTCTTGTTGCTGTTCTTTAGTCAGTGAGTTGAAACGCACTGCGTAGCCAGAAACACGAATGGTCAGCTGAGGATAGTTTTCAGGATGTTCCATCGCATCTAACAGCATTTCACGGTTCATGACGTTCACGTTCAGGTGTTGACCACCTTCGATGGACGCTTCGTGGTGGAAGTAACCATCCATCAGACCCGCAAGGTTGGCTTTACGCACATCATCGTCTTTACCCAGCGCATTTGGAACGATAGAGAAGGTATAAGAAATACCATCTTTCGCGTAAGCAAACGGCAGTTTAGCAACGGAGGTCAGAGAGGCAACCGCACCTTTCTGGTCACGACCGTGCATTGGGTTAGCACCCGGGCCAAACGGAGCACCAGCACGACGACCATCTGGAGTGTTACCTGTTTTCTTACCATAAACCACGTTAGAGGTGATGGTCAGAACAGACTGAGTTGCTACAGCGCCACGGTAGGTACGCAGTTTCTGAATTTTCTTCATGAAACGTTCTACCAGGTCACAAGCGATGTCATCTACGCGAGAATCGTTGTTACCGAACTGTGGATACTCACCTTCAATTTTGAAGTCTACAGCCAGGCCGTCTTCGTCACGGATGGTGCTAACTTTTGCATATTTGATAGCAGACAGGGAGTCAGCAGCAACTGACAAACCTGCGATACCACATGCCATGGTGCGATAAACATCGCGGTCATGCAGAGCCATCAGCGATGCTTCGTAGCTGTATTTGTCATGCATGTAGTGAATAATGTTCAGCGCAGTCACGTACTGTTTAGCCAACCAGTCCATGAAGTGATCCATGCGTTCCATGACTTTATCAAAGGTCAGCACTTCATCCATCATTGGTGCTTCTTTAGGACCAACCTGGATTTTCATTTTTTCATCAACGCCGCCGTTGATTGCGTACAACATGGTTTTCGCCAGGTTTGCACGAGCGCCGAAGAACTGCATTTGTTTACCCACAACCATTGGGCTCACACAACAAGCGATAGCATAGTCATCGTTGTTGAAATCAGGACGCATCAGATCATCGTTCTCATACTGTACAGATGAGGTATCGATAGACACTTTCGCTGCGTACTTTTTGAAGTTCATTGGCAGCTTTTCTGACCACAGAATGGTCATATTTGGCTCTGGTGAAGGTCCCATGGTGTACAGGGTATTCAGGAAGCGGAAGCTGTTTTTGGTAACCAGAGTACGACCATCAACACCCATACCAGCCAGAGATTCTGTCGCCCAGATTGGGTCACCGGAGAACAATTCATCATATTCAGGGGTACGCAGGAAACGCACCATACGCAGTTTCATAACCAGGTGGTCAATCAGTTCCTGAGCTTGTTCTTCGTTCAGTTTGCCTGCTTTGATATCACGTTCGATGTACACGTCAAGGAAAGTAGAGACGCGGCCAAAGGACATCGCAGCACCGTTCTGAGATTTAACGGCAGCCAGGTAACCGAAGTAAGTCCACTGAACAGCTTCTTGCGCAGTTGTTGCAGGACCAGAGATATCGCAGCCATATTTAGCAGCCATTTCTTTAATCTGACCCAGAGCACGGTGTTGTTCTGAGATTTCTTCACGCAACTGGATGGTCATTTCCAGGTTTACGCCATTTTCCAGGTCGTCTTGCAGAGACTGGAATTGTGCGTATTTGTCGGCCATCAGGAAGTCGATACCATACAGCGCGACGCGACGGTAGTCACCGATGATACGGCCACGACCATAGGCATCTGGCAAACCGGTCAGCACACCAGATTTGCGGCAGTTCAGGATGTCTTTAGTGTAAACATCGAAAACACCCTGGTTGTGGGTTTTGCGGTAATCAGTGAAGACTTTTTTCAGTGCCGGATCCAGTTCACGACCGTAAACTTTACATGAACCTTCCACCATTTTGATGCCGCCGAAAGGGATCAGGGCACGTTTCAATGGCGCGTCAGTTTGCAGACCAACGATGGTTTCCAATGATTTGTTGATGTAGCCGGCATCGTGAGAGGTGATGGTAGAGGCAACGTCGGTATCGAAATCTACTGGAGCCTTAGTACGGTTCTCCAGTTTGATACCATCCATTACTTTATCCCACAGGGTGGTTGTCGCTTGGGTAGCGCCAGCCAGGAAGGACTCATCACCTTCATACGGTGTGTAGTTCTTCTGAATGAAGTCACGGACGTTTACGCCATTCTGCCATTCACCAGCACTAAAACCCTGCCATGCGTTGGTCAATTTTTCATTGAGCTTGGACATTTTGCACCTACCTTCTAATTTGGATTTCTTTAAAAATCACGTGTAAAACTGTCGTAACAAGACTGCCACATTGTTTCAGTGGTGTTTCTCATCGCGAAGATATATGACCCAGTACGTTAACCCTACCAGCAAACCACCCCCAATGATGTTACCGATGGTCACAGGGATGAGATTGTCTATGATAAAGTTAGGGATATTCAGCTCTGCGAATTGTGCCGGTGTTGCCCCGACAGCCTGCCAGAATTCTGGTGTCGCAAAATTTTTCACTACGATGCCTAAAGGGATCATGAACATGTTAGCAATGCTGTGTTCAAAGCCGCTGGCGACGAACATGCCGACCGGTAAAATCATAGCGAACATTTTATCCATCAGACTGCGGCCGGAGTAACTCATCCATACCGCCAGGCAAACCATCAGGTTTGCGAGGATCCCCAGACATACGGCTTCGATAAATGTGTGATGCATTTTATGATCAGCAGTTTGCAGAACGTTCAGTCCCCACAAACCGTTATCAACCATGTATTCACCGGAGAACCAAATCAGAGCCACAAAGAATAAGCAGCCGACCAGGTTACCAATATAGACATTGACCCAGTTGCACGCCAATTGCCCCCAGGTGATTCGACCGCTGGCTTTCGCAATGACGATAAGTACAGTGGACGTGAACAGGTCCGCACCACATACGACAACCAGCATAAGACCCAGAGAGAAGCAGATGCCCCCAACCAGTTTTGCAAGGCCATAAGGGACGGTACCGGTGCCTGTAGTGGCGGTGATATAAAAAGCAAAGGCAATAGAAATAAAGACGCCAGCAGTAATGGCTAAAAAGAATGTTTTTAACGGCTGTTTGGTGGCTTTATAAACGCCAGCATCTTCAGCAATTTTCGCTGTCGCGGCGGGTAAAATGAGATCGAAGGGGTTGTCAGCTTTCACATTAACTCTCTTATTCAGGGCTATGCACTGCGCAACGAGATACTAGCAAAGCAGTATAACGTAAAAATTGACGTGGATCATATGAGGGGGTTTTTGGTGGTTTTTAATAGACTGCTAAAGGGGTGGTTTTATGGGTAATTAATTGAAAATAAACGAATAAAAAGATTTTAATTTTTGCAAATAAAGTTGAGAAAGCAAGAGTTTATTTTCAGATTCTAGTTAATACAAAGGATTCAGTGTTAATAAATATCGTTATTTTGATTTTATAAATTTCACTTTCAATTAACTTATAAAATAAGTGCTATATTTTTCTCGCAAAAACGGCAAGCGGGTATTATTTCGCGCGGAATTACACGTCATTTTGATGGCCGAGTCAAACTTTTGCGGACAAATACAGCAGCAGAAGCTTAGGATTTATAGTGAACTGATAGCGAATTTATAAACAAAAAAACCGACAGGAAATCCCGTCGGTTTTAATCGCTTCAAAGTGTCAGTGAATCAGGCTTTCGACCAGTGACGACGTTTGGCGACTTGCAGCTTTTCGTATGCACCAAGCAGCGCCTGATGGGCTGGCAAGGCTTTCAGCTCAGGGTCGACTGCAAACAGACTGTGGAAACGGACTTCTCCACTGATGGCCGCCGAAGCATCCTCAACTGCTTTCTGACCATACATTTTCACGAAAGCGTTGTAGTACTGGGCTGGCTCGCGATCTTCTTCCAGAGACAACTGGAGCAGGGTTTGCAGGCAACGGTAATAGTTGTTGCGCTCATCGCTGTACACCGAGGAATTGAACTCATGCGCCCATTCAGCCCAGGTCAGCGCCTGATCCAAATCACCACCGGCAAGAGCCAGCATAGATTTCAGCTCACCGACACGCAGCGTGTACCAGCCGTTGTCTTTGCCGCTGGCGATCCCCAGCAGTTCGCGAACGCGGGTAAAGTCATCCAGACCTTCATCGTCGAGTTGAGTGATCATCTCAAGATAGGTTTCTTTTGGCAGATCGCTGCCCGGCAACGCCAGCAGTTGATCACGCAAATGCGCGCCCATGCTGTTATTCGCCAGCAATAAATCTTCGGCAGGATAAATGTCAGACATGCCCGGAACGATAATGCGGCAGGCGTATACATCCAGATGTTCGTAATCGGCGATATACACTTCAGCATCTTCTTTATCAAAGATAGCCATCAGTGTCGCAAATTCTTCTTCAGTGGTACCGCTGAAACTCCAGTCTGCAAACGAATAGTCTGCGTCTTGTTTGAACATATCCCAGGAAATCAGACCGCTTGAGTCGATGAAATGGGTTTCAAGGTTAGCGTGTTCAGCCACTTCTTCGTCGTCAAAAGTAGGCGCCGTGAAGACATCCAGGTCTTTCAGACTGCGGCCTTGCAACAGTTCCGTCACGGTACGTTCCAGTGCGACGCCAAAATCAGGGTGTGCACCAAAGGACGCGAAACAGGTGCCATTCGCCGGGTTGAACAGAACCACGCAAATGACCGGATAATTGCCGCCCAGTGAGGCGTCATAAGAAAGAATAGGGAAACCTTCTTCTTCCAGTTTGGCGATGGCTTCAACCACTCCAGGATAGCGTGCCAGAACGTCAGAGGGGATTTCAGGCAGACTGATGGATTCTGCAATGATGCGGTTTTTGACATAACGCTCGAAGACTTCTGACAGCCCCTGAACCCGCGCTTCATTGGCGGTGTTACCCGCGGACATCCCGTTGGAAACGTACAAGTTGCCGATGATGTTCATCGGAATATAGACGGTTTGCAGATCGGACTGACGGGTAAATGGCAGAGCGCAGATACCACGATCAGGATTGCCTGATTGCAGGTCGATCAGATCACGGGCAACCAGTTCTTTATCGGCATCATAAAATGCGTGCAGGCGCTCATCCAGGATCCCGGCGGGCAGACTGTCGTCTTCCGGAAGCGGGAACCACTTCTCATTCGGATAATGAACGAAATCGCCATTAGCGATTTCTTTGCCCAGATAGAAATCAGCGAAGAAATAGTTAGTCGACAGGCGCTCAAAATATTCACCCAAAGCAGATGCCAGTGCGGCTTTCTTGCTGGCGCCTTTACCGTTGGTGAAGCACAGCGGGCAGTCGCGATCGCGAATGTGCACTGACCAGACGTGGGGAACCGGATTCAGCCACGAAGCTTCTTCGATATTAAAGCCGAGATCGGTGAGTTTTTGTTGGAAGCGGGAAATGGAGTCTTCCAGCGCCGCGTCTTTACCAGGAATAAAAGTTTGGGTCATTGAGTTCACTTTTGAGCGTGCTAAAAACGTGCAATGATACGGGGTTTTGCACATTAGCTCCATGTATTCGTGTTAAGAATGTAATCGCTGTGTGAAGTCAAAGGCTTGAGTTTGAACACGCTGTTATACCGTGTGAAATTTGACGGTACTTACACATATTATTCCGAAAAATCAGGGTTAAAAGGAGGAATGAACCTTGTGATCAACATCTCATCGCTGTTTATCAGGTCGTCATCAATAACCGTTGCAGACTGCTTGTCTCGGATGATAAAACCGTTAAATTAGTGACTACTATGTGACTGTCTCAGAGAAGTGGTGAGGGGAAATGACTCAGGTTTATAATTTTAGTGCAGGTCCGGCAATGATTCCGGCTGAAGTATTGCGTCGTGCGGAACAGGAACTTTGTAACTGGCACGGACTGGGTACATCGGTGATGGAAATCAGTCACCGTAGTAAGGAATTTATCCAGGTTGCTGAAGAATCCGAAAAGGATATCCGTGACCTGCTCAATATTCCCTCGAACTATAAAGTGCTGTTCTGCCATGGCGGCGCCCGTGCGCAATTTGCTGCTGTGCCAATGAACCTTTTGGGTGAAAAATCCTCCGCTGATTATATTGATGGTGGCTATTGGGCACACAGCGCAGTTAAAGAAGCCCAAAAATATTGCACGCCAAACGTGATTGATGTCACCACTACGATTGATGGTAAGCGTGGCATTCTGCCGATGAGCGAATGGAAACTGAGTGCAGATTCTGCCTACGTTCATTATTGCCCAAATGAAACTATCGATGGAATCGCTATTGATGAAATGCCTGATTTTGGCGACAAAATCGTGGTAGCAGATTATTCATCCTGCATTCTTTCCCGCCCGATTGACGTCAGCCGTTTTGGGGTGATTTATGCTGGCGCGCAGAAAAATATCGGTCCTGCGGGTCTGACCCTGGTTATCGTTCGTGATGATCTGCTGGGCAAAGCGCGCACTGAATTGCCTTCTATCCTCGATTATACCGTGCTGGCTGAGAACGACTCTATGTTCAATACCCCGCCGACCTTTGCATGGTATCTGTCAGGTATGGTATTCAAGTGGCTGAAAGAGCAGGGCGGTCTGCGCGAAATGGAAAAGCGCAATCGTGCAAAAGCCGAACTTTTGTATGGCGCAATCGATCGCACCGGCTTCTATCGTAACCCTGTGGTGGCGGCTAACCGTTCGTGGATGAACGTTCCTTTCCAGATGGCAGATGCCTCGCTGGATAAACTGTTCCTTGATCAGGCACAGGAAGCCGGTCTGCATGCACTAAAAGGCCACCGCGTGGCTGGCGGTATGCGCGCATCTATTTATAATGCAATGCCGATTGAAGGCGTAAAAGCCCTGACCGACTTTATGGCGGAGTTCGAAAAACGTCACGGTTAAGTGTGCTGGCTTTCAGGCTCGCAGAATGCTTCATTGAGAAGCCTTAAAAATGACCCCGGCGCAATGTCCGGGGTCATTTTATGAAAAGAAGAATTGGAGAAAGAGTGGAATCCCTGACATTACAACCCGTTGCGCTGGTTAACGGCAGCATCAATTTACCTGGCTCAAAAAGTGTTTCTAACCGCGCACTTTTACTGGCTGCTTTTGCACAGGGTACTACCCGCCTGACTAACCTGCTCGACAGCGATGATGTGCGTCATATGTTGACAGCACTGACTCAACTGGGTGTCACGCATCGTTTATCTGCATCCCGCACCGAGTGTGAAATCGATGGTCTGGGCACGGCTTTTTCCCATGCTAAAGGTCTGGAACTATTTCTTGGGAATGCAGGAACCGCAATGCGTCCGCTGGCGGCAGCATTATGCCTGGGCGAACAGGATGTTGTACTGACCGGTGAGCCGCGCATGAAAGAGCGCCCGATCGGACATCTGGTTGATGCGCTTCGTCAGGGCGGTGCGCAGATTGATTATCTGGAGCAGGAAAACTATCCGCCTTTGCGCCTGCGTGGTGGATTTAGTGGCGGTGACGTCAGTGTTGATGGCAGTGTTTCCAGCCAGTTTCTGACAGCGTTATTGATGACAGCTCCGCTGGCAGATAACGATACAACCATTCAGATTAAAGGTGATCTGGTTTCCAAACCTTATATCGATATCACGCTGAACCTGATGAAAACCTTTGGTATTGAAGTGGAAAACCACAAGTACCAGAGATTTAGCATCCAAGGACGTCAGCATTATGTGTCTCCGGGCGCATATCTGGTCGAAGGTGATGCCTCTTCAGCGTCTTACTTCCTGGCCGCTGCGGCGATCAAGGGCGGTACGGTTCGTGTGACCGGAATCGGCAAAAACAGCATGCAGGGCGATATTCGTTTTGCAGATGTGCTGGAAAAAATGGGTGCTACTATTCACTGGGCTGATGATTATATCGAATGTACCCGCGGTGAACTGAACGGCATTGACATGGATATGAACCATATTCCTGATGCAGCAATGACCATTGCTACCGCTGCCTTGTTTGCTGAAGGCCCGACAACGTTGCGTAATATTTACAACTGGCGTGTTAAAGAGACCGATCGCCTGACGGCGATGGCGACTGAGCTGCGTAAAGTCGGCGCAACAGTGGAAGAGGGCGAAGATTACATTCGTATTGATCCGCCTCAATCGCTGAAATTTGCCGAAATTGGCACCTATAATGATCACCGCATGGCGATGTGTTTCTCGCTGGTGGCGTTATCCGATACGCCGGTGACCATTCTTGATCCGAAGTGTACCGCAAAAACGTTCCCGGACTATTTTGACCGTCTGGCGGCAATCAGCACGCTGGCATAGTTTTTCACTTGGTTGCCCGTGTATGAACGGACATCCCTGATGTCCGTTTTTTTGTTTTCAGGCTCAGAACCGTCCGCTTTTTAGCCAACTGAAAAATGTGGGGTAACAGTTGCAGTGAAGGCAGCGTATAATGCCGCTCCTGAATTAGTCCTGTGAGGCTAATGAAGCGGGCATACCCCACCGAAAGGAGACAAAAATGACGGCTTTAGCCCCGGTAATCACCGTTGATGGGCCAAGTGGTGCAGGTAAAGGTACGTTGTGTAAAGCGTTGGCCGAAGCCTTTAACTGGCATCTGTTGGATTCCGGCGCGATTTACCGCGTTTTGGCGCTGGCGGCTTTGCATCACCAGGTTGATATTGTCTCAGAAGAGGCGCTAGTTCCGCTTGCCGCACATCTCGACGTTCGTTTTGTGGCTCAGGATGGGCAGTTGCACGTTATTTTAGAAGGTGAGGATGTTACCCATGAAATCCGCACCGAAACGGTAGGCAATACTGCATCTCAGGCGGCGGCATTTCCCCGCGTTCGTGAAGCATTATTGCGCCGGCAGCGCGCATTCCGTGATGCACCGGGCCTGATTGCGGATGGTCGTGACATGGGGACGGTGGTTTTCCCTGATGCACCGGTGAAGATATTTCTGGATGCCAGTTCGGAAGAACGTGCAAACAGAAGAATGCTACAGTTGCAGGAAAAAGGCTTTAGTGTTAACTTTGAACGGCTTTTAGCCGAGATCAAAGAGCGCGATGACCGTGATCGTAACAGGCCCGTCGCGCCTTTAGTGGCTGCTTCTGATGCGTTGTTGCTGGATTCAACCAGCATGTCCATCGATGAAGTCATCGAAAAAGCACTGGCTTATGCCACAGAAATTCTAGGATTGCCGCAAAAACAAACCCGGTAATCGAGCCTCACTCTGGTGCTGAAGAATATTCAGTGCCAGTTTTGGCTATAGTTTTTTTTAACCTCGCCGCAAGGATCTGTAGCGGGGCATTTGAAACAACCCCATCCAGCAGGAAGCCAGATGGACGTTAAACTTAAGAACCTAAAGATTATCAACATGACTGAATCTTTTGCTCAACTCTTTGAAGAATCCTTAAAAACAATCGAAACCCGTCCTGGTTCCATCGTTCGTGGTGTTGTTGTGTCTATCGACAAAGATATCGTACTGGTTGACGCCGGTCTGAAATCTGAGTCTGCAATCCCGGCAGAACAATTCAAAAACGCACAGGGCGAACTGGAAATCCAGGTTGGCGACGAAGTTGATGTTGCGCTGGACGCTGTTGAAGACGGCTTCGGTGAAACTCTGCTGTCCCGTGAAAAAGCTAAACGTCATGAAGCTTGGATCACGCTGGAAAAAGCTTACGAAGAATCTGCAACTGTTACCGGTGTTATCAACGGTAAAGTTAAAGGCGGTTTCACTGTTGAGCTGAACGGTATTCGTGCGTTCCTGCCAGGCTCACTGGTAGACGTTCGTCCTGTTCGCGACACGCTGCATCTCGAAGGCAAAGATCTTGAGTTCAAAGTCATCAAACTGGACCAGAAACGCAACAACGTTGTTGTTTCCCGTCGTGCAGTAATTGAGTCTGAGAACAGCGCAGAGCGCGATCAACTGCTGGAAAACCTGCAGGAAGGCATGGAAGTTAAAGGTATCGTTAAGAACCTCACTGACTACGGTGCATTCGTTGATCTGGGCGGCGTTGACGGCCTGCTGCACATCACTGACATGGCTTGGAAACGTGTTAAACACCCAAGCGAAATCGTTAATGTTGGCGATGAAATCACTGTTAAAGTTCTTAAATTTGACCGTGAGCGTACCCGTGTATCACTGGGTCTGAAACAACTGGGCGAAGATCCTTGGGTCGCTATCGCTAAACGTTACCCAGAAGGTACTAAACTGACTGGTCGCGTTACCAACCTGACTGATTACGGCTGCTTCGTAGAAATCGAAGAAGGCGTTGAAGGTCTGGTTCACGTTTCTGAAATGGATTGGACTAATAAAAACATCCACCCATCTAAAGTTGTTAACGTGGGCGATGTTGTTGAAGTTATGGTTCTGGATATCGACGAAGAACGTCGTCGTATCTCCCTGGGCCTGAAACAATGCAAAAACAACCCATGGCAGCAATTCGCAGAAACCCACAACAAGAACGACCGCGTTGAAGGTAAAATCAAGTCAATCACTGACTTCGGTATCTTCATCGGTCTGGACGGCGGCATCGACGGCCTGGTTCACCTGTCTGACATCTCCTGGAACGTTGCAGGCGAAGAAGCAGTACGTGAATACAAAAAAGGCGACGAAATCGCAGCTGTGGTTCTGCAAGTTGATGCAGAACGTGAACGTATCTCCCTGGGCGTGAAGCAACTGGCTGAAGATCCATTCAATAACTACCTGTCTGTTAACAAGAAAGGTACTATTGTTACTGGTAAAGTTACAGCAGTTGACGCCAAAGGTGCTACAGTTGAATTAGCTGGCGGCGTAGAAGGTTACCTGCGCGCTTCAGAAGCTTCTCGCGACCGTATTGAAGACGCAACTCTGGTTCTGAGCGTTGGTGATGAAGTAGAAGCTAAATTCACCGGTGTTGATCGTAAGAACCGCGTAGTAAGCCTGTCCGTCCGTGCTAAGGACGAAGCTGACGAGAAAGATGCAATCGCTGTTGTTAACAACAAACCAGACGAAAGCAACTTCTCTAGTGCTATGGCTGAAGCGTTCAAAGCGGCAAAAGGCGAGTAATGACGGGGGGCGGCTCAGTCGCCCCGAAACGGTAGTTTAGCTGCAAAGCTTGGAGGTACTATGACCAAGTCTGAACTTATTGAAAGACTTGCTGGCCAGCACTCTCATATCCCGGCGAAAGCTGTTGAGGATGCAGTGAAAGAGATGCTTGAGCATATGGCTGCAACCTTGGCTGATGGTGAACGCATCGAAATCCGTGGGTTTGGCAGTTTTTCTCTTCACTACCGTGCTCCGCGTGTTGGGCGCAACCCTAAAACTGGCGATAAAGTCGAGCTGGACGGCAAGTACGTTCCTCACTTTAAGCCAGGGAAAGAGTTGCGTGATCGCGCGAATATTTACGGCTGAGGCTTTCGCCTGAACGTAAATGTCTGCCTATAGCGAACGTAAAGCGGCACCTCTCGGGGTGCCGTTTTTTTTTGCTTTATGACGAATAAGTTCCCCCCTCTTTCAGTTGCGATCATAAAATTTTTGCGTAACGTCACGCAGCGTTTTGCTTTCCTGGTTGCTCCTTCTTTGCATGAAAATCATACTCCGGCACGAAAACATGTCTGATGAACGTGAAGGGAGTAAAACATCAAAATTTCACTGGACGAGGCTGCTTTAGCGGTTATTGCAGGGATGTTGCCACTGCTTATTTTTTCCCAACTTCCTTCGGCTATTCATCTGGTCACGCTGTGTCTTTGCGCCTCATGCTGCTTCAGATTTCATCACAAAATATTCAGCCTGATAGCGATCGGCCTGCTGAGTTTCAGTTGGGCCTCGTTTCAGGGCGGTATTCAGCTCGATCAGATTTCAGCGCTTCAGGGCACAAAGCGTCATGTTATCGCCGTGGTAGAGAGTATTAATCTCGGGAGCACCAGTACATCTTCTGTACTCTTCAAAATAGAAAAAGCAGAAGGAAAAATAATTTTCCCGCCGGTCATGTTCCGCACTAAATGGGACAAGACAGAGGGAGAACTGTTAGCGGGCCAGCGCTGGGATATGATCGTCAGTATGCGGCCCGTCCACAGCTTGCTGAATGAAGGCGGATTTGATGCCCAGCGTTGGGCGTTGGCTCAGCATGCACCTCTGACAGCAACTGTCCGTAACAGGCAGCTATTAGATGCCAGAAGTTCGCTTCGTCAGCAATTTATTCAGCGGTTGCAGCAGAAGATGCCACCGATGGAAAATACGCCCGTACTGATTGCACTGGCTTTTGGCGAAAAAGGATTAATACAGGCTGCAGACAAGCTAATGTTACAACAGACTGGCATCGCGCATCTGGTGGCGATATCAGGCCTACATATCGGAATTGCGGCGTTATTTGGATGGTGGCTGGCGCGTGGATTGCAGTATCTGCTGCCGGTAAAACTGATTGACTACCGCTTTCCGTTATTCGTGAGCGGCGTTTTTCTGCTGTTCTATACCTGGCTTTCCGGAGGCAATGCACCTGCGCTGCGTGCAACGTTTGCGGTGTTGATGTGGATCCTGCTGCGTCTGTTCCGTGTCCGCTGTCATCCGTGCCAGATATGGCTTTGGGTGGTGGCTATGCTTCTGCTGGTCGACCCTATGAATTTATTGTCCGACAGCTTCTGGTTGTCATGCTTCGCGGTGGGGGCTCTGGTTTTCTGGTTCCAGTGGGTGCCTCTTCCTGCAATGTTTCAGCAGGCATGGTATTGGGCATTGTTTCGCTGGGGGCATCTGCAGGTGGGAATGACACTTCTTCTGTTGCCCTTACAGGTCTGGATTTTCCACGGCGTAAACGTCTTCTCGTTTCCGGCCAATATGTGGGCAGTTCCGGTTGTTTCATTGATCACAGTCCCGCTGGTATTACTGGCCTTGTTGACGAACGCCGCGCCCTGCGCATTGATGGATAACGCACAAGCTCTGCTTTGGCAACTGGCGGATGCCACATTGAGATTGGCTTTGTGGGGGGTAAAAGCATTACCGGGCGGTTGGATCCCATTGGGTGAGTCATTTCTGGCCGTGAGCCTGATGGGATGGCTGGTGCTTCTGTGCTGGCGGATTTGCCCGTTGAGATATTGTCTTTCACTGTTGCTGTCTCTTTTTGCGATCTCTTCTGTCTGGCTGAACAGAAATCCATCGGAGCGCTGGCGGGTTGATATGCTTGATATCGGACATGGCTTGTCTGTTCTTATCAGCAAAAATGGCCGGGGCATTCTTTATGATACCGGCAACCGTTGGGAAGGGGGCTCAGCCGCTGAACAAAATATTATCCCTTATTTAAATTGGAAGAACATTCAGCTGGAACAGATAATTATCAGTCATAATGACATGGATCACCGGGGCGGTTTGGCCCCGTTACAAAACCGTTATCCTGCCGCCAGCGTTCGTGAAAGTGCTTTGTCGGATCAGCATCATCTGAAATGCATAGCAGGCGAGCAATGGCACTGGCAGGGGCTGGATTTTAACGTTTTGTGGCCGGATAAAATGTCAGAGGATGCAGGGAATAACGACAGCTGCGTTATCCGCATTGATGACGGTTCATTCAGTTTGCTCCTGACCGGAGATATTGAAACTGAAACAGAAAAAGCGTTAGTCAGGAAGTGGCGGAGCAAACTGCAAGCCACTGTACTTCAGGTTCCTCATCATGGCAGCAATACGTCATCGACACCTCCATTTTTGCGGGCAGTTAAGCCGGTTATCGCACTGGCGTCCGCATCCCGTTTTAATAAATGGCATCTGCCGGCACATAAAGTTGTTAGCAGATACAACAAAGCGCACTATGACTGGCATTCAACGTCTGAATCGGGTCAGCTCAGCCTCTTCGTTTTTGATGATTATTGGACAATTAAAGGCTTACGTGAGCAATTAATCCCCCGTTGGTATCACCGCCAGTTTGGAGTATCTACAGATAATGAGTAGAATAGACCGCTATTTCTTTCGATGCTGGTTGATATTGCATGATGAACGATAAAGATCTCTCCACATGGCAGACATTTCGTCGCCTTTGGCCGATGATCACACCTTTTAAAGCCGGGCTGATCGCTGCGGCTATTGCGCTGGTCGCAAACGCCGCCAGTGATACTTTCATGCTGTCTTTGCTGAAGCCTCTGTTAGATGACGGTTTTGGTAAAGCTGACCGCTCGATCCTACTCTGGATGCCATTGGTCGTTATCGGTCTGATGGTTGTGCGTGGGGTCAGTGGCTACATTTCGAGTTACTGCATTTCATGGGTTTCGGGCAAAGTGGTGATGCATATGCGTCGTCGTCTGTTTGGTCACATGATGAGAATGCCCGTAGCATTCTTTGACCAGCAATCTACCGGTACTTTACTTTCCCGTATCACCTATGATTCCGAGCAGGTGGCGTCTTCATCATCCAGTGCGCTCGTGACCGTCGTACGTGAAGGTGCGTCAATCATTGGTCTGTTTGTCATGATGTTCTATTACAGCTGGCAGCTTTCTGTAATCCTGTTGGTGATTGCGCCGATTGTTTCTGTTGTTATCCGTGTGGTGTCTAAGCGCTTCCGTAATATCAGTAAAACAATGCAAAACACCATGGGACAGGTGACGACCAGCGCGGAACAGATGCTCAAAGGTCATAAAGAAGTGTTGATCTTCGGTGGCCAGAAAGTTGAAACCGCGCGTTTTGATAAAGTGAGTAACCGTATGCGCCAGCAGGGTATGCGTATGGTTTCCGCTTCTTCAATTTCAGACCCGATTATTCAGTTGATCGCCTCTCTGGCATTGGCATTCGTGTTGTATGCGGCAAGCTTCCCGTCCGTGATGGAAACGCTCAGCGCGGGTACTATCACCGTTGTGTTCTCTTCTATGATTGCCCTGATGCGTCCGCTGAAGTCCCTGACTAACGTGAACTCCCAGTTCCAGCGCGGTATGGCCGCTTGTCAGACGCTGTTCTCAATCCTGGATATGGAACAGGAAAAAGACGAAGGGAAACTGGAAGTCAAACGCGTTAACGGAAATGTCGAATTCAAAAACGTGACCTTCACTTATCCGGGGCGCGATATTCCTGCTTTGCGTGATATTTCCTTTAACCTGCCGGAAGGTAAAACCGTTGCACTGGTTGGCCGCTCAGGTTCCGGTAAATCGACTATCGCGAATTTGCTGACCCGTTTCTATGATATTCAGGAAGGTAAAATCCTGATGGATGGTCATGATCTGCGGGAATATACCCTGTCGTCATTACGTGATCAGGTGGCACTCGTTTCTCAGAACGTCCACCTGTTCAATGATACCATTGCCAATAACATCGCTTACGCCCGTACGGATATGTACTCCCGCGAAGAAATCGAAAAAGCGGCGACGATGGCTTACGCGATGGACTTTATCAGCAAAATGGATCAAGGGCTGGATACGGTCATTGGTGAAAATGGCGTTCTGCTCTCTGGTGGCCAGCGTCAGCGTATCGCAATTGCGCGTGCCTTGCTGCGTGACTCGCCGGTTCTGATCCTTGATGAAGCGACATCTGCCCTTGATACTGAATCTGAGCGTGCTATTCAGGCTGCACTCGACGAACTACAGAAAAACCGCACATCCCTGGTGATCGCACACCGTTTATCCACTATTGAAAAGGCCGATGAGATTCTGGTCATTGAAGATGGTTGCGTGGTGGAACGTGGTTCACATACGAGCCTGCTCGAAGAGCGTGGTGTTTACTCACAGCTGTACCGGATGCAGTTTGGCCAATGATTGAGCGCATCTGGTCAGGGAAATCACCGCTATATCTGTTACTCCTGCCTCTTTCATGGTTGTACGGGTTAGTTTCAACTTTGATCCGTTACAGCTATAAAACGGGGCTTAAAAAAAGCTGGCGGGCTTCGGTGCCTGTCGTGGTGGTCGGAAATCTGACTGCCGGAGGTAATGGTAAAACGCCGGTGGTGATCTGGCTGGTTGAAACACTCCAGCAGCATGGTTTTCGTGTTGGAGTCGTTTCGCGCGGTTATGGTGGCAGGGCTGAGCACTATCCCTTATTGCTGACGGAGGCGACGCCCACCACGCAGGCAGGTGATGAGCCTGTGCTGATATTTCAGAGAACCGGGGCACCGGTTGCGGTGTCTCCGGTTCGCTCTGATGCGGTAAAAGCATTACTTGGTGCAAATGAGTTAGACGTTATCATTACGGATGACGGATTACAGCATTATGCACTTCAGCGTGATATCGAAATTGTTGTGATCGACGGAGTCCGCCGTTTTGGTAATGGTCACTGGTTACCTGCAGGACCTATGCGTGAAAGAGAATCTCGTTTGCGGTCAGTGGATGCGGTTATTACCAATGGCGGCACAGCCCGTCCTGGTGAGTTAGCGATGTTCTTGCAACCTGGCAAAGCGATAAATTTGGTCACAGGTGAACAGTGTGATGCTTCTGCATTGAAAAATGTGGTTGCGATTGCCGGCATCGGGCATCCACCGCGTTTCTTTTCCACGTTGAAACAGCTAGGGATAAATGTACAAAAGGGAGTCGCTTTTTCGGATCATCAGGCTTACACCTCCGGACAACTGTCAGCTGTGAAGGCACCAGGACAGGTCCTTCTGATGACTGAAAAGGATGCAGTAAAATGTCGTTCTTTTGCTCAGCCAGACTGGTGGTATTTACCGGTTGACGCCAAAATCGAGGGTGATCAGGCTGAGAAACTGCTCCAAAGAATAGCTGAGCTTATTTTGCAAAAGATGCATTGATACAGCAAAAACAGACCGTTTTCGCGCCTCTGATAAAAATTTACGTAAATCTAAAGTTTCAATCTCCCTGATTTTAAAGACTAATATTCACCGTTAATGTTTAACGTCAGAATAATTGCGCAACGTGACTTGCTATTGCTCTGCACTTATGAGTAAATGCGTGCAGCCTGTGTTGCAGCGCTATTTATGTATGAGTGTAGAGTAAAGCAGTTCCTCCCAGACGTTATCTCTTTCCCGATGATTCCGCTTCCAAGACGAACCTTCTAAGTCCTCCCCATAAGTAATTGTCTGAACTATTGGCTAGCATTGCCGAATGGCAGGATTTTATATTTTGTAAAAGGTTTTAAATATGTCGAAGAAAAATGGTCAGGTTAAGTGGTTCAATGAAAGCAAAGGTTTTGGTTTTATTGAGCAGGCTGATGGCGGTAAGGATGTATTCGTACATTTCTCTGCAATCGCAACCGATGGTTTCAAAACTCTGGCCGAAGGCCAGCGTGTAGAATACACCATTCAGGATAGCCCGCGCGGTCCTGCTGCTGCTAACGTTATTGCACTCTGATAAGAGACAAACGTGATGATATGAAACAACGTTAATCGCTAATCATATCAGCAGAGTAAAACCCGCCGGATGGCGGGTTTTACATACCTGAAAAGGTAAATACGGCGTTTATAAGACGTCATGAAAGTTGTAAAAGTAGTCGTTAAAACTAATTCGCTCATTAGAGGTTTTTTATAAAAAAATAACTTAGCAATGGGCAAACGCATCCGAACAATAATAAAAAAGTGTGTTCATGGATGCCCAAAAGAAAGGATAGAAATTATGATGTTAAAAATGGGTTTAGTTAAATGGTATAATCAGGCTAAAGGCTACGGTTTTATTTGTCCGCTTGATGGTTCTTCTGAAATTTATGTTCAGCGTACTTCCATCGCCAATACAGGGAATAAATCTCTGAGTGCCGGTCAGAAGGTGGAGTTCACCACTTACCGCAGCGTAACACATGGCCCTTCCGCGGCTGATGTTATTGCTTTCTGAGTCCGGTTTTGTTGTTCACCGTTGAGTTGAATTTTACGCTCCGGTAAAAATATGCTATCGGTATCCACAGTTAAATTGCTGCCACGGATACCGATATGTCTCACCCGGTTATATCTCTTGCTTCAGCCCGCACCCTGCACCTATCTGCGCAAAATCTTCTTAAACCAGTGACCCGAAAGCCTGTTGCTGCGGATGTCGTTCAGGCGATCCGTGATATGGGATTGCTGCAAATTGACACGATAAGCGTGGTTGCGCGCAGTCCTTATCTGGTGTTGTTCAGCCGCTTAGGTAATTACGACCCTCAATGGCTGGAACAAGCCCTCCCGGCAGGAAAAATATTCGAGTATTGGGCACATGAGGCCTGTTTTATTCCCAGTGAAGATTACGGACTCCTGCGCCACCGGATGCTCAATCCTCAGGGGATGGGGTGGAAATTTTCTCAGACCTGGTTTGATGAACATCAGACGGATATTGAGGCACTGCTGGGACACATTGCTGAAAATGGCCCTGTGCGTTCGGCCGATTTCAGTACAGATAAAAAGTCTGCCAGCGGCTGGTGGGACTGGAAGCCTCATAAAAAGCACCTGGAAACATTGTTTACTTCCGGGAAACTGATGGTGTCTGAACGGCGTAATTTCCACCGGGTTTACGACCTTGCTGAACGGGTGATGCCTGGCTGGGACGATGCGAGCCAGACTCTTGAACAGTCTGCAGCGGAATATCAGATGCTGCGGCGCTCGGCGCAATATCTTGGCATCTTTAGACCGGAATGGCTGGCGGACTATTATCGCCTCAGGCGGGTTAATACCAAGGCTGTGATTGCACAATTACTGATGGATGAGGAAATTACACCGGTCGAAGTGGCCGGGCTTGAAGATATTTACTATGTCCACCGGAAACAGTTTCCCCTTCTGCAACAAGCCACTGAATCACGGATCGGTTCAACGGTCACCACGCTGCTTTCACCTTTTGATCCCGTGGTATGGGATCGTAAACGCGCCTCAATGTTGTTTAATTTTGGATACCGGATCGAATGCTATACGCCGGAAGCAAAACGCCAGTACGGCTATTTCACGCTACCCATACTGCAGCGGGGTGAACTGATTGGTCGGGTGGATGCAAAAATGCATCGCAAAGAAAAACTACTGGAAGTGAAAAGCCTCCATCTCGAGCCCGATGTGACGATGTCTTCACGACGTGCAAAAGATATACACGGAGCAATCAGCCGGTTTGCACAGTGGCAGGGAGCTGAAAAAGTCAAAACCGTGAAAGTACCTGAAACGTTAACGGTGTTTTGGGAAAGAGACTGGCAGATTTAATGTCACAAAATGAAACGGCTGCATCAGGCAGCCGTTATTTCACGATGATTGCAGGTGGCATCCAGCTTAGTGGCTGAAGTTAGCGAACATTGCGATGATTTTGTTAATGGTTTTCATTTTTAGTGCTCATATTGAAGGTGTTTAGTGTGACATGCATCACAAAAAAAATTGTACTCCCACGAAATCGGCAGCGCAATGCTCCTCAGGAGATATTTTTTATTTACAGAAATGTAACTTCTTTGAAGTCGTATCGGAGGATGAGTGAGGATTAACGCGGGGTGCGGCGTTATGTTATTCTCCTGAACCGCTATGTTGTGTTTCCAATGCTTTTTTACGTTACACCTTGCTGAAAATGCGGTGTATTCGCCTCCGGGAGGAATTTATGGACCACCGTTTGCTTGAAATCGTTGCGTGCCCTGTATGTAACGGGAAGCTTTACTTTAATAAAGAGTCGCAGGAATTAGTGTGTAAGGCAGACAGCCTGGCTTATCCCGTGCGTGAGGGTATCCCTGTTTTATTAGAAAACGAGGCCCGCCCGCTTTCTGTTGATGAGACACACCCATGAGTTTTGTTGCTATTATCCCAGCCCGCTTCGGGTCAAGCCGTTTGCCGGGGAAGCCGTTGGCCGATATCAACGGTAAACCTATGGTTGTGCATGTGATGGAACGTGCACGGGAGTCGGGTGCTAAACGTGTAATTGTTGCGACAGACCATCCTGACGTTGTGGCGGCGGTTGAAGCTGCGGGTGGTGAAGTTTGTCTTACCCGACCTGATCATCAGTCAGGCACTGAGCGTCTGGCAGAAGTCATCGATTTATGTCAGTTTTCCGATGATGAAATTATCGTTAATGTTCAGGGCGACGAGCCGCTGATCCCGCCTGTTATCATCCGTCAGGTGGCTGATAATCTGGCAAACAGTGAAGCAGGAATGGCAACACTGGCAGTGCCAATTGAAACAGCGGAAGAAGCGTTTAACCCGAATGCGGTCAAAGTGGTTCGGGATGCCAAAGGTTACGCCATGTATTTTTCCCGCGCTACAATTCCGTGGGAACGTGAACGTTTTGCCGTGTCGAAAGAAACGGTTGGTGATGTCTTCCTTCGTCACATCGGTATTTATGCATACCGT
The DNA here is from genome assembly GCF_963881615.1 of Rahnella sp. CJA17(1/100). Lineage (NCBI taxonomy): Bacteria > Pseudomonadati > Pseudomonadota > Gammaproteobacteria > Enterobacterales > Yersiniaceae > Rahnella > Rahnella sp. CJA17(1/100). Next base: position 169,848 of record NZ_CAWOJA010000064.1, on the reverse strand, counting down.
GCTGGTTTCATTCGCCAGTATGTGAAGTGGGAACCGACTAAACTTGAGCACATCGAATTACTCGAACAACTCCGGGTGCTGTGGTACGGTGAAAAAATCCACGTTGATGTAGCGAAGGCCATTCCTTCTGTGGGTGTCGATACCGCTGAGGATCTGGAACGTGTGCGCGTGATTTTGGGGCATAAAAATTCCTGACCACACAGAGTATAAAAAGTCATAAAAGCGGAATGTTCCGGCATTCCGTTTTGTCATCACTGTTCTCTTTTCGTTTTGCGCACTGCCTTCCTGTTTCTGCCCCGACTATCCGGTTTTTGTTTGATCTGAAACGGGGTAATCCTTTCCTGAAACTTTCATCATAAACGTTAATTTATTCGTCACTGCGAACACGTTATGGAACAGCTAAAAGCCGAATTGAGTATTGTGCTGGGCGAGCGTTTATCCCGCCTCGAATGTGTCAGTGAGCAGCCTTATGCCCATCTTTTTTCCCTTTATGATGAGCAGGGTTACGCGATGCCATTGATGGCGAAGAGTTTTACTTGTCAGGGAATTGCCGGGCAGGAGGCTTATAAATTATCAATGCTGGCGCGGGAGGGCGTGGTGAGGGTGCCGACGGTTTATGGCATGGTCACCACGCATCAGAAACCATATCAGGAAATATTGCTGATTGAACGTCTGCGCGGCGTATCGGCGGAAGCGCCAACACGCACCCCTGATCGCTGGCAAATCTTGCAGGAGCAAATTGTCGAGGTGATGCTGGCGTGGCACCGGATTGACAGCCACGGTTGCGTCGGTTCTGTTGACAGCACGCAGGAAAATCGCTGGGAAAACTGGTACCCGCAGCGGGTGGAGGTGTTGTGGGCAACGTTATCGAATTTACAGGCATCCGAACTCACACCTGAAGATCGCACGCTGCTTTTCCGTTCCCGTGCCTGCATTCCTAAGCTATTTGAAGAGTTCGACGATACACCGGTACTGGTACACGGCAATCTCTCGTTGCGCAGCATGCTCAAAGATCCTCGCAGCGATCAACTGCTGGCAATGATTAATCCCGGCACCGTGTTATGGGCGCCGAGGGAGTTTGATCTTTTCAGGTTGTGGGAAAAAGGCATGAGCGAGCAATTGCTGTTCAGTTATCTGCAAAAAGCACCTGTTTCAGAAACATTCCTCGCACGGCGCTGGTTGTATCTGGTGTGGGAATCAGTCGCGCATCTGATTCATACCGGTAAGCTTGATCGCCGGCAATTCGATTATGCACGGCAACAATTGTTGCCGTGGCTTAACTGAGTTACTTCGCTGCGGGTGCCGGCAGCGTCATCCATTGCCATGCGCGCCCCAGCGTTTCATACCATGCCCGCTCGCTGTGAGACAAGAACAGTGCCTGAGGCAACGCTTTTTCCCACGGATTGAGCGGGGAATCTATCGCAAGCTGATTCGCCGGTGCCGGAATAGGGTTCAGTCCCAGTTGCCGGAAGAAAATGATTGCCCGCGGCAGATGGTTTGCCGACGTCACCAGCACAAACGGCTGCTCTCCCAGCATTTCTTTAACCTGCAAAGCTTCCTGATGTGTATCCCGTGGCCTGTCGAGCAGAATAATATCGCTCTCCGGCACCCCTAAACTCTCCGCAACTTTCCCGGCGACCGCAGCACTGCTCATCGGGTTGGTCATGGCCCGAGCACCGGTGAAGATCATTTTTGAACCGGGATTTGCCCGGTAAATGCGGATCCCTTCGGCCACGCGAGGAAGGCTGTTATTGATGAGATTAGAACTCGGTGCCCACGCCGGGTTATAGGTATAACCGCCGCCCAGTACGACAACATATTTTACCGGCACATTGCCACTGGCCTGGTAAGTGGGGTAAACCGATTCAATAGGACGCAGCAGGTTATCCGCAACAGGTTGCAAGCTGAGCAGCAACAGAAGCAGCCAACTCAGTGAAAAAAACACTTTTCCGGTTTTTTGCCAGCGGGTCATCCACAGCAACACCAGTGCAATCGCCATGAAGAGCAGAATAAATGGCAGAGGTAATAACAGGCCCCCCAGCGTCTTTTTTAGGATAAATAACATCAGAAACCGATCCTTTTGGGTGAAAAAACGACATCCGGGCGTGAATCCGCGTCAGGATGATTTATTCTATGCCAGCCTGTGCCAAAATAGCACTTCACCCGGTATCACCGCTCAGCCATCATTAACAAATTGTTTTTAGAAACAGGGTTCATTTCATGCAGGATCGTAATTTCGACGATATGGCCGAGAAGTTTTCGCGCAATATCTACGGCACAACAAAGGGACGTATCCGTCAGGCTGTGCTGGGTCAGGATCTGCATGATTTACTACAGACTTTGCCTCAGAGGCCACTGCGCATCCTTGATGCGGGCGGCGGTGAAGGACAAATGGCCTGTGAACTGGCAGCTTTAGGACATAAGGTCTTGTTGTGTGATCTCTCCGGTGAGATGATCCGCCGCGCCGAGGCGGCTGCGCTGGAAAAAGGTGTGAGCGACAACATGCAATTTGTACAATGTCCGGCTCAGCATATCGCCGAACATTTGGAACAGCCGGTTGATCTGATATTGTTCCATGCGGTCATCGAATGGCTGGCCGAACCTCAACAGGCTCTGGCCGCACTGGTCAATTGTCTGACCCCCGGTGGCGCAATATCACTGATGTTTTACAATATCCACGGTCTGGTCATGCGGCACATGATCCTTGGCAATTTTGCTCATGTTGAAGCGGGTGTGCCAAAAATCAAAAAAAGCTCCCTGTTACCCGATCACCCGCTGGAACCCGCACAGGTTTACCAGTGGCTGGAAGAACTTGGGATGCAGATCAGCGGCAAGACCGGTGTTAGAGTGTTCCACGATTATTTGCGAAACAGACAACAACATAAACAGGATTTTGATGAGCTTCTGGCGCTGGAACAGCGTTATTGTCGTCAGGAACCTTTTGTTAGTTTGGGACGTTACATCCACGTGATGGCGCACAAACCCATTCTGAAGGACGAATTATGAGTGAATTTTCCCAGACTGTACCCGAACTGGTCGCCTGGGCACGCAAAAATGATTTCTCAATTTCGCTGCCAACGGAGCGGCTGGCTTTTCTTCTGGCAATCGCCACATTAAACAGCGAGCGCCTTGATGGAGAAATGAGTGAGGGTGAACTGGTCGACGCGTTTCGTCATGTCAGCAAGGGATTTGAGCAGACAAATGAAACCATCACCGTACGTGCCAATAACGCCATCAATGACATAGTGCGTCAGCGTTTGCTCAACCGTTTTGTCAGTGAACTGGCCGACGGTAATGCCATTTATCGCCTGACGCCTTTGGCGATCGGCATTTCAGATTATTACATCCGCCAGCGAGAGTTCTCAACGTTGCGGTTGTCTATGCAGTTGTCGATCGTTGCTCAGGAACTCAAGCGTGCAGCCGATGCAGCCGAAGAGGGCGGTGATGATTTTCACTGGCATCGCAATGTTTACGCGCCACTTAAATACTCAGTAGCTGAAATTTTTGACAGCATCGACATGACCCAGCGGATCATGGACGAGCAGCAGCAGGGCGTGAAAGACGACATTGCCGCGTTGCTCAATAAAGACTGGCGTGCGGCAATTTCCAGTTGTGAAATCCTCCTGTCAGAAACTTCCGGCACGCTGCGTGAATTGCAGGATACGCTCGAGGCGGCCGGTAACCTGTTGCAGGCGCATCTTATGCGTATTCAGGATGCCACGATGGTCGAACTCGATTTGAGCTTTGTCGACAAACTGGTTTTCGACCTGCAGAACAAACTCGACCGCATTACCAGTTGGGGCCAGCAGGCTATTGACCTGTGGATTGGCTATGACCGGCATGTGCATAAATTTATCCGTACTGCCATCGACATGGATAAAAACCGGGTGTTCGCCCAGCGTCTGCGCCAGTCGGTTCAGAACTATTTTGATCAGCCATGGACGCTGACCTTCGCCAATGCTGACCGTCTGCTGGATATGCGCGATGAAGAACTGGCCTTGCGCAGCGAGGAAGTGACCGGCGAACTTCCGCCAGATCTTGAGTTTGAAGAATTTAACGAAATCCGCGAACAACTTGCGGCATTGATTGAACAGGCATTACAGGTTTATCAGCAACAAAAAACGCCGCTCAATCTGGGCATGGTAATGCGCGAATATCTTAAACAGTATCCGCGTGCCCGACATTTTGATGTCGCGCGAATTGTGGTCGACCAGGCTGTGCGCCTTGGTGTGGCTGAAGCAGATTTTTCAGGATTGCATGCCGAATGGCAGGCAATCAATGATTACGGAGCCAAGGTGCAGGCCCATGTCATCGACAAATATTGAACACATAATGCCAGCTAAGCTGGCGCAGGCACTGGCGAACTCAGTGTTTCCTGCTCTCGACAGCCAACTGCGTTCTGGCCGTCATATCGGTATTGATGAGCTGGATAACCACGCTTTCCTGATGGACTATCAGGAAGAAATGGAACTCTTTTACAGCCGCTACAACGTGGAGTTAATCCGGGCACCAGAAGGTTTCTTCTACCTGCGCCCGCGCTCCACCACGCTTATCCCGCGCTCCGTACTTTCTGAGCTGGATATGATGGTGGGTAAAATCCTTTGCTATCTGTATCTCAGCCCGGAACGTCTGGCGCATGAGGGGATTTTTACCCAGCAGGAACTGTATGACGAATTACTGAGCCTGGCGGATGAAAGCAAATTACTTAAATACGTCAACCAACGTTCAACCGGCTCAGATTTGGATCGCCAGAAATTGCAGGACAAAGTCCGCACGTCCCTGAACCGACTACGCCGGCTGGGCATGGTGTATTTCATGGGGGTTGATAGCAGCAAATTCCGTATCACTGAAGCGGTATTCCGGTTTGGTGCGGATGTCCGCAGCGGCGATGACGCGCGCGAAGCACAACTGCGGATGATCCGCGACGGTGAAGCAATGCCGGTCGACAGCGCGCTGTCACTGAATGACGAAAGTGAGGACGGCGAATCGCTGGCAGTGCAGCAAGGGCATGAGAGCGCAGAGGATGAACAGGAATGATTGAACGCGGTAAATTTCGCTCACTGACGCTGGTTAACTGGAACGGGTTCTTTGCCCGTACTTTTGACCTCGACTCACTGGTCACCACGCTTTCCGGCGGTAACGGGGCCGGTAAATCCACCACGATGGCGGCTTTCGTCACGGCGCTGATCCCCGATCTGACGTTGCTGCATTTCCGTAACACCACCGAAGCGGGCGCAACTTCCGGTTCGCGTGATAAAGGCCTGCACGGTAAATTGCGTGCGGGTGTCTGTTACTCGGTTCTGGATGTGGTGAACTCCCGTCACCAGCGTATTGTCGTGGGGGTTCGTCTGCAGCAGGTCGCCGGTCGTGACCGTAAAGTCGACATCAAACCTTTCACGATTCAGGGCTTGCCGGTTGCGGTCAATCCGACGGAAATGCTGACTGAAACGGTCGGCGAGCGTCAGGCTCGTGTGCTGTCTTTGCAGGAACTGAAAGATCGCGTGGAAGCGATGGAAGGCGTGCAGTTCAAGCAGTTCAACTCGATTACCGATTACCATGCCCTGATGTTTGATCTGGGTGTTATTCCACGTCGTTTGCGATCGGCATCCGACCGTAGCAAGTTCTATCGTCTGATTGAAGCCTCGCTTTATGGCGGTATTTCCAGTGCCATCACCCGTTCCCTGCGCGACTATTTGTTGCCGGAAAACAGTGGCGTGCGGAAAGCCTTCCAGGATATGGAAGCGGCGCTGCGTGAAAACCGTATGACGCTGGAAGCTATCCGCGTTACTCAGTCTGACCGCGACCTGTTTAAACACCTGATTTCTGAAGCGACGTCTTACGTGGCTGCAGATTATATGCGTCACGCCAATGAACGCCGTATTCATCTCGATGGTGCGCTGGTACTGCGTAATGATTTGTTCACCAGCCGCAAACAGTTGTCCGGCGAGCAATACCGTCATGTCGAAATGGCACGTGAACTGGCTGAGCAAAGTGGTGCGCAAAGCGATTTAGAAACCGATTATCAGGCTGCCAGCGATCATCTGAGTCTGGTTCAGACGGCGATGCGTCAACAGGAAAAAATCGAGCGTTATGAAAGTGATCTCGAAGAGCTGACGTACCGTCTGGAAGAACAGAACGAAGTGGTGGCCGAAGCCAGCGAGCTGCACGCCGAACATGAAGCGCGCGCTGAAGCCGCTGAACTGGAAGTGGATGAGCTGAAAAGCCAGCTGGCCGATTACCAGCAGGCGCTGGATGTTCAGCAGACCCGTGCGATTCAGTATCAGCAGGCGTTGCAGGCCATTGAGCGTGCGCGCGACTTGTGCCAGATCCCCGATCTGAGCATTCAGAACAGTGAAGAATGGCTGGAAACTTTCCAGAGTAAAGAGCAGGAAGCGACTGAAATCCTGCTGATGCTGGAACAGAAGATGAGCGTCGCTTCTGCCGCCCATAATCAGTTTGAAACGGCTTACCAGCTGGTGGTAAAAATCGCCGGTGAAGTGAGCCGCAGTGAGGCCTGGCAAACGGCGCGTGAATTACTGCGCGACTGGTCTTCACAACAGCATCAGGCCGAACGTGTCGAACCGCTGCGCATGCGCTTGTCAGAACTTGAAGGCCGCCTGCGTGAACAGCAGGATGCCGAACGTCAGTTGCAGGAATTCTGCAAGCGTACGGGTCAGGATGTGCATCCCGAAGATCTGGACGAAATGCAGCGTGAGCTGGAAGTACAGATCGAAGAATTACAGGGTGTTGTGTCGCAGGCAGGTGAGCGTCGCATGGAAATGCGTCAGGAACTTGAACGTGTTCAGTCGCGCATTCGCGAACTGACCGCCCGTGCACCCGTCTGGCTGGCCGCGCAGGAAGCACTTAGCCAGTTAAGCGAGCAAAGTAAGGAACCGCTGGAAAGCAGCCAGCAGGTGACCGAATACATGCAGCAGTTGCTGGAAACGGAACGCGAAACGACGGTTGAGCGTGATGAAGTGGCAGCCCGCAAACGTCGTATTGAAGGGCAGATAACCCGCCTCAGCCAGCCAAGTGGTGCGGAAGATTCCCGCATGATCGCGCTTGCAGAACGCTTCGGTGGCGTGTTGTTGTCGGAAATTTATGATGACGTCACCATCGACGATGCGCCTTACTTCTCTGCATTGTATGGTCCGTCCCGCCACGCGATTGTGGTGCCTGATTTATCCCTGATCCGCGATCAGCTGGATGGGTTGGATGATTGCCCCGAAGACCTCTATCTTATCGAAGGGGATCCACAATCATTTGATGACAATGTCTTTGAAGTAGAAGAAATGCAGGGCGCGGTACTGGTCAAAACGGGTGATCGCCAGTGGCGTTATTCTCACTTCCCACAGGTGCCATTGTTTGGCCGTGCGGCGCGTGAGAACCGTCTGGAAACCTTGCATAAAGAACGCGAAAACCTGTCAGAGCGTTACGCGACATTGTCGTTTGACGTGCAGAAAATTCAGCGTGCACATCAGGCATTTAGTCGTTTCATCGGCAGTCATTTAGCTGTGGCGTTTGACGCCGACCCGGAAGCTGAAATCCGCACTCTGAGCGGGCGTCGTGGCGAACTGGAACGCGCTATCAATGCGCATGAAGGCCAGAATCAGCAACAGCGTCAGCAATACGAGCAGGCGAAAGACGCTATCGGCATGCTTAATAAATTGCAGCCACGTGTCGGCTTGCTGTGTGACGAAACGCTGATTGATCGCGTTGAAGAAATCCGCGAAGAAATGGAAGAGGCACTGGATTCCGCCCGTTTCATTCAGCAACACGGTGTTTCACTGAGCAAGCTGGAACCGCTGGTATCGGTGCTGCAAAGCGACCCGGAACAGCATGAGCAACTGAAAGAAGATTACGCACAGGCGCAGCATGCACAGCGTCTGGCGAAGCAACAGGCATTCGCTCTGACGGAAGTGGTTCAGCGCCGTGCTCACTTCAGCTATACCGACTCCGCCGGCATGCTGAATGAAAACAGTGATCTGAATGACAAACTGCGTCAGCGTCTGGAACATGCGGAAGCGGAACGTACGCGTGCCCGTGAACAAATGCGTCAGCATCAGACACAACTGACGCAGTACAGTCAGGTTCTGGCCTCGCTGAAAAGTTCGTTCGATGCCAAACGCGATATGCTCAAAGAACTTAGCCAGGAATTGCAGGATATCGGTGTTCAGGCTGATGCAAATGCTGAAGCACGTGCTAAAACCCGCCGTGACGAACTGCACACCGCGCTCAGCACCAACCGGGCACGCTGTAATCAGCTCGAAAAACAAATCACCTTCTGCGAAGCAGAAATGGATAACCTGCAGAAGAAATTGCGCAAACTTGAGCGTGATTATCATCAGAGCCGCGAACAGGTAGTGACCTCGAAAGCGGGCTGGTGTGCGGTGATGCGTCTGGTGAAAGACAATGGCGTTGAACGCCGTTTGCACCGCCGTGAGCTGGCGTATATGGATGGCGACGAACTGCGTTCCATGTCGGATAAATCCCTTGGCGCGCTGCGTCTGGCAGTCTCTGATAACGAACATCTGCGTGATGTACTGCGTCTGTCCGAAGATCCAAAACGTCCTGAACGTAAAATCCAGTTCTACATTGCTGTATACCAGCATCTGCGCGAACGTATCCGTCAGGATATTATTCGTACCGATGACCCGGTTGAAGCGATTGAACAGATGGAAATTGAACTGGGCCGTCTGACCGAAGAACTGACTGCCCGCGAGCAGCAACTGGCCATCAGTTCGAAAAGTGTGGCGAATATCATCCGTAAAACCATTCAGCGCGAACAGAACCGTATCCGCCAGCTGAACCAGGGCCTGCAGGCTGTGGCCTTTGGTCAGGTGAAAAGTGTGCGTTTGAACGTGAATGTACGCGAAGCGCACGCGGGACTGCTGGATGTGCTGTCTGAACAGCAGGAACAGCATCAGGATCTCTTCAGCAGTAACCGTCTGACCTTCTCGGAAGCGCTGGCGAAACTCTATCAGCGTCTGAACCCGCAAATTGATATGGGTCAGCGCACACCGCAAACTATTGGTGAAGAACTGCTGGATTACCGCAACTATCTCGAAATGGAAGTGGAAGTGAACCGTGGTTCTGACGGCTGGTTACGCGCAGAAAGCGGGGCGCTGTCAACGGGTGAAGCGATCGGTACCGGTATGTCGATTCTGGTGATGGTGGTTCAGAGCTGGGAAGACGAATCGAGCCGTATGCGCGGGAAGGATATTTCGCCTTGTCGTCTGCTGTTCCTTGATGAAGCCGCACGTCTGGATGCTAAATCTATCGCCACGCTGTTCGAGCTTTGCGACCGTCTGGAAATGCAGCTGATTATTGCGGCACCGGAAAACATCAGCCCTGAAAAAGGCACGACCTATAAACTGGTACGTAAAGTGTTCGGCAATAATGAACATGTACACGTGGTCGGTTTGCGTGGATTCGCACCTGAACTTCCGGCACTGGTCAATACGGAAGCTGACGTTTCCTGAGTGTTTTCAGATAAATAAGATGTCTGATTTTTAAAAGCCCCGGCCTGAGCGCCGGGGCTTTTTATTGAAATTGCATCCATTTCACTTATATTTCTTTAAAAAGTTGTGGTGAACTAAATAGTTTGTAAGCCAACGCTAAGGTGCTGCGCAATTTATAGACGAATGCCTGAAAACAGCACATAAACACGTAAGGGAAGACTTTATTTAAACTGACAGCTGGCTTAGAGTCTTTACGTTACACGCGGGCTCTATTTCATTGAGTTCCTACGCAAAAAAAGAATTCTCTTTATATACTTATTCCAAGAGCTGTTGGCTCAATTTTGGGGATGAGATTGAGCACCTTATCGGGAGGCAAGGGAAGATGTTAATGAATCAAAGGTCTCTCAGGTTTTTAGTCGCCAGCTGTCTGCTGGCGAGCGGTCTCTCGCCGTGGTTTGCTGCATGGGCTACCGTGCCCGCGCTGCCATTAGGAAAAACCACGCTATCAAGCGTACAGAGCATGAGCCATTTGCAGGCAGAGTTATTGCCAAGGGGCATCAGGCCGTTGTATCTGTCATCTCTGTCATCGCTTTATGCTGCAAATCATATGCAGCCCATGTGGAATGATCGCGAAACAGTTCAGTTATTCCAGCAGCAACTCGCCGAGCTGGCCATATCGGGGATCCAGCCTCAGTTCACGCAATGGGTGAAATGGCTGACGGATCCGCAAGTTACCGGCATGGCCCGTGATGTGGTGTTGTCAGATGCAATGCTGGGCTATTTGCAGTTTACGAGCAGCGTGGAAGCCAATGGAAATAAGTGGTTATACAGCGCCACACCGTACAAAATGACGACGCCGTCGCTGACTGTGATTAATCAGTGGCAACTGGCTGTGCGTCAGGGCAATACGTCACACTATTTGTCGACTCTCGCACCACAGCACCCTTATTACACCAAAATGCATGATGCATTGAAAATCATGCTGACGGACAATCGACCATGGCCCGTGATGACAGGATCAGCCAGTTTGCGTCCGGACCAGATCAGTGACGATGTCCCGGCCTTGCGGGAGATCCTGACCCGAACCGGTATGATGGTCGCCTCGCCTGAAGAGAATAAGGTGGCTAAACCGACAGATGAAACTATCGCCCCGAACACGCCGGGAAGCGCGGCAAATGACGATCTGTCTGTTGATGAAACCGCTGATAAGGCCCAGCAATCGACCCCGGCTGTCAGCCCTTCCGCAACATCAGTACAAGATGTCCTGCCAACGGTTCAGTCGACAGAAGTGCCAGCGACACCCGCGCCAGTAGCTGTCGCTGATAATCAGTACACACCGGATTTAGTGGAAGCTGTTAAGCGTTTTCAAAAATGGCAGGGGCTGGAAGCGGACGGTATTATTGGCGGACGTACCCGTCAGTGGCTGAATGCCTCTCCGCAATTGCGTGCTACCTTGCTGGCGCTGAATATTCAGCGTCTGCGCATTCTTCCAGGCAATGTGAACACCGGAATCATGGTGAACATTCCAAACTATCAGCTCACCTATTATCTCAATGGCAATGAAGTGTTGTCGTCACGGGTAATTGTCGGTCGTCCAAGCCGTAAAACGCCGTTAATGAGCAGTGCATTGAATAATGTGGTGGTCAATCCACCGTGGAATGTGCCCACAACGTTAGTGCGTGAAGATATCGTGCCTAAAGCCATGAACAATCCCGGTTACTTCCAGCAACATGGCTATCAGGTATTGTCTGGCTGGAGTAACGATGCTGAAATCATCGATCCTTCAATGATCGACTGGGCAATGATATCACCCAACCATTTCCCCTATCGCATCCGTCAGGCGCCGGGCGTAAGTAATTCCCTGGGACGGTATAAATTTAATATGCCGAGTTCTGATGCCATTTATCTGCATGACACGCCAAACCATAACTTGTTCAGCAAAGACATTCGTGCGCTGAGTTCTGGCTGTGTGAGGGTGAATAAGGCTTCTGAATTAGCCAATATGCTGTTACAGGATGCAGGCTGGAATGACACGCGAATATCTTCTGCATTGCAGGGCGGCAATACTACGTATGTGGCAATACGCCATCATATACCGGTAAAACTGTTTTATCTGACGGCGTGGGTCGCGGATGACGGTAAGCCGCAATTCAGAACAGATATTTACAATTATGATTCAACGGTGAGATCCGGTGCACAAATTCTGCCTCAGGCGGAAATTTTGCTTCAATAAATGCAGTAAAACTAATCTGATAAGGGTCAGAGTATTTGGCCATCGAACGAGCGTGAGCCACTGGCACGCTCGTTTTGCTTATATGGGTTCCCTTGACTCGCAGAAAATTGGCAGTTAAGGTTCAAAACGGCTCAGATCAGAGCTTATTTTTGACTCTCTTACCGGATAGTAAACTGTTCATGAATGAAATCGACAAACATCGCCGTAAATGGCTGGCATTAGGCAGTGCCGCTATGGGGATTGCATTACTTCCAGGTCGTGCATTCGCCACTCTTTCCACACCTCGCCCGCGTATTTTAGTCGTTAACAATATCAATACCGGCGAAACCCTCAAAACCGAGTTTTTTGATGGAAAGCGTTACAACAAGGATGAGTTGGCCCGGTTGAATCATCTGTTCAGGGACTATCGTGCGGAAAAAGTAAAATCTATCGATCCCGCGTTGTTCGATCACCTCTATCGTTTGCAGGTGATGCTTGGCGGAACGAATAAACCAGTCCAGCTGATTTCGGGTTACCGCTCACTGGCGACAAACAACAGCATGCGTGAACCCGGAAGCGGGGTAGCGAAGCACAGCTATCACACGCTTGGGCAGGCAATGGATTTCCACATTCAGGGCATTGAACTGAGCAATATCCGTAAAGCAGCATTAAAAATGCGGATGGGTGGTGTAGGATATTATCCACGAAGTAACTTTGTGCACATCGATACCGGTCCCGCACGGACCTGGTGATGTGTGTAATTAATGGCCTGCCGGAATGTGCAGGCCATTTTGTGGAGCTCTATGAAAACCCATCTTATTACCGTCACGGCGTTCAGCCAAAACTGCTCACTGATTTGGTGTGCTAAAACCAATCAGGCCGCCATTGTTGATCCGGGCGGTGAAGCCGCCAGGATCATCCAGGAAGTTTCTGCCAAAGGTGTATTGGTTACGCAAATTTTGCTGACTCACGGACATCTTGATCACGTGGGTGCCGCAGCAGAACTGGCTGCGCACTATCAGGTACCGGTTATCGGGCCACAAAAAGAAGATGAATTCCTGCTGGATGCGTTACCGACCCAAAGCCAGATGTTTGGCCTCGACCATTGTGACCCGCTGACGCCGGATACCTGGCTGGAAGAAGGGGATTCAGTGAGTGTTGGTGAAGAAATCTTATCCGTGTTGCATTGTCCAGGCCATACGCCGGGGCATATTGTCTTCATCAATGATAAAGCGCGAATTGCCGTTTCTGGTGATGTGATTTTCAAGGGTGGCGTAGGCCGCAGTGATTTCCCGCGTGGTGACCATCAGGCGCTGATTCATTCCATCAAAACGAAATTATTACCGCTCGGCGATGACATGGTCTTTATTCCCGGTCATGGCCCGATGTCAGACTTTGGTTATGAGCGTAAAACGAACCCGTTCCTGCAGGATGAAATGCCGGTCTGGTAATTACGTTTGCTGTTTATCAGCAAAAAACAAAAAGCCCGTCAGGATACCTGACGGGCTTTTTTAATTGAGCAACACTGCTTATCTTTTACAGTACGGCGACGATGGCTTCACACAGCGGTGCCATATTTTCGAGCGTGATGCCGGCAACGTTGATACGGCCGGAGTTCACCGCGTACACGCCGAATTCATCACGTAAACGCAATACCTGATCTTTGGTCAGGCCGCTGAAAGAGAACATCCCGTTCTGGTTAATAATAAAGCTGAAATCCTGTTGAGCGCCTTTTTCCTGCAAGGTGCTGACGAATAGCTGGCGCATACGATGGATACGCAGGCGCATATCGCTTAGTTCCTGCTCCCACAGCGTGCGCAAAGCTTCGTTACCCAGTATGGTGGCTACAACCGCAGCACCGTGTGACGGCGGGTTGGAGTAGTTTGCACGGATAACCGATTTCATTTGGCTGAAAGCGCGACCGGCAGTTTCTTCATCGGCTGCGACTAACGTACAAGCACCTACGCGTTCATTGTATAAGCCGAAGTTCTTCGAGTAAGAACTGGCGACCAGCAATTCCTTATGTTTTGCCACGAACAGGCGCAGACCCGCCGCATCTTCTTCCAGACCTTTTGCAAAGCCCTGATAGGCGAAGTCGAACAACGGTAACCAGCCGTTGCTCACCGACAATTCTGCCAGCTGTGCCCATTGTTCTTCCGTAGGATCGATACCGGTTGGATTGTGACAGCAGCCATGGAACAGCACCACGTCGCCTGCTTTCGCTTCGCTCAGGCTTTTCAGCATGCCATCGAAATCAAGGCTGTGATTTGCGGCGTCATAGTAATTGTATTCCACAACTTCCAGACCGGAAGCAGAGAACACACCTTTATGGTTCGGCCAGCTCGGATTACTGACCCACACGCGTCTGGCGCTGGTTTGCGTAGCGATGAAATCTGCTGCGATACGCAGAGCGCCAGTGCCGCCCGGAGTCTGTGCGGTGCGTGCCCGTTTATCAGCAATAACCGTGCTGTCTTTGCCAAACAGCAGTTCCTGTGTACAACGGGCAAAATCAGGCAACCCGTCGATACTCAGATAGGTTTTAGTGGTTTCATTTTCCAACAGGAACTGTTCGGCTTTTTTCACGCTGGCCAGAACCGGCGTTTTACCTGTTTCGTCTTTATAAACACCAATCCCCAGATTGATTTTATTAGAGCGGTCGTCAGCGCGGAAAAGATCGGTAAGACCCAGGATAGGGTCAGCAGGTGCTGCAGTGATTTTTTCAAACATGTCGGAAAATTCCATAGCCTGATATTACGAAAGAGGCCATCAGGGTAACGCCAGCGCCCCCTTTTGCCAACCGTTTGCGGCAAAAAGAAAACAGAGTTGTGAGAAGGCGTGGGAGATTAAAATATTTTATAGGCGAGGGTGGAAAAGCGGTCTTTTCAAGACTCAGAAATGCATAAGGCAGAGCCGAAGCTCTGCCTTGATATCCACTTTGATGCGCCCGTAAGCGCATCGTTAAGTGATATTAGAACTGGTATTGCAGACCAACACCCACGATGTCGTCAGTGCTGCGACCCGCTGCTTTGGTGTAGCTGTTGTCGTCCAGCAGGTTGATTTTGTAGTCAACATAGGTAGACATGTTTTTGTTGAAGTAGTAGTAAGTACCAACTTCTACATATTTAACCAAGTCAGCATCGCCGCCAGCGTAGGTAGAACCGTTGTTGGTGAAACCGTTCAGGCTCTTACCTTTAGACTGCAGGTATGCGATAGATGGGCGCAGACCGAAATCGAACTGGTACTGAGCAACAACTTCGAAGTTCTGAGTTTTGTTAGCAATTGCATCCGGGTTACCGTAATCGGTGGTGTTACGTGATTCACCGTAGAAGGTTGCCAGGTACAGGTTGTTAGCGTCGTATTTAGCGCCGAATGCGTATGCGTCAGCTTTGTCGCCAGTGCCGTCTTGTTTCTGAGTAACAGTACGGTTAGAAGAGAAGTAAGCACCAGTGATGCTAACACCTGAGTTGCCGATAGCGTAAGCGGCAGAAGTACCCCAGCCGTCGCCATTGGAATCAACTGCGCCACGGCTGTCACGACCTTCGTCGTTTTTGCCCTGGTACTGTACAGCGAAGCTCAGGCCATCAACCAGACCGAAGAAGTTGCTGTTACGGTAAGTTGCCATGCCATTACCACGACCAATCATGAAGTTGTCGTTGTTCTGGTACATGGTGTCATCGCCATAGATTGGCAATTGGTCGGTGTAGGACATTACGTCGTAGATTACGCCGTAGTTACGACCGTAGTCGAAAGAACCTGCATCACCGAATTTCAGACCTGCGAAGCCCAGACGAGTTTTGTTGCCTTCGTCGCCAGCGCTTTCTGCATGGTTAGCCTGAACGTTGTATTCCCACTGGCCGTAACCGGTCAGTTGGTCATTAATTTGAGTTTCGCCTTTGAAGCCGAAACGGACATAGGTCTGGTCGCCATCGTCGCCAGCATTGTCAGAGAAGGTGTGACGTGCGTCAACTTTACCGTACAGATCCAGTTTGTTGCCATCTTTGTTATAGATCTCAGCTGCATTAGCTGCACCAGCAACTAACAGAGCAGGGATTACCACTGCAAGAATATTGCGCTTCATCATTATTATTACCCTCATTGGTTTTATTTGGACACCTGCCACTGCCTAAATAATTCTTTACGGAACTATTTACGAAAGTTTGGTGTCTCCTGTGTCTGAACGCACTATTCCATCCGTGGTGAGCTTAATCCACAGCGAAAATGCTACTAAATTACTAAATATGTTTCAGCGGGAAAGAATGTATTTCAAAATGTGTATTTTACGGAACTTTGTGACAGGGATCTATCTTTGAAAATGACTAAGGCCAGCAAAGCTGGCCTTAGTTTTGTAACTATTATGTTAATTAAAAATAGTTTAATTAATTAGAAGGTTGCACTACGTGGTGTACGTGGGAACGGGATCACGTCACGAACGTTTTGAACACCGGTTACATAGGCGACTAAACGTTCAAAGCCAAGGCCGAAGCCTGAATGCGGGACTGTGCCGTAACGACGAAGATCGCGATACCACCAATAATCTTCTTTATTTAGCCCCATTTCAGCCATACGGGCGTCCAGTACGTCCAGACGTTCCTCACGCTGAGAGCCACCGATAATCTCACCAATGCCCGGTGCCAGAACATCCATTGCCGCGACGGTTTTACCATCGTCATTCATACGCATGTAGAAGGCTTTGATATCTTTCGGATAGTTTTTAACCACCACCGGCGCTTTGAAATGCTGTTCCGCGAGATAACGTTCATGCTCAGAAGAAAGGTCGACACCCCATGAAACCGGGTTTTCGAATTTCTGATCACAATTCATTAATATTTCTACTGCATCGGTGTAGTCTACCTGGGCGAAATCGGATGTTACAAATCGCTCAAGGCGTGCAACAGCATCTTTGTCTACACGGTCAGCAAAAAAGGCCATATCGTCTGCGCGTTCGTCTAAAACGGCTTTGAAAACATATTTAAGCATGTTTTCAGCCAGCGCTGCGATGTCATCCAGTGTCGCAAATGCGACTTCCGGTTCTACCATCCAGAATTCCGCAAGGTGACGGCTGGTGTTGGAATTCTCTGCACGGAAAGTCGGACCGAAGGTGTAAACCTTGGACAGCGCACAGGCATACGTTTCGCCGTTCAGCTGGCCGGAAACCGTCAGGAACGCTTCTTTGCCGAAGAAATCTTCGCTGAAGTCGATTTCGCCTTTGTCTGTACGCGGCAGATTTTGCAGATCCAGTGTCGATACGCGGAACATCTCACCGGCGCCTTCTGTATCGGAGGCAGTGATCAGCGGTGTGGACACCCAGAAATACCCGTTTTCATGATAGAAACGGTGAATGGCCTGAGAGAGGGTGTTGCGCACACGGGCGACAGCACCAATCAGGTTGGTGCGCGGGCGAAGGTGAGCCACTTCACGCAGGTATTCGATGCTATGGCGTTTTGCCGCCATCGGATAAGTATCAGGGTCATCCACCCAGCCAACAACGTTGACGGTCGTTGCCTGCAGCTCAAAACTCTGGCCTTCGCCAGGTGAGGCGACAACAATACCGGTCACTTCTACTGAACAACCCGTCGTCAGACGCAATACGTCTTCCTGATAATTGGGCAGAGAATTATTGATGACGGCCTGTAAAGGATTAAAGCAGGAGCCGTCATAAACGGCGACGAATGAGATACCAGCTTTAGAATCTCTCCGGGTACGTACCCAACCGCGTACGGTGACTTCACTGTCAACCGCAGCACGGCCTTGCAGTACGTCGACTACAGGCACAACGCTCATAGATTTCTCTCTTTCTTTATATATGTTGACTAAGAAATATTGGACACCCTGTAAATAGGGATTTTGCTATGTTACTTAGGCTTTCTCAGGACACAAGCAGAAATCGTCGTCAGCGGCCAAGAATTGTGGCGCGAATGAAGAGAGTTGTGGGGAAATATTGAGAGAGTGAATAAAAGCCGAGCAGAATTAGATCGCAAGTATATAAAGGAAAGAAAATCTGAATGAAGCGCCGGATTGATTTCCGGCACTTTAGGGAGAGTCAGGACGCTTTTTTCACCAGCGGCAGATCGAAAGCTTTGCGCAGGGCTTTAACAAAAGCTTTGTCCTGGCAAATCGTTTTGCCTGGGCTGTCAGAGAGTTTCGCGACAGGTTTGCCATTGCACTGTACCAATTTAATGACAATATTCAGCGGCTTCACGCCCGGAATATTACATGTCAGACGCGTACCAATCCCGAATATCAGATTCACCCGTTGATGGAAATGGCGATACAGGTGTAACGCTTTGTCCAGATCCAGATTGTCGGAAAAGACCAGCGTTTTGGTCATCGGGTCGATATCCAGCGCATGATAATGCGTTATCGCTTTCTCACCCCATTCAAACGGATCCCCGGAATCATGACGCAGTCCCTGATAGGCATTGGCGAATTTGCTGCCGAAATCACGCAGGAAAGCATCCATCGTAATGCAGTCAGTGAGAGCGATCCCCAGTTGATCCGGGTATTCGTCCAGCCAGGCCTGCAACGCCGCGCGCTGGCTGTTAGCCAGAACCGGGCTGATTTGCTGATGTGCCTGGAACCATTCGTGGGCTTGCGTGCCGACCGGTGCCAGCTGCAATTTATGCGCTAAATCGTAGTTACTGGTGCCGACCAGATAAGGGAATTCATTTTTCAGTGTGCTGACGATGGCTTCCTGAACTTCACCGGAGAAGCGGCGACGGGTACCGAAATCCATCAGACGGAAGGCGCCGAGATCGATATCTGCGGCCTGTTCTTTAAAACTGGCGAGATTTTTACGCAGGTGCTCCACGGCCATTTGCGCCGTCACTTGTGGAGAACGCTGGCGATGGACAACTTCACTGATGACCGCGAGCAGCGGCACTTCCCACATAATCACTTCACGCCACGGGCCCTCGATGCGCACATGCAAATGTCCGTTGCGATCGGAAACCATTACATGTTCAGGATTGTAGCGGAAGGTTTTTAGCCAGTTCAGGTAATCCTGCGTGAAGAACGGCAGCCCGGAAAGGTAGGTGAACTCGTCGTCCGTCAGCGCCAGTTGACTCATCATCTGGATTTGCTGGCGGACCTCGCTGGCGTATTCGCCCAGCAGTTCATCACCACGGCAACGGAACTCTGCCACGACGCTGATGTTGTGGTAGCGATGGTAGACTGCTTGCTGCATATGAAGCTTGTAGGCATCGGTATCTAACAGCGAAGTCAAAATCGGGGAGGCGTATGGAGTCATAGCGCGTTTACAGCATCCTCGTCAGAAACTGAGTGTTTGAACACAAACAACCGTTCCGTAAAAAAAACGTTCTGGATAAAACAGCAAAGTCTGTGAAGTATACCGTATTATCCCGTCAAAGAACCCTCATCACATCATAATTGTCGGGGAATGGTCGAGGTCTAAATGTGCTTAAATGTAGGAAATATGGGCAAGCTGGCGATTTTCCGGCGTAAAAAAAGCACGAATTGATTACATAAATTTAATCAATCTGACATTAAGAAAGAAAAAACCGGGGCGATTAAACCCCGGTTTTCTTATGTTCATTTCGCTACGTTTGTTCACGATAGTAAACGAAATGATGTTTTTGAGAGTGATTCAGGTTTTTTTTGCCCCAAATACCGATCACCCGTATCACGACCAGTATGCTGAATACCATGAAGCCATACGACAAGCTGTCCGTGACGGTTGTGTTTTTGCCGGATGCGCCAAAACCGCTGTTTTACAGAAATTTCTGTGTTTTGGTTGAAAGGTGCGCATACGCACTCACAAACTGGCAACAATCTGGGATTTCCTGATGCCTGTGGTAGAGTTTAAAGATAAAAAGTATGAAGGTCGTCCGGTGTGCTGTGCAGCGATTCGCTGACTTGCAAAACCTGCTTCATCAATCAATATCGCCATCACTACTAACAACCAACACGTCAAAAGGTTTTTTATGACTCAACTGCCACAAGCCAAGTTCCGCCACGATTATCGTGCGCCGGACTATACCATCACGGACATTGACCTTAATTTCGAGCTTGATGCACAGAAGACCCTTGTGACTGCGGTCAGTCAGATTAAACGACAGGGCGCAGAGGGCGCGCCGCTGGTGCTCAACGGCGAAGATCTGACCCTTATTAGCCTGAAGGTTAACGGCCAGGACTGGCCAAAATATCAGTTAAAAGAAGGCGCACTGGAAATTACCGGTGTGCCGGAAGCCTTTGAACTGGCGATTGTTAATGAAATTCATCCGGCAAAAAACACTGCGCTCGAAGGATTGTATCTTTCCGGTGAAGCGCTTTGTACGCAGTGTGAAGCCGAGGGTTTCCGCCACATTACGTATTATCTGGATCGTCCGGATGTGCTGGCGCGTTTCACGACCCGCATTGTGGCGGATAAAGCCCGCTATCCTTATTTGCTGTCAAACGGTAACCGTATTGATCAGGGTGAGCTGGAAGGCGGCAAACACTGGATCAAATGGCAGGACCCGTTCCCGAAACCTTGCTACCTGTTTGCGCTGGTCGCGGGTGATTTTGATGTGTTGCGCGATTCCTTCAAAACCCGTTCCGGCCGGGATGTAGCGCTCGAACTGTTTGTCGATCGTGGCAATCTGGATCGTGCAGGCTGGGCGATGGAATCCCTGAAACAGTCCATGAAATGGGACGAAACCCGTTTTAATCTGGAATACGACCTCGACATCTTTATGATTGTCGCCGTTGATTTCTTCAACATGGGCGCGATGGAGAACAAAGGCCTGAATGTCTTTAACTCCAAATACGTGCTGGCAAAAGCAGAAACCGCAACCGATAAAGATTACCTCGGTATCGAAGCGGTGATCGGCCATGAATACTTCCATAACTGGACCGGCAACCGCGTGACCTGCCGCGACTGGTTCCAGCTGAGCCTGAAAGAAGGCCTGACCGTATTCCGCGATCAGGAATTCAGCTCTGATCTGGGCTCGCGTTCAGTTAACCGCATCGATAACGTACGTGTCATGCGTGGTGCGCAGTTCTCTGAAGATGCCAGCCCGATGGCGCACCCGATCCGTCCGGAAAAAGTCATTGAAATGAACAACTTCTACACCCTGACGGTGTACGAGAAAGGTTCAGAAGTTATTCGCATGCTGCACACTTTGCTGGGGGAAGAGAAATTCCAGGCTGGCATGCAGCTGTATTTCGAGCGTCATGATGGCAGCGCGGCAACCTGTGACGATTTTGTACAGGCGATGGAAGATGCCTCAAACGTCGATCTTTCTCTGTTCCGCCGCTGGTATAGCCAGTCTGGTACACCAGTGCTGACCGTGCGCGACGACTATGACGTGGAAAAACAGCAATACACCCTGACTGTCAGCCAGAAAACCCCGCCGACGCCTGATCAGACTGAAAAGCTGCCACTGCATATCCCGCTGGATATTGAACTGTATGACCCGCAGGGCAATGTGATTGCGCTGAAACAACAGGGTCAGACGGTCAGTAACGTGCTGAACGTGACTGAAACTGAGCAGACGTTTGTGTTTGACGACGTGGAATATCCGCCGGTGCCTTCGTTACTACGTGAATTCTCCGCACCGGTGAAACTCGATTACAAATGGGGCGATCATCAGCTGACTTTCCTGATGAAGTACGCGCGTAATGATTTTGCCCGCTGGGATGCGGCACAAAGCCTGCTGGCAATTTACATCAAACTGAACGTAGCGCGTCATCAGCAGAAACAGCCATTGTCCCTGCCGTTGCATGTGGCAGATGCGTTCCGCGCGGTATTGCTGGATGAGAACATTGATCCGGCGCTGGCGTCGCAGATTCTGACTCTGCCGTCTGAAAATGAAATTGCTGAACTGTTCGATATTATCGGTCCTGAAGCGATCAGCGCTGTTCACGATGCGATCACCCGTTGTCTGGCAACCGAAATGGCGGATGAATTCCTGGCGGTTTACAACGCTAACCGTCTGCCTGCATACCGTGTCGTGCATGAAGATATCGGTAAACGTTCGCTGCGTAACACCTGCCTGCATTATCTGGCCTTTGCCGATGTGACGCTGGCCGATCAACTTGTCAGAGCGCAGTTTGAGCAGGCTGATAACATGACGGATTCTCTGGCGGCGATGTCTGCGGCGGTTTCTGCGCAACTGCCTTGCCGTGAATCCCTGATGGCGGCTTACGATGAGCGCTGGCATCACGACGGTCTGGTGATGGATAAATGGTTTATCCAGCAGGCGACCAGCCCGGCGGCCGATGTATTGCAGAAAGTCCGCTCACTGCTGAACCACCGTTCATTCAGCATGGGCAACCCGAACCGGGTCCGTTCATTAATCGGTGCTTTTGCGTCTGCAAATCCTTCTGCATTCCATGCCGCAGATGGCAGCGGTTATCAGTTCCTGACTGAAATGCTCACCGATCTTAACACCCGTAACCCGCAGGTAGCGGCGCGTATGATCGAGCCACTGATCCGCCTTAAACGCTATGACCAGAACCGTCAGGCGCTGATGCGTCAGGCGCTGCAACAGCTGAAAGGGCTGGAAAATCTGTCCGGTGATTTGTTCGAGAAAATTACCAAAGCGTTAGATGCGTAATCGCAATTAACCGCAAAGCAAAAGGGCGATGGAAACATCGCCCTTTTTTCGTTTTGTATTCGCTCAACATAGAGATCAGTTTTGCGCGCGTTTTGCTTCCTGCGCCACCGTGTGTGGAGGCTGTGGCGTCAGCACGCGTTCCAGCACTTCGGCTTCCAGCTCCGCCAGTCGCGCAGAACCTTTACGACGCGGACGTGGCAAATCAACCGTTAAATCCATGCCAATCTGCCCCTGATCGATAAGGATCACACGGTCAGCGACGGTCACCGCTTCACTGACATCGTGCGTCACCAGCAGCACGGTGAAATCATGCTGATGCCACAAACGCTCGATCAGGCTTTGCATCTCGATGCGCGTCAGGGCATCGAGTGCGCCCAGCGGTTCATCCAGTAACAGCAGGCGAGGGCGGTGGATTAATGCACGCGCCAGTGCCACGCGCTGTTTCTGTCCGCCGGATAATGCTGACGGCCAGTCGTCGGCACGATCTGCCAGCCCGACTTCTTCCAGTGCAGCTTGTGCGGCTTCACGCCACTGGCCTTTCAGGCCCAATCCCACGTTATCAATCACCTTTTTCCACGGCAGCAGGCGGTCATCCTGAAACATGAGGCGCGTATCTTCGCGCACCTGACTCAGCGGTGCGCTGGCGCTGAGCAGTTCGCCCTGAGTGGTTTTTTCCAGCCCGGCCAGCAAACGCAGCAGGGTACTTTTGCCACAACCGCTGCGCCCGACGACGGCTACAAACTGGCCGGGCGGAATGCGCAGATTGATATCGTTCAGCACGGCGCGGTTACCGTATTTTTTGGTGATGCCGGACAGTGTCACCGGCGTGCCTTGCGGAATACGTGCGGGGGCGTTCATGCGGCATCTCCTTGTTTTTTCTGATATGCAGGGTGCCAGCGCAGCCAGACACTTTCCAGCAGGCGGGCAAGGACATCGGCCAGTTTGCCAAGAATGGCGTAAAGCATGATGGCGACAACCACGACGTCAGTTTGTAAAAACTCGCGGGCATTCATCGCCAGATAACCAATCCCGGAGTTGGCGGAAATGGTTTCGGCCACAATCAACGTCAGCCACATGAACCCCAGCGCAAATCGTACGCCGACCATAATTGATGGCAACGCGCCCGGTAATACCACCTGAATAAACAGCGGGAAACCGGAAAGCCCGTAACTGCGCGACATTTCAAGCAGACCGCGGTCGATATTGCGGATGCCGTGGTAAGTGTTGAGATAAATCGGGAACAACGTTCCCAGCGCCACCAGGAAGATCTTGGCGGATTCATCAATGCCGAACCACAGGATCACCAGTGGGATCAGCGCCAGATGCGGAATGTTTCGTAGCATTTGCAGAGAACTGTCGAGCAGACGTTCGCCCCAGCGGGAAAGCCCGGTAATAAAGCCGAGAAGCAAGCCGAGACTGCCGCCGATAGCGAAACCAATCAGAGCGCGGAAGGTACTGATTTTCAGGTTCTGCCACAGCTCGCCACTCTTCGCCAGTGTCCAGAAGGCTTCCACCACTGCGCTGGGAGCGGGCAGAATGCGGTTGGATAACCAGCCCGCTTCGACAGCCAGCTGCCAGCCACCGATCAGAACCACCGGCACTACCCAGGGAGCAGCGCGGTTCAGCCAGCGTTGTGTCGTTGTCATCGGTATTCTCCTCAGTGCTGACTGGCGGTGCGTTTGGTCGCAAAGTCATGAGCGACCAGCTCGCCACGCGGCAAAATGGCTTTCTTCACAGTATTGTCATCTTCCGGTTTTGCCAGTTCCAGATGCGGGAACAGCAGTTCGCTGACGCGGTACGCTTCTTCCAGATGCGGATAACCGGAGAAAATAAAGGTATCGATGCCCAGATCAGCATATTCCTGCATACGTGCGGCGACGGTCGGGCCATCGCCCACCAGCGCCGTCCCGGCTCCGGTACGTACCAGACCAATGCCGGCCCAGAGATTCGGGCTGATTTCCAGCTTGTTGCGGTCGCCGCCGTGCAATGCCGCCATACGATGCTGGCCGACAGAGTCGGTTTTAGCGAAAGCTGCCTGCGCGCGTTGAATAGTTTCATCATCCACGTTGGCGATAAGTTTGTCGGCAGCACGCCAGGCTTCCTCGTTGGTTTCACGCACAATCACGTGCAGACGAATGCCGAAACGCACGGTGCGGCCTTGTGCGGCAGCTTTGGCACGCACCTGTTCAATTTTCTCTTTCACTAACGCCGGAGGTTCGCCCCAGGTCAGATAAAGTTCCACCTGCTCGGCGGCGAGATCCTGCGCTTCGTCGGAAGAACCACCGAAATACAGCGGCGGGCGGGGGTATTGAACCGGTGGATGCATCAGGCTCGCGCCTTTGACCTGAATGTGTTTGCCTTCGTAATCGACGGTTTCACCTTCCAGAACACGACGCCAGATACGCGTAAATTCCGCCGACGCTTCATAACGTTCTTTATGATTGAGGTGTAAACCTTCAGCCGCCAGTTCAGCCGGATCGCCACCGGTCACCAGATTAAACAGTGCACGACCGCCGGAAAGCCGGTCGAGTGTTGCCGCCTGACGGGCTGCCAGTGTCGGAGAAATAATGCCGGGACGCAGCGCCACCAGGAATTTGAGACGTTGCGTGACAGAAATCAGGGAAGCCGCTACCAGCCATGAGTCCTCGCATGAACGACCCGTTGGCAGTAGCACGCCGCCAAAACCTAAACGGTCAGCCGCTTGCGCGATCTGCTGAAGATAGCCGTGATCGACCACGCGGGCACCTTCTTCTGTGCCTAAATAGCGGCCGTCGCCGTGGGTAGGTAAAAACCAGAATACGTTCAGACTCATCGTTGTGTTCCTCTCAAAGTGTGCGATTCGTTACCGCTCAGCGGCGGCTAAATGGATGTTCAGTTAGCTTGTACGGCTGGTTTCCAGATGCGGTCTTTAATTTCAACCGGCTTTGGCAAAATATGGTTCTGATAGAACAAATCGGCGGTTTGCTGCTGGCGCTTTTCTGTTTCTGCACTGACCGGCGTGATAGGCATATCCGGCAGATGATCCAGATAAGAGGCGACCACTTTTTCCGGTAACCCCATCGACTGAGAAAGCAGTTTGATACTTTGCTCACGGTCAGTTTTGGTCAGCGCATTCGCCTGCGTTAACACTTCCAGAACCTGACTGATGAACTGAGGATTGGCCTCGGTGTATTTTTTCGGTGCCAGATAGAAGGAGCCCGTCTGGTGGAGCGTCGAGCCGTCGGTCAGAACCCGCACATCCCCCTGAACTTGCGCGGCCGAATAATACGGATCCCAGATAGCCCAGGCATCCACATCATGTTGCTGGAATGCGGCCCGTGCATCGGCAGGGGTCAGATAGACCGGCTGGATATCGCTGAATTTCAGGCCCGCCTGTTGCAGGGCACGCAACAGCAGGTTGTGCGAACTGGAGCCTTTCTGGAAAGCGACTTTATGGCCTTTGAGATCTGCGACGGTTTTGATCGGACTGTTGCTGTCGACCAGAATCACTTCTGCTTTCGGTTTCGGGGGTTCAGAGCCGATATACAACAAATCTGCCCCCGCTGCCTGCGCGAACAACGGCGGCAAATCACCGGTACCGCCCAGATCAATACTTCCGACGTTCAGCGCTTCAAGAATTTGCGGCCCGGCAGGGAATTCTACCCAGCTTATTTTTGTATCCGGGAAACGTTTTTCCAGTAACTGGTGTGATTTCGCCAGCACCAGTCCGACAGATCCTTTCTGATAGGCAATACGTAATTGCGCCGGATCCTTTTCCTGAGCCGTTGCGGTGCCGCTCAGAAAAAGGCTGGTCAGCAGGCTGGCCACAACCGGGATACGGCGTAATAAAGAGAAAGAAGCAGGCATGATTAATTCCTTTTAAAGTCAGACACGCAGTGCTTGCGCAGAAAGGGATGCAACAGACGGAAGCTGCGGACGGCGGCGGCTCAGCGCCAGGTAGAAGTTTTCCAGAGATTCGATCAGACGCTCTTCCAGTGCGGGGGCCAGCTTCGCAGGGAACGTCTGATAATCGGTGATCTGGCTGTCATCTGCGAAAACGCCCTGCAAAACTTCCTGTGCTTTCAGCGAGGCGAGTACCGGTTTTAGGGCGTAATCGACGGCCAGCATATGCCCGATAGATCCGGCTGTAGCCAGTGGCAACACCACTTTATGGTCGAGCGCGCGTTCTGGCAGTAAATCGAGCAGGGTTTTCAGTGCGCCGGAAAAAGACGCTTTATACACTGGTGTGGCGACGATCAGGCCATCAGCACTCGCCAGTTCAGCATTCAGTTGCTTGAGTTGCGGGCTGCCAAAATTAGCGAAAAGCAGATCGTCTGCTGAAAAATCCTGAATATTGTAGGTAAAGACTTCAACGCCACGGCTCGCCAGCCACTGGTGGCTGAGTGCCAGCAGGGAAGAGGAGCGGGAGGGTTGTCGCGGACTGCCTGCCAGAGTCACTACACGCATTTGCTTATTCCTTATAACAATTTGTTATAGAACTATCATTTTTCTTAACGAAGTGAGGTAAACCTAGCAGGCAGAGGCGGCGCAGCGGAAATCTCAATTTTGGCTATGGAAAGTTTCAAAACAGATAAAGCACGTGTCGGGTGTGCTGCGGGGCGATGGGGGGAAAGGAAATAAAAGTGAATTAAAGGTAACAAAAAGGTAATCGTTTGCGCAGCGAAGCAATTATTTGGCCAATATGCCGGTTATCATTTCCAATTGTCCGGCGCTTAGTCAATAATACCGCCCCGTCTAGCCACCGGGAATCCAGGAGTCTCCATGTATTATCCTCTTGTCAGGAAAGCACTGTTTCAGCTCGATCCAGAGCGCGCCCACGAGTTAACCTTTCGTCAGTTGAGCCGCATTTCCGGCACCCCGTTTGAATTCCTGATCCGCCAGTCAGTGCCGACCAAACCGGTAAACTGCATGGGATTATCCTTTAAGAACCCTTTGGGACTGGCCGCAGGCCTGGATAAAGACGGCGAATGTATTGATGCGCTGGGGGCAATGGGCTTTGGATTTATTGAAGTCGGTACTGTGACCCCGCGTGCGCAGGCCGGTAATGATAAGCCGCGTTTATTCCGTATTGTGGAAGCTGAAGGCCTGATTAACCGCATGGGTTTCAATAACCATGGCGTGGATAATCTGGTGAATAATGTCAAAAAATCACATTTTGGCGGCATTCTGGGGATTAATATTGGCAAGAATAAAGATACGCCTGTTGAGCACGGCGCAGACGATTATCTGACCTGTATGGAAAAGGTATATCCGTACGCCGGTTATATCGCGGTGAATATTTCATCACCTAACACGCCGGGATTACGTTCACTGCAATACGGTGAAGCGCTGGATGATTTGCTGGCAGCGATTAAGAATAAGCAGCTTGAGTTACAGCAACGCCATCAGAAATATGTGCCTGTTGTGGTGAAGATCGCACCGGATCTTTCTGAGGAAGAATTGATCCAAATAGCCGACAGTTTAGTGCGCCATAATATGGATGGCGTGATTGCGACGAATACCACACTCGATCGTAAACTGGTTCAGGGGCTGAATTATTGCGAACAGGTTGGTGGTCTGAGCGGGCGCCCGTTGCAGCTGCGCAGCACAGAAATTATCCGTATGCTCTCTCATGAATTACAAGGGCGTCTGCCGGTTATTGGTGTTGGCGGTATTGATTCATTAACGGCGGCCCGTGAGAAAATGGCCGCAGGCGCTTCCTTAATTCAAATCTATTCCGGCTTTATCTTTAAAGGTCCGGGTCTGATCAAAGATATTGTTACCCATATCTAATATTTTTCATCCTGAAGACGAGTCAGGGGTTTATTTATTAACCCGGCTCGTCTATATTTTGTCCACTGACCGTAATTCAGGCTCAGGATTTGTCTGATATCGTTTCGTTACTGAAAAATCTATTCTTACAGATTAGCCGGTAATGAAGTCAGGCAGAGGGCATGAGGGTAAACAGGATGACGAAATGAAAATTAAACCAGATGATAATTGGCGTTGGTATTTTGATACAGAACATGACCGGCTTATGCTGGACCTCGCCAATGGCATGATTTTCCGTTCCCGTTTTCCCGCCAAAATGTTAACTCCTGATGCTTTCGGAAATATGTCATTTTGTGTCGATGATGCGGCGCTGTATTTTGATTTTGAAGAACAGTGCAAACATATTCGTCTCGCAGCTGAACAACGCGCTGAATTAGTTCTGAACGCCTTAGTCGCTTATCGTTTTTTAAAACCGCTGATGCCGAAGAGCTGGCATTTCAGTCAGCAGATGCGTCCTTTCCAGCCTGCTAATGGTCAGCTTGCTCAGGTGCAGGTGATGGAAAGCGGTGAACAGGCGACATTACTGGTGGTGGAATCCGGTGATAATGCCAGTCTGTGCCTGCTGGCGCAGGAACGGCTGACGGTCGCAGGGCGCGGCATGGTGCTGGGGGATGCTATTAAAGTGATGCATGACCGGCTAATGCCAGCAGCATTCCGCGTTGACAGGGATGATGTTTACGATCAGGCAGTTTAGTTTCCTGCCTGATCCTCATTAAATACACCTCTAGCCGAGCACGATATCCGTAGCCGGAATACAACTACACGCTAATATCGTTCCATCTTTTCCCACTGCACTCTCTTTCAGCGGTGCCACTTTTCCTTCTTTCAATGTCATCCTGCACGCGCCACAAATTCCTGCACGACAGGAATAGGGGATACGTAATCCCTGCAATTCCAGCTGCTCGAGCAAAATCTGCTGATTGTTGCCGGTAAACTGCGTTCCCTGGTAATTAATGCTGACGTCCTGCGCGGTGCTTTTTGGCGCTTCCACATTTTCAATGATATCGCCCGCGCAGTAAGGCCGTGGTGGCCTGGTTGCCAGCACCTGAACGCTGTCGCCTGCGCGGATCACGCCGCTGTTGCGGGCAATCATGTTCTGACCGAAATCGACATCGCCGTCGCTGGCGGTACGATAGCCCTGTAATGTTTTCAACGGTTCGCCACGCGGATGTTTGCGACCTTTTTCGATACTGACTGTGGTAAAAATACAGCGGCTGCAAGGTTTCACCAGATCGAAAATCACTTCTCCGATGCGGATCGTCTGCCAGCTGTCTTCGGCATAGGCTTGTGCGCCGCTGACCACGATGTTCGGCCTGAATTGCTCAATCCTGACACCGCCCGGACAGCGGCGCTGTAAATCCTGCATTGAGGCTTCATTGATCAGCAGATACGGGAATCCGTCAGCAAACGACAGCGGCACTTCCGGATGTTTTTTTACCCGGCGCGTCGGCTCATCGCCAACCCAGCGCAGTTGAACGTCACGCTTTAAATAGCCACTTAACCAGCGATTTACGGGTTCCGGCGCGATGAGTGAGGTAAACTGATTGCCCCAGACTTCCGTCGGCGAGTGAACGCCTGCGAAATCACGAAATTTGACTGTGATGCTTTCGCCTTCGGGCGCGGAGATCATCAGACCATCGGGCAGCAAAACCGGCGTGAACAGAACGAGGTTCGGATACTGGCGGGCTGTAATGAACATGCCTTGCGGATCGGTAATCATGAACTGGCGATCGAACGCCAGGCCGGTTGCTGTCACCAGCGAGTATGAAACCTGCAGGCCGCGCATGGATTTGACCGGGTGAACAAATAAACGTGAAAGAATGGGCACTGAAGACTGCCTCTCAGAGTGTAAAGTCTTAAGAAGAACCAGAGACTTTATGACAAGAGGCGGGGATTAGCTATAATGCGCAACAATTTTATTTTTGGTGATATGTCGATATGAACTCTTTGTTTGCCAGCACGGCGCGTGGACTGGAAGAACTGTTAAAAAGCGAACTGGAAACGCTGGGTGCGCAAGCCTGTAAAGTTGTGCAGGGAGGGGTGCATTTTGAAGGTGACGATCGCCTGCTGTACCGCAGCTTATTGTGGAGCCGTCTGGCTTCGCGCATCCTGTTGCCGCTGAACGAATTCAAAGTTCACAGCGATCTGGATCTTTATCTTGGCGTGATGGCGATCGACTGGCCGGCCGTTTTTGGCGTGGAAAAAACCTTCGCTGTGCATTTCAGCGGCCTGAATGACGAAATCCGTAACAGCCAGTACGGTGCACTGAAAGTGAAAGACGCCATCGTCGACAGCTTTACCCGCAAAATGGACGAACGCCCGAATGTGGCGAAACAGCAGCCCGACATCCGCGTAAACGTCTTCCTGCAACGTGATACCGCCAGCGTCGCGCTGGATCTCAGCGGCGAAGGCCTGCATCAGCGCGGCTACCGCGATCTGACCGGTCAGGCGCCGCTGAAAGAAAACCTGGCAGCAGCGATTGTAATGCGCTCCGGCTGGCAGGCGGGCACACCGATGGTCGATCCGATGTGTGGTTCCGGGACATTGCTGATTGAAGCGGCAATGATCGCTGCCGATCGCGCGCCGGGCTTACATCGTCAGCACTGGGGCTTTACCGGCTGGAATAAATTTGACGCTGAACTGTGGCGCGAACTGACCGCAGAAGCGCAGGTTCGTACCCGCCGTGCGGTGCAGGAAACCACTTCCCGTTTCTTCGGTTCTGATATCGACCGTCGCGTGATTGAGATGGCGCGTGCGAACGCCCGTCGCGCTGGTGTTGCGGAACTGATCAGCTTTGAAGCCTCAGAAGTTGGGAAACTGGTGAATCCGCTGCCGGAAGGCCCGGTGGGTACGGTCATCAGCAACCCGCCATACGGCGAGCGTCTGGAAAGCGAACCGGCATTGATTGCGCTGCATAACATGCTCGGCCGCATTATGAAGACCAAATTTGGTGGCTGGCAGTTGTCGCTGTTCAGTGCGTCACCGGAATTGCTGAGCTGCCTGCAACTGCGTGCTGAGCGCCAGTTCAAAGCTAAAAACGGCCCGCTGGAATGTGTGCAGAAAAACTATCAGCTGGCAGAAAACCCGACGGGTGCGGCCGGTACGCAAATGGCGGAAGATTACGCTAACCGCCTGCGTAAAAACGTCAAAAAACTGGAAAAATGGGCCAAACAGCAGGGCATTGAATGCTATCGCCTGTATGATGCCGATTTGCCGGATTATAACGTTGCGGTTGACCGCTATGGCAGCAAAGTGGTGGTGCAGGAATATGCGCCGCCAAAAACGGTTGATGCACAAAAAGCCCGTCAGCGCTTGTTTGACGTGATAAACGCCACCCTGTCTGTACTGGATATTTCATCCAGCCAGTTGATCCTGAAAACCCGTGAGCGCCAGAAAGGCACCAGTCAGTACGAGAAACTGGCGCAGAAAGGTGAGTTCCTGCTGGTTGAGGAATTCAACGCTAAACTGTGGGTTAACCTGACGGATTATCTCGATACCGGCTTGTTCCTTGATCACCGCATCGCCCGCAAAATGCTGGGTGAAATGAGCAAAGGTAAAGACTTCCTTAACCTGTTTGCTTACACCGGTACCGCCAGTGTTCATGCTGGCCTGGGCGGCGCGCGCAGCACGACCACGGTAGATATGTCCCGCACATATCTGGAATGGGCGGAAAAGAACCTGCGTGCCAACGATCTGACCGGCCGCCAGCATCGACTTATCCAGGCGGATTGCCTGTCTTATCTGGGCATGTGTGACGAACAGTTTGATGTGATCTTTATCGATCCACCGACGTTCTCCAACTCGAAACGTATGGCCGAAAGTTTTGACGTACAGCGTGATCATCTGGCTCTGATGAAAGATCTGAAACGCATTTTACGTCGCAACGGCACCATTATGTTCTCCAACAACAAGCGCGGTTTCCAGATGGATCTCGACGGACTGAGTAAACTGGGGCTGAGCGCGAAAGAAATCACCAGCCAAACCCTGTCACAGGATTTCGCCCGTAATCGTCAGATTCATAACTGCTGGCTGCTGTCCCATGCCGGCGAGGAAAAATAAAGTTTATGTCGTTAATTAGTATGTCAGGTGCCTGGCTGTCATTCAGTGACTCGCCGCTGTTGGATAACACCGAATTACACATCGAGCCGAATGAGCGTGTCTGTCTGGTTGGCCGTAACGGTGCCGGTAAATCGACGCTGATGAAGATCCTGAACCGCGAAGTGCCGCTCGATGACGGGCGTATCGTGTATGAGCAGGATTTGATTGTTGCGCGTCTGCAACAGGATCCGCCGCGCAATGTCGAAGGTACGGTGTTTGATTTCGTATCAGAAGGCGTGTTCGAGCAGGCTGAACATCTGAAGGCGTATCACGCCATTTCGCATCTGGTTGAAACCGACCCGAGCGAAAAGAACATGAACAAACTGGCTCAGGTGATGGAGATCCTCGATCATCAGGGCCTGTGGCAGCTCGACAGCCGTATCAACGAAGTATTGCTGAAACTGGGTCTGGATGCAGATACAGAGCTGAAATCCCTGTCCGGCGGCTGGCTGCGTAAAGCGGCGCTGGGCCGTGCTCTGGTCAGCGCGCCGCATATTCTGCTGCTCGATGAACCGACGAACCATCTGGATATCGAAAGTATCGCGTGGCTGGAAGACTTCCTGAAGGAATTCCAGGGCAGCATTATCTTCATTTCCCATGACCGTTCTTTCATCCGCAATATGGCGACGCGCATTGTCGATCTTGATCGCGGCAAACTGGTGTCTTATCCAGGTAATTACGAAGCCTATCTGCTGGCAAAAGAAGAAGCCTTACGCGTTGAAGAACTGCAGAACGCCGAGTTTGATAAAAAACTGGCGCAGGAAGAAGTGTGGATCCGTCAGGGTATCAAAGCCCGCCGTACCCGCAACGAAGGCCGCGTACGCGCTCTGAAAGCCCTGCGTAAAGAGCGTTCCGATCGCCGGGAAGTGATGGGCACCGCCAAAATGCAGGTGGTCGAAGCCGCGAGTTCAGGCAAGATTGTCTTTGAAATGGAAGACGTTTATTACAGCATTGCCGGAAAACAACTGGTGAGCAACTTCTCTGCGCAAGTCATGCGTGGTGATAAAATTGCGCTGATTGGCCCGAACGGTTGTGGTAAAACGACGTTGCTGAAACTGATGTTAAGTAAGATTCAGGCAGACAGCGGCCGTGTTCACTGTGGTACTAAACTGGAAGTGGCGTACTTCGACCAGCACCGTGCTGAGCTGGATCCTGAACGTACGGTGATGGATAACCTGGCCGAAGGTAAGCAGGAAGTGATGGTCAATGGCCGTGCACGCCATGTACTGGGCTACCTGCAGGACTTCCTGTTCCATCCGAAGCGCGCCATGACACCGGTAAAAGCGCTGTCAGGTGGCGAGCGTAACCGTCTTCTGCTGGCAAAATTATTCCTGCGCCCAAGCAACCTGTTGATCCTCGATGAACCGACCAACGACCTGGATGTGGAAACTCTTGAACTCCTGGAAGAGATGATCGACAGCTATCAGGGCACGGTACTGCTGGTGAGCCATGATCGTGAATTCGTTGATAACTCGGCAACCGAATGCTGGATTTATGAAGGCGATGGCGTGATCAACAGCTATGTCGGTGGTTACCATGATGCACAGCATCAGCGCCGCAACCAGAAGCCAATCCGTCAGGCGGTGACCACGGAAAATAAACCCGCTGCACAACCTAAAGCAGAACCGGCCAAACGCACCGCGAATAAGCTCAGCTATAATCAGCAACGTGAGCTGGAACAATTGCCTTCGCAAATCAGCACTCTGGAAGAAAAAATCAGTGCCTTGCAACAGCAAATGAGCGATGCGAATTTCTTCACCCTTCCTCATGAAGAAACTCAGCAAGTGCTCACCGCTTTCGCTGCCGCAGAGCTTGAGTTAGAGCAGGCGTTTGAACGTTGGGAAGCGCTGGAAGCGCAGAAGAACGCTTAACACTGCCTCATGATTGGCAACCGGATAAAGGGAAGGCCGGTTGCCGATATTCGTAGTCTTTCCGCTGTTGAGGAGTCGATAGTGTGTTCTGACGCCCATGATCATGACCCGCACATATTATGTCCCCAATGCGATATGCTGGTGGCAATACCCGGCCTGCACATCGGGCAAAAAGCGGTGTGTCCCCGTTGCCACACTACGCTAACCTCCCGCTGGAATGAGCCTCGAAGACGTCCTGTCGGTTATGCCATCAGCGCGTTGTTCATGCTGTTGCTGGCCAATCTCTTTCCTTTCGTCAATATGAATGTTGCCGGGCTGAGCAGCGAAGTCACGCTGGTGCAAATCCCTCAGGTTCTGGTTTCAGAAGACTATGCCAGCATGGCGTCGTTATTCATGATCGTGGTGCAACTGCTCCCGGCCATTTGCATGCTGTCCATTATCATCCTCTGCCAGAGTTTCAATATTCCCGTTCGCTGGAAAGTTGTCATTGCCCGGACCTTATTCCAACTGAAAGCCTGGTGTATGGTCGAGATTTTCCTTGCCGGGGTACTGGTCAGTTTCGTGAAACTCATGGCTTATGGCGACGTGGGCGTGGGCAGCAGTTTTTATCCCTATGTCCTGTTTTGCCTTCTGCAATTGCGTGCCTTTCAGTGCACGGACCGTCTTTGGATATGGCAGCACATCGAACCTGCTCCGGCGGTAGATCAGCCACTGCGCATGGGAGAAAGCGGTCTGCGTCAGGGTCTGCGATCCTGTCATTGCTGCATGGCAATTTTACCGGTTGATCAGAAAGAATGTGGCCGTTGCAAAACCCATGGTCATGCACGGCGTAAAAATAGTCTGCAATGGACAATGGCTCTGCTGGTGACCTCCGTTCTGCTGTATATCCCGGCAAATCTGTTGCCTATCATGATCACTCAGGTACTGGGTAATCCGATACCGTCTACGATTATGGCCGGGGTGGCGCTGTTATGGAGCGAAGGTTCCTATCCCGTGGCTCTGGTTATTTTGATCGCCAGTATTATGGTGCCGACGCTCAAAATGATCGCTATTGGCTGGCTATGCTGGGATGCGAACTCTAATAAAGAGATCGACAGGGAACGATTACATGTCATTTACGAGGTGGTTGAGTTCGTTGGCCGCTGGTCAATGATCGACGTGTTTGTTATTGCGGTACTGGCGGCGCTGGTGAGAATGGGGCAACTGATGAGTATTTATCCGGATATTGGCGCGCTGCTGTTCGCCGGCGTAGTTATCCTCACCATGTTTGCCGCAACGACATTTGACCCAAGGCTCATTTGGGATCGTGCTGGAATGAAGTCTACAAAGGAGCCACAAGATGGCGGGAAATAACATGGCAGAGCATGACGGAACTGCCAAAGTAGAGAAAATTAAACGCTGGTCGCCAGTGTGGATCGTACCGATCGTCACTGCGCTGATTGGCGCGTGGATCCTGTTTTATCACTACAGCCATCAGGGCCCGGAAGTCACGCTGATCACTACCACCGCTGAGGGCATCGAAGGTGGCAAAACCACCATCAAAAGCCGTAACGTCGATGTCGGTAAAGTAGAGTCCGTTACGCTTAGCGATGATTTACAACAAGTTATCATCAAAGCACGACTGAACACCGGCATGGAAAAAATGCTGCGCGGGGACTCTGTTTTTTGGGTAGTGAAACCGCAAATCGGACGTGAAGGCATCTCCGGTCTGGGCACATTATTGTCTGGCGCTTATATTCAGCTGCAGCCGGGTAACAAGGGGGGAGAAAAATCAGAATATAAACTGGATGACTCCCCCCCGCTGGCGTCACCTGATGCGAAAGGGATCCGCGTGAGTCTGGAAAGTGAGCGTTCCGGTCAGCTGAGTCCAGGCGACCCTGTGTTGTTCCGGGGTTTCCAGGTCGGTACGGTGGAAACCAGTCACTTTGATCCGAAAGCACGTAACATCAAATACCAGCTTTTCATCCGTGCGCCTTACGACACACTGGTGACTGACAACGTGCGTTTCTGGAAAGACAGCGGCGTGAACTTCGATATGTCTGCCGCCGGTATGCGTGTCGAAATGGGGTCACTGACCACGTTATTTAGTGGTGGTGTCAGCTTTGATATTCCGAATGGCTGGACGCAGGGCAACGAAGCCAAAAATGGTGACAGTTATAGGCTCTTTGATGATCAGAAAAGCATTCAGGAATCGCTGTATACCCGTCACACGGATTACGTGATGTTCTTCTCGGATTCTATTCGCGGTCTGCAACCTGGCGCACCTGTTGAATTCCGTGGTATTCGTCTGGGTACTGTGGCCGAAGTGCCTTATCCGATGAATGTGGTGAAACAGCAGATGTCGGACGATTATCGCATTCCTGTGCTGATCCGCATTGAACCCGATCGCTTCGTTCAACTGTTGGGCAGTAATTTCAATATTGAAGATCATATCCGTGACGGTATTGCTCAGGGTCTGCGTGCTTCGATGAAATCCGCCAACCTGTTAACAGGGGCGATGTATATCGATCTGGATTTCTATCCGAATGAGAAACCGTGGAAAGGGCCGCTGGAAATCGGCGGGCATAAATTGTTGCCGACGGTGAGTGGAGGCTTTGCACAGATTCAGCAAAAACTGATGACAACCCTCGATAAGATCAACAATCTGCCAATCGAACCGATGATGCGCGAAGCGACAAGTACGCTGGCTGAAAGTCAGAGGACGATGAAGTCAACGCAGAAAACGATTGAGTCTCTGAACGCGATTGTCAGCAGTAAAGAGATGAAAAATCTGCCTCAGGATATGCAGCAGACGCTGATTCAGTTGAACCGCAGCCTGAAAGGCTTCCAGCCTGGTTCGCCGGCGTACGGCAATCTGGTCGGCGATATGCAGAGTCTGGATAAAACCCTGCGTGAGCTGCAACCGGTATTGAAAACGCTGAATCAGAAAAGTAACGCACTGATTTTCGCTGCCCCAGGGCAAGATGATCCTCAGCCGAAGAAGGCCAAATAATGATGAAATGGATACCTGTCGTCTTAGCATTATTCCTGACTGCCTGTAGCAGCAGTGATCAGAAAACCTACTACCAGTTGCCTGTGCTGAGCAGCACCGTAACAACAGGTAGCGTGATGTCTGCAGGTGCCGTACAGCGGCATCTGTGGGTTGAGCGGGTGAGTGTTGCTGATTATCTGGCAGGGTCAGGGCTGGTATATCAGACCAATGATGTGCAGTACACGCTGACCCAGAATAATCTCTGGGCCAGTCCGTTGGATCAGCAACTACAGCAAGCACTGGTCACCTATTTACGCCGGGACTTGCCGGGCTCGCTGGTTTCCACTCAGGCGGCGAATACCGACGATCAGGATGTGCTGAACGTTAATGTCACCGGTTTCCATGGCCGCTATGACGGTATTGTGATCGTCAGTGGCAGCTGGAGCCTGACACGCAACGGGCAGATGATTCAGCGTGATTTCACCCTGAATCTCAAGCAAAACGAAGATGGCTATGACGCGCTGGTCAGAACGTTGGCTACCGGCTGGCAGCAAGAAGTGGGCCAGATTGCTGCGCAGATAAGATGACGTTTTTTTAAGCTTAATATTTTTTAAGTTAAAGATAAAAAATCCCGGTTTCTGACCTGACAGACACCGGGATTTTTTTATGGGGATCAGCCAGATGAGGGATTAACTGGCGCGATTATTTTGTGCACAATCCAATAATATAGCTCACGAATGTGACATTGGCGTGAATTTTGCGCATTGACCTCTCCTCATATTGCAGCTATTTGTTAGATGTGGACGCAGAAGCGGGCCACTGTTTTCTTTCCACCTGACCTGAATAATGAGGGATACAAGGCATGAAGAGACAAAAACGCGATCGCCTGGAACGGGCACAATCACGTGGATATCAAGCAGGTATTGGCGGACGCTCAAAAGAGATTTGTCCGTACCAATCATTAGATGCCCGATCACACTGGCTCGGGGGTTGGCGACAAGCCATGGAGGACAGGGCTGTTACCGCTTAAGCGGCTACCCTGTCAGAATAAGGAACAACCTCCGCTATGCGCGGAGGTTTTTGTTTGCAGGGCAGAGTGCCCGTACAGCAGACATAAAAAAGGTGAACCCGGAGGCTCACCCTTTTTCAGACGTCGTGCAGGGCTTTATCAGAAAGCCGCAGCGTCTTTGAACAGACCCACTTTCAGATCAGTGGCGGTGTAAATTACCACACCATCAACCAGCACTTCACCATCAGCAACGCCCATGATCAGTTTACGGTTGATCACGCGTTTGAAGTTCAGACGGTAGGTGACCAGCTTCGCGGTTGGCAGAACCTGACCAGTGAATTTCACTTCACCTACACCCAGTGCGCGGCCTTTGCCTTCGCCACCGAGCCAGCCCAGATAGAAGCCCACTAACTGCCACATGGCATCCAGACCCAGACAACCAGGCATTACCGGATCGCCAATAAAGTGACAACCAAAGAACCACAGATCAGGGTTGATATCTAATTCAGCTTCAACATAGCCTTTGCCATGGGTGCCGCCGTCTTCTTGCATCTTTACGATACGATCCATCATCAGCATATTGCCTGATGGTAACGGAGGGCCACCAGCGCCGAACAGTTCACTGCGGCCAGAAGCTACGAGGTCTTCTTTCGTATAGGAATCGCGTTTATCTACCATGTTCTATGTAAGCCTTATTTTAATGAAGGGCGAAGTTTAGCGAACAGCTGTAAGCTGAACAACTCCGATCAGCTGCGATTGAACCAGTTCAACCAGCGAAGAGGCCACGGATAACGCGGGCTGCCTTGCGATGTCGCCAGCGCAATACGCTGCTGAATTAATCCCAGCAGACTCGGACGCTCTTCTTCAGCTTCTTCTTCGTTTGTGTAAATCAATCCGGTCAGGATAGGCAGCGCTTCGGCTGCGTTATCAACTGCCCATAAATGAAACTGGCCTTCGCGAACGGCGTCCAGAACCTGCGGATGCAGGCACAGGTTGCGCACGTTGCTGGTTGGCAGAATGACCCCTTGTTTACCGGTCAAACCGCGACGTTGACAAACTTCGAAGAAACCTTCGATTTTCTCGTTTACGCCACCAATAGGTTGCACATTCCCAAACTGATCGACAGAGCCGGTGACCGCAATTTGCTGGTTGATCGGCTGCATCGACAACGCACTGATCAGTGCGCAGAGTTCAGCAAGTGAAGCGCTGTCGCCGTCCACTTCTCCGTAAGACTGCTCAAATACAATCGAGGCGGAAAAGGGCAGAGGCTGGTCGAGTTCTAACTCGGAAATCAGAAAGGCCTGCATAATCATCATGCCTTTGGCATGCAGATTACCACCTAACTCGGCTTTACGTTCGACGTCGGTAAATTCGCCGTCGCCGGCATGTACGACACAACTAATTCGGGAAGGTTCACCCAACGCTCGCGGATGCCCCGGATATTCCAGTACAGACAGGCCATTAATCTGCCCGACAACTTCGCCTTCTGTTTCAATGCGAATTTGTCCAAGTTCGATTTCATCCTGCATACGCTCCTGGAGATAACTCTCACGCCATGCACGTGCACCGGATGCCGCTTCAAGAGACTTAACGCTCAGCAACTCGTCTTCATTATAGAGTGCAGCTTCGCTAAGTTGGGTGTTAAGCCATACCGGATCGAGTGTCAGACTGCCCTGATCGGTGCTGTGACGAATGGCCATTTTTAGAAACTCGGGCCATGCATCAGCGGCCAGGCGTGGGATCTCAAGCTCATCAGCCAGCGTATTGACATAACCACACCAGGTTTCCATATCGCTTTCTTCCGTCAGCGGCAGGTCGGCTTCAAATTCACCATAAATGGAAGAATCCACCAACTCTGGCTCCATATCACTGAGGTCACCAAGCGATAAGCGGTCACCGACCAGAATCAGGCGAATATCCAAAGGCATCGGAGGGACTGTCACAGGTAAAGGTGTCGTCTCATCTGGTGAGACCCAATGATATTGACCTTCGGTGATCATCTGTTTCAGACGCAACCACATCAGAGGCTGCGCGATGAGGGTACGGATGGAAAGTACCAGCACACCGCCATTCACCTGGTGTACCAATCCCGGTTCCAGCTGGATCTGGTCTTTGTAAATGCGCACACACCCGAACAGCTGTTCAGGTTCAACCCATTCACGATACTGGCAGGTCGATTTCGCCGCGAATGCATCTTCCGCTGTCTTCGCCGCCAGCAGCGTTACCTTATTGCCTTCAATATGGTAACGGTTACCCGTGACTTCCGCCGGTTCAGGTAGTAAGTCGCTGACCACCTGCTTAATGCGTGACAAGTATTCGCGATTTTCCTGCGCCTTGAGCGTCATAAAACGCACACGTGAGCGGGGATGACAAAACAGCGTTAAACCATTTTCCAGCCGGGGCTGAATTCCTGCAAAATCGACAGGGGCTAACTGGGCAGCCGTTGCAAAGATTGCCTCGTAAGGCGCGGAGTCGGGCAGTAAAAGCTGCCAGTCAAGTCGGTTATTGGTCAATGTGTTAGCTGTTTTCTATAAAGAGGGAAAGTGCGATTATACAAGAATAAATCCGGCTGCATACAATGAGAGTCGTAGCGGAATTGGTCTTAGTGCACATTGCTGTACAGGTGGGCAAAAAACAACCAAAATAAGCGGTTTTATTTGGGGTGAAAATTGAATTAAAGCTGTTATGCTTAGTAAAGTTACGTGGTCACCGAAGAGTTCACGATGAAATATCAGCAACTGGAAAATCTCGAAAGTGGTTGGAAATGGAAGTATCTGGTGAAAAAACACCGGGAAGGTGAGCGGATCACCCGCCATTTGGAAAACAGCGCTGCCCAGGAATCCGTGAATCAACTTCTCAACCTGGAAAACGAGCCGGTCAAAGTGTCAGACTGGATTGTTAATAATATGAATCCGGCGCTGGAAAATCGTCTTAAGCAAACGATTCGTGCACGCCGTAAGCGTCACTTCAATGCAGAGCATCAGCACACTCGCAAAAAATCTATCGATTTAGAATTTCTGGTCTGGCAGCGTTTAGCGGGATTGGCACAAAGGCGTGGTGTCACGCTTTCTGACACAATCATTCAGCTGCTTGAAGATGCCGAGCGTAAAGAGAAATACGCGAATCAGATGTCTTCATTGAAAGAAGATTTAGAACAAATACTCGGCAAGAAAGATATTGGATAGATTTGCTTTCGCGTCTCAGGGAGTCAGCTATTTGCTCTGACCGAAGGCATAAAAAAAACCCCGCCATGGCGGGGTTTTTAGTATCTGTAGCAAAAGCTAAAGCGTGTTATTAAGCCTGTGGCTGAGTAACAGTATCTTTGTAGCCTTTAACTTCGATTTCTACACGACGGTCTGGTGCCAGGCAGTCGATCAGAGCAGCACGGCCTTTAACGGAGTCACAGGTAGAACCGGTAACTGGGTTAGATTTACCCTGGCCTTGTGCAGAGATCTTGTTAGCAGGGATACCTTTAGATACCAGGTAATCTACTACGCTCTGAGCACGTTGCTCAGACAGTTTCTGGTTGTATTGTTCTGAACCGATACGGTCGGTGTAACCCAGAACGATAACAGAACCGTCTTTAGGATCGATAGAGCTCAACTGGCTGTACAGCTGATCCAGAGCCTGTTGGCCTTCTGGTTTCAGAGTCGCTTTGTTGAAGTTGAAGAGAACGTCAGATTTCAGAGTGAATTTCTTAGTCTCTACAACTGGAGCTGGAGCTGGTGCTGGAGCAACAACTGGAGCAGCTGCTTCATCTTGACCGAAACGGTAAGAAACACCTACAGACAGCATTGCGTTATCAGGACGTGCACCAACGGTAGCCGCGTCACCAATGTTGTTAACCCACTGGTAATCCAGACGGGTAGCCCAGTTTTTGGTTACTGCGTATTCAACACCAACTGCTGCCAGTGGAGAAACACCAGTGTCATGATCACTTACGCGACCATTAGCACCGTTGTTGAAGTTACCTTTAGCATCTGCACGCCAAACCATACCACCCAGACGGGTGTACAGGTCCAGATCGTCAGTCAGCGGGTAGCTCAGTTTAGCAGCCAGCTGAACGCCTTGTGCTTTGAACGCGCCGTTATTTACGCTGCCTTTGTAAGGCATACGGCCAAGCCAGTCATATCCCATTTCAAAGCCCAGGTATTGGTTCGCTTGGTAACCCAAGAACGCACCTGCACCCAGTTGGCTTTCGTGGGTAGGGCCGTTGCCGATACCGTTGTAAGCGTTTGCGAAACCAGTGTCATGGTATTGGGACCAGCCCAATTTACCACCGGTATACCAGGTGTTATCTTTAGGGGCGGCTTGCGCTACGGTAGCGAAACCTGCCAGTGCCACTGCTAATGCGATAGCTGTCTTTTTCATTTTGCGCCTCGTTATCATCCAAATAGGCAATTGAGCTTTAAGCTTTTTAAGCCCTTGGTTAAAATCCTTACGCCAAGATTATTGCTTCATTTCAGAACTTGCCACTTTACGTTGGCATTATCGAGCAACCTTGGCGTTGTAAAGTCTACAACGTGGCGCGAAACTTACAAGCTTGATGTGTTAACACCGTGGAAAAAAAGGGAAAAACGGACACATTTCTTAACGGCTTTGGCAATTTGCTGACAAAATCTGGCACTAATCTGCATTCAGGAAGCCCGTTTTTACTGGCTTGCAGGCATTATTCAGCACAAATCACTAAGTTCCGCATTATTTTC
This sequence comes from Rahnella sp. CJA17(1/100), assembly GCF_963881615.1. NCBI lineage: Bacteria > Pseudomonadati > Pseudomonadota > Gammaproteobacteria > Enterobacterales > Yersiniaceae > Rahnella > Rahnella sp. CJA17(1/100). The sequence continues at coordinate 127,153 of NZ_CAWOJA010000064.1, read as the reverse complement.
ATAGGAAGATTCCTATTTTGAACTAATGGTATACGGAAGAGTGAATTTTTACTGTGGAATGATGTCCACAAGCTGAATTCTGTTCATTTGTCGGTCTCATTATGAAGCCGTAAGCACCACCCTGGCGTGCTGCAATTTGCAATCTTTCCCTCTCAGTATCACTCAAATCCGGAAGCCATCCCAACACGACACTGTAGTTACCCGTCTGCAAGGCTTTCTCCATCGCATCTACCGTCGACATCGCCGTAATTTGATTAACTTGCACCATCTTATCCACCGGCAGACCTGACTGAGATAACCAATGACGGCTCAGTTTTTGTTGAGGTGTGAGCCACAACAACCACCGAGACTGCATACCCAGGTGTTGCAGTAAGGGCAGTAATAACTGCGCAAAATCAGGTTGGCTCGCACTATAGACGAACTCAGTGATCAGACCATTATTCAAGGATGCAGACGTATTTACCTGTGACGGAGTGACGGGCAAAGCAAGCTGACTAAAATGATGATTTGTATGGTATTGAGTTCGCATAATGATGTACTCCAGTGAGTTACTGTATGTATGTACAGTACTCTGGCGGTGAGCAAAGATCAACCCAATTTTTCCAAGATATCTCGCAAATTTTGAAGGCAACAGGCTGTAACGGCATTTTATGTTTGTTGGAGTTCATAAGATTGCGTATTTTGCTTTTAGCTGTTTTGGTAACTCAAAGTGGAAGCAAGGGATTAACGTGAAAAGGATAACGCAATGATAAACAAATCAAAAAAACGAGTGCTTGAGTGTCTGGAGATTTTTGCCCCGTTGGGCAATATTCGTTCCCGCACCCAATTTGGGGGGATGAGCTTGTCCGCTGACCGCGTCATGTTCGCCCTGGTTTCTGATGGTGAACTCTATTTGCGAGCGACCGGAGAAACCGAAACTCATTTTCGCCGCAAAAAGATGGAGAGGCTGACCTATCGCAAGCGAGGCATGGATGTGCAGTTGCGTTATTTCAAAGTGAGTGCCCGGCAATGGAGTGATCACCAGGCACTGTGCGAGCTGGGCAGATTATCGTTGCAAGGGATGTTGCGGGATATAGAGCTGAAAAAAAACAACGAAGCGGTCCGATTGAAAGATTTACCCAATCTCTCGCTGGCGCTCGAAAGGATGCTCTGGCAAGTCGGCATTGAGAACTCGGGGGACTTGCGGTTACAGGGTGCCTGCCATACCTACCTCAAACTGTGTGCCATTAAAAAAAAGAATTTAGGGATTAATTTACTGATGGCACTCGAAGGGGCAATTTTGGGCTTCCATGAAGCCGCTTTGCCGATGGAATCCAGAGAGTCATTAACTCACTGGTTTAACCATCACCAAGAGCAGCTATCAACGGTTGTGCACTAAGTTTGCGTAAGTTATCTGCAATTAGAGCCGATTTTGTGCCGGCAGGATCTTAGTATTAAGACTGGTGAGCTCAGGCAAATGAGCCACCAGTAATCCAATTTGCTGAAGCACGAGCTGCTCTTTACTGTCGATATCCGTTGTACGCATCTGAATACGTGCAGTGAGTTCACCGAGCGCGTGTTGGATGCGTTCTGCTTCAGAAGGCAGATGATGCAAAGCGCCGTCAACGCAGCATGCTGCATCATCCAGCAACCTCAGGGTTTCGGCATCATTGAGTTTTTCGCGATGGGCACCCAGCGCTGAAATGTAGCTCAGCATTGTATGATTGAGGCATAACAGGCGAAACGCCGCTTCGAGTGTCGACGGTTCGTTATTTCTCTCAGAGCTCATGTTCGACACCACGGACGCCAGTTCGGCATCGCAATTATGCGCATCGCGGCGGGCCAGACGGTACTCGAGACTGTTGTCTTTCCCCTGATGGTACTGCACCAGAATAGCATCAAGATAACGGCAATTAGCATCGAACGTTTTTCTGACCACCTTATCAAGTTGCCTGAATTTCCAGTCGGGCCATATAAAGGTCACTGCCGCCCAGGCGATACCACAACCAATCAGCGTATCGATTACTCTCGGGATAGCGACTTCAAATCCTTCGCCTAACAAATTGAAGCATAACAACACCAGAAGGGTGATGAACATTGTGGCCTGCGCGTATTGCACTGTGCGGAACGCAAAGAACAATAACCCGCTGATGACGATCAGAATCATTTGTCCGTCAACGGACGGAACGAAATACAAGATAGGGATCCCGAGAGCAATACCGGCGAGTGTTCCGATTATCCTCAGAGCTAACCTCCGGCGGGTCGCACTGTAGTTTGGTTGACAGACAAAAAGACTGGTGAGCAAGATCCAATAGCCGTGATTTAAGCCGCTGACCTGAATGAAAACGTAGCCTACAAAGAGCACGACAGACATACGAATTGCATGACGGAACAACACCGATTGCGGCGTAAAATGGCGGGAAATGCGCAGCCAGATATCATCAAGGCCAGTCAGACGGTCTTCCGCAAACGGGCTTTTGCCGGTCTGATTTTCCGGCAGAGACTGCTCCGACTCGATATTTGCCAGTTGCGCGTCAATCGCATGCAGATTGCGTAAAAGATGGCGTAACGCCTGTAATGTCTCACGGTGTTCATGATGAGATTCCAGACGTTTGAGGGCTTCTTCCAGCCGGGAAAACGCCCGTTCGAACTGGCTGTTGTGGGTATATTGCTGGCGATAAAGAATGCATTGTGACAGCTGTAAACAGGCCCGCGCCTGCATGCTCATCAGGCGCTGAAAGCGGAACAGAATATCACTGTGATGAAATTGTTCACTGAGTTTGAGGTACTGCACGTGGGACGAGCTGGCGCGCTCATGAATATCCTGCACCACAAAATAATAATGTAATGTCCGGCGGGTCCCTTTCTGGCCACGATCTCCTTTCAGCCGGGTCTGTAGCGTATTTTTTGTTTGGTTCAGTGTGGAGACCAGTTGACCATTGGCCATGGCCAGCTCGACCAGTTGCTGGTTGTTATCTTCCTGATCGGGATCAAACAACGTTGCTTTGGCTTCAAGATAAGCCGCCAGTTGCGTGAAACAGCGGGAGATCTGATCCTGTAACGGACGGATGGGGAAAATAATATGGCCAGCCAGCGTCAGCAGGTTATACCAGATAGCACCCGCAAGCAGGATCAGCGGTTGCTGATACCAGATGTGATACATGCTGGTGCCAAGCATCGTATATATGGCGATCAGCAACGCGCCGAAGGCAATCGTGGCATAACGCTGCCCCAGGGCCCCCAGCAGGATGAATCCGCAGGTTGAAATCATCAGCCCGGGCGCAAAAAGCCACGGATAGGGGAAGAGTAATTCTATGGATGCTGAAGCAATAAAAAAACAGACCAGGGTAATCAGCAAATTGCGCAGACGGCCAGCGAGACGATCATCAAGGTCGGCAAGAGCCGCAGCAACCACACCGAGTGTCAGGGGGATTGTCAGCGTGAACTGACCCAACCACCATGGCAATGCCGCAGCCCCTGTCAGCGCAATGAAAATCCTGATGTGATAAAGAATATTGCTGTTATAGGCATAGCGCCGTAAACCGGGTGCAATAGAAAGCACGAAAAACCCACCTTAAAATTCAAAAATGTTGAAACATCGCAATCAGCGAATGCGTCCGTTTTCTCTCTGACGGCTTGCATTAGCTTCACGAACTTGCTTTGCCAGCTCGACGGAAACGACCCTGCGTCCTACCGGCCAGAGTGCAATGGCAGCAATTTTAAAGTTCGCAATGCCCACCGGAATACCGATTATGCTGATACATTGCGCGATACCGGCAACGATATGCGACAAGCATAACCACCAGCCGAAAAAAATAAACCAGAAGATATTCAACAGAGTACCTCCGCCGGACAGCAACGCGCTGCGTTTTTCCGGATACAGGTCATCGACATGTACGGCTTCATTGCCAAATGGCAGCAGTGAAAGACGGGTGATTTCCCAGCAAGAGCGGGTGAGGGGCAGAGTAAAGATCAGCACGATACTGACCAGCGTAGCAAGCAGCCAGGCAAGCGTGGTGAAAAAACCACCTAAAACAAAGTTAAGAATATTGAGTACGGTACGCATGGCAGCTCTTCCCGAAGAGGTTAAAAAGTTGATAAATTTCGTGTTCACATAATGCAAACATACCTCCTATTCTACTCTGTTTTGGAGCGTGGATCGCCTGCGCTTATCAAAGGTAAACTCTTAAATGCTCTTGCATGTAAAATGTCAGGAATTAAAGAAAAACACGGTGTGATGATATGGAACTGAAATCGACCTCATTCGGGAAACATCTGGCGCAGCACCCTTATAACCGGGTGCGTCTGCTTAATGCCGGCGTGGAAGTCAGCGGCGATAAACATCACTATCTGATCCCTTTTAATCAGCTTATTCAGATTCGCTGCAAACGTGGCATCGTCTGGGGGGAGCTTGAATTTGAATTGCCGGAGCAAAAAGTGGTCCGGCTGCACGGCACCGAATGGCAGGAAACACAGCGTTTTTATCAATACCTGCTCAATATCTGGCAGACCTGGAGTCTCGAGATGAGCGAGGTCAGCGCCGGAGTATTGCGCGGGCAGGTTGAAAAAATTACCCAGATTGAACAGCAAGACAAATGGTTCAAACGCATTGATCTGGCTGATGTGCAGAAAGACATTACTGAGGCATTTTCTGCGATCCCGGTGCCTGTTGAACGTCTTACTGAATTTGATAATTGTCGGGAAGATTATCAGACCTGTCTGCGCTGGCTTGAGCAGGGTAAACGCAGTGTCGACCGGCGCAATCTGGCTTGGACTGACAGGGTGATTGCTGATAACCGTGACTTTTTTGATACCGTTGAAGTGTCACCGCTCAATGACAGCCAATGCCGCGCTGTCGTGAACGGTGAAGACGCGGTGCTGGTGCTGGCTGGCGCGGGCAGTGGTAAAACGTCGGTGCTGGTGGCGCGCGCGGGCTGGCTGTTGCGCCGTCAGGAAGCGCATCCTGAACAAATTCTGTTGCTGGCCTTTGGTCGTCAGGCAGCGGATGAAATGAACGGGCGTATCAAAGAGCGTTTGCATACTGAAGGCATCAAGGCCAAGACATTTCATGCGCTCGCTTTGCAGATTATCCAGGAAGGCAGCAAAAAAGCCCCCAAAATCAGCAAACTTGAAACCGATTCGAAAGCCCGGCGCAGCTTACTGATTAAGACATGGCAGCAGCAGTGTGCAGAGAAAAAAGTGCAGGCCAGCGGCTGGCGGCAATGGATGACAGACGAACTGGAATGGACCGTTCCTGAGGGTGATTACTGGAAAAATAAATCGCTGGCGGAGCGCCTCGGAAGCCGCCTTGAACGCTGGCTCAGCCTGATGCGTATGCACGGTGGCAGTCAGGCGGAGATGATCGAAAGCGCGCCGGAAGACGTCAAAGATCTGTTTACAAAGCGTATTCGTCTGATGGCACCGCTGATGAAAGCCTGGAAAACGGCACTGAAAGAAGAGGGCGCAGTGGACTTTTCCGGGCTTATCCATCAGGCAGTCAATATCCTGGAAAAAGGGCGTTTTGTCAGCCCGTGGAAGCATATTCTGGTGGATGAATTCCAGGACATTTCCCCCCAGCGCGCACTGCTGCTTTCTGCCTTGCGTAAACTTAACAAACATACCAGTTTGTTTGCTGTGGGGGACGACTGGCAGGCGATTTACCGTTTCAGCGGTGCGGAGTTGTCCCTGACCACGGCGTTTGCTGACAATTTTGGCGAAGGAGCGCAATGCGCACTGGATACGACTTACCGGTTCAATGACCGCATCGGTGAAATTGCCAATAAGTTTGTGCAGCAAAACCCTTATCAGTTGAAGAAGCCGCTGAACAGTCTGACCAAAGGCAACAAGAAAAATGTGGTGATACTGCCTGAGGACCAGATGGAAAAATTGCTGGATAAACTTAGCGGCTATGTCACCGCTGATGAACATATTCTGGTGCTGGCACGTTATCACCATCTTCGACCGCAAATTCTGGAGAAAGCCGCGACCCGCTGGCCAAAGCTTAATCTTGATTTCATGACGATTCATGCCAGTAAAGGACAACAGGCTGAATACGTGATTATCGTCGGATTGCATGGTGGCAATGACGGTTTCCCTGCGCCCGCGCGGGAATCTTTGCTGGAGGAAGTGTTATTGCCTGAACCGGAAAACTTTCTGGATGCCGAAGAGCGGCGTTTATTGTATGTGGCGATGACACGTGCGAAGCATCAGGTCTGGTTGCTGCAGGATAAAGAACGTCCTTCCGTCTTCGTAGAACAGCTTGAAGATATCGGCGTACCGGTCCAGCGAAAACCATAGATAAGATCAATGAAAATCCCGGCAATCGCCGGGATTTTTACTTTTAAAAATCAGCCTATTGAATCATTATTCTTTCAGGCGTGACCACAGATAGCGCTGGTAGTCAGGAATAGTGATTTCGACTTCAGACTGGAACAACGGAGACTGGATCAGGAAGTCAGCAGTAGACAGATTGGTTGCCACCGGGATGTTCCATACGGTCGCCAGGCGCAGCAGGGCTTTCACATCCGGATCATGCGGAACGGCATTGAGCGGATCCCAGAGGAAAATCAGCATATCGATTTTGCCTTCGGCAATCAGCGCGCCCACTTGCTGGTCGCCGCCCATCGGCCCGCTTAGCATGCTTTTGACATTAATCCCGGTATTACGCTGAACCAGGTTACCCGTCGTGCCGGTGGCATACAGGATATGCTGCGAAAGCTCAGCAACGTTTTTATCAACCCATTTCAGCAGGGTACTTTTGCAGTGGTCATGCGCGACCAGGGCTATATGTTTTTGTTTTGCGATCGTGCGGGTCGTGTATTCCATCTAATTCCCTTCAACGCGAAAGTAAAAGTGGATCACAGAATACTGAAACTCCGTTTTACTGCATAGCTCAGGGGGAATAATTCGCCGTTAAGAAGGAGGAATGCGTGATGCAGATTAAGTTATGACGCGCGTTCCTGATTATCCGGCAGTTTTAACCAGAGTAACAACCGCTCAAAGCCAGCATTCGCGGCCAGACGTGTCCACAACGGGTGAAGATAAACGATAGAAATTTGAGATGTTGCGTCGGTGGCTAACGCAGATTTTTTATCCGTGCTGCCTTTGGCGAATGAAGGAACCGCCGCACGTGCGCCCGACAAATTGTAAGTCATCATTAATTTCTCAGCGTCTGCAGTATGTCCGGGATTAAACATATTCAGGACGTCACGTTGCGTCGGTATCTGACGGCCTTGTTCATCAATGAGCTGATAATTCATCTGCTGGCTAAATTGTGTCGTTTCATTGTCGTTGCTCAGTTTTGGCAGAACGAAAGAAACGGAACGATTACTTTTAGCATTGAAGGTCACGATAAGGGCAGGCGAATGGTAGATTATCGGTGCCTGTTGAGTGACGGAACGGACATTTTTGCTGACCTGAAACAGAATCTGGTGCTGACCGCCATCGAGTTCAAGGCTGTCTGCACCTTTAAGGATTGCGCCAGACATCTGTTTGCCATCGATTACCAGAACATCGACATCGGGGGACAATTTAAGTGAGGTCGCTGAAGCTGACACCATCAGGCTGAGACTCGCTAATGCGACCAGCGCATGACAGATTTTCATTCCTCTCTCCTCAGATACAACGTTGCTCATCCTCTATTATTCAGGAATGACGATTGTGTGTCAAAGTTTTACAAAATGTTTTAATTTCCCACCGGCGTGATCCTGCAGCGGCTCTTTTTCACGTACAGACTGTCGAAATGGTCAGGCTGCGTTACACTTAATGCATACAGGCCAAAGGAGATAAACCCGTGCAAGACAATGATATCCGCAAGATTCTTGAAGAAGTGAAAACCATCGCGCTGGTGGGGGCCAGTGATAATCCCGGCCGACCAAGTTACGGCGTCATGGCGTATTTACTTTCTCAGGGCTTTGAGGTGATCCCGGTCAGTCCGAAGCTGGCGGGGCAGGAACTGCTCGGCCAGAAAGCTTATGGTTCTCTGGCAGAAATCCCCCATCCGGTAGATATGGTGGACGTGTTCCGTAATGCGGATGCCGCTTATGGCGTGGCGCAGGAAGCGATTGCGATTAAGGCGAACGTGTTGTGGTTGCAACTGGGCGCCATTAATGAACAGGCTGCTGTGCTGGCAAAAGAGGCCGGGCTGAAGGTGGTGATGGATCGCTGCCCGAAAATTGAAATTCCGCGACTGGGCATGGAAAAGTAAACGTCTGCGGATCCTGCCCGTAAAAAAACCGGCTACCGCGCCGGTTTTTATCTTTCATCTTGTCAGGAAAAAGCCATCATGCTCAGTTACGCAGTCGCGGTGCCTGTAACTGGTTACGGATTGAGGCTGCCAGGTCATCCAGCGAGGCTTGTTCAGGATGCGAACGTGCCGCTTCATGATCGATCTGAATTTCAGCCAGGTAAGTGTGAACCGGCTGACCTTCTTCATCTTCCATCACGACATGGTACCAGGGAGCGGTACGCATTGAATCATCAGCAACGACATCATTGACGTCAGGCTTATCGAGCGAATATTGTGCATCAACATCAATAACCACACCCAGATAACCTAACATTCTGTGGCGGACCTGCTGTCCGATACCGTATTTACTGGCAATCATAGTCACCTCCCAAAAATAATTCATTAATCTCTATATGGAGATAAAACGGGCTATTTCAAGTTTTGACCACGTAATCTGCTTAAAATTCGCGGGCGTGCCGCCGCAACAGCACACCGTGCTTATTTTGTCAGTTCATTACCAGGCAGGCGAACCCTTTCAGATATAGACCTTCAGGGTAAGCGCCGGTCACCGGATGGTCGGCTGCCTGACGGAACTGCTCGACGAACTGGATCTCACGACCGGCATCCAGCGCCGCATCAGCCAGAATTTTCTGGAATAAATCCGTTGGCAACAATCCGGAGCAGGAGAAACTCAGCAGAATCCCCCCCGGACGTAACAGTTGCAACGCCAGCATATTAATGTCTTTGTAACCACGGCAGGCGCTTGCCAGCTGGTTTTTGTTCTCAACGAATTTCGGCGGATCCATCACGATCATATCGAACTGCTGGCCTTCGGTGCGGTATTTGCGCAGCAACTGGAACACGTCTTCACGCACGAATTCTGCTTTCGAGAGATCCAGTTTATTCAGTTCAACGTTCTGACGGGCCACGTCGAGCGCTGCCTGGGAGGTATCCACGTTGGTGACTTTTGTACAGCCGCCCATCAGCGCAGACACCGCGAAAGCGCCGGTATAAGAGAAACAGTTCAGAACGTTGCGGCCTGCGGCATAATTACGTGCGGCAAGGCGGCTGTCACGCTGGTCAAGATAGAAACCGGTTTTGTGACCTTCTTTAATATCCACCAGCAGGCTCATTCCGTGTTCCTGAATCGGCAACAAGGCAGGAGGCTCGTCGCCAAATACGTGTCCCTGAGCCAGTTCCAGCCCTTCTTTTTTACGCACGGCCACGTCGGAACGATCCCAGATTGCACATTCCGGATAGCAATGTTGCAGTGCAGCAATCAGCGGGGCACGCTGATATTCCGCACCGGCTGACAGCAATTGCAGCACCAGGAAATTCTGGAAGCGGTCGATAGTGATACCTGGCAGGCAGTCGGATTCCCCAGCAATCAGGCGGTAACCGTCCAGTCCGTCGCGCTTAGCGATATAATCGCGCCAGCTCTGCGCCTGTTGTAAACGGCGGATGAAGAACGCGATATCAATGTCTTCATCTTGTTTGAATGTCCAGACGCGCGCACGGATCTGCGAGGACGGCGAATAGGCGCCGCGCGCCAGCCATTTTCCCTGACTGTCTACAATATCTATAGTCTCGCCGGAATTGGCTTTACCTTCGATGCGTGAAACCGCGCCGGAAAACACCCACGGGTGGCGACGAAGAAGTGATTTTTCACGGCCTTTGGCCAGAATTAAACGTGCAGTCATAAAATTAGGTTCTGTCGGTTCGGAGACAAAAAAGAGCGACATTGTCCGGTCATGCAGGTCAAATTGCAACGAACCATACCGCTAACGGAGAGAATATTATGGCAACAGTCAGTATAGCCGCCTATGTGTACGGCATGGTGCAGGGCGTCGGTTTTCGTTTTGCGACCCAGCATCAGGCTACCGGTCTCGGTCTGACCGGTTACGCGAAAAATCTTGAGGATGGCAGCGTCGAAGTGGTGGCGTGCGGAGAGCAGGAGAAAGTAGATCAGTTGCTAGCCTGGCTGAAGCAGGGCGGGCCGAAACATGCACGCGTTGATCGCGTACTGAGTGAGCCGACCGCGCCTGGCAATTACAGCGATTTTAAAATCAAATACTGAAATCTTTCACAAGCACTTCACCGGTTTCGGCAGGCCCGCAATTTTGGTTGCCTGTTTGGCCGGACCTTTCGGGAACAGCCGGAACAGATAGCGGCTGTTGCCTTTCTCTTCGCCATATTTCTGCGCCATTGCTTTCACCAGCATGCGTACGGCGGGAGAAGTATTGAATTCGAGGTAAAACTCGCGCACAAACCGCACGACTTCCCAGTGGGCGTCAGTCAGAACGATCCCTTCTTCTTCCGCCAGCAGCGGCGCCATGCCTTCCTGCCACTCCTGACTGTTTTTCAGGTAACCCTGAGCGTCGGTTTCAATAACCTGACCTTCAAACTCCAGCATACAACCTCAAACCTGTAAAAATGCGGCAGTTAGTTTAGCAAAAACGCCGGTCAGACAAAATAAAAAGCCCCGCACGCAGGCGGGGCTTCGATCCACTTCAGGCTTTATCAGTTACGTGATGACAGGCCCAGAATGCTCAGCAGGCTGACAAAAATGTTGTACAGCGAGACATACAGGCTGACGGTCGCCCGAATATAGTTGGTTTCGCCGCCATGAATAATATTGCTGGTTTCCCACAGGATTGCGCCTGCGGAGAACAAAATAAACAGGCAACTGATCGCCAGTGACAGCGCAGGAATTTGCAGGAACAGGTTAGCGATAACCGCCACCAGCAGCACCACAAAACCTGCCATCATCATGCCGGACAGGAACGACATATCTTTGCGCGTGGTCAGCACATAGGCTGAACAGCAGAAGAACACCAGCGCAGTGCCGCCCAGTGCCAGCATAATAATGTCACCGGCACCGACGGAAAGCAGCGAACTCAGCAGTGGCCCCAGCGTATACCCCATAAAACCGGTCAGCGCGAAGGCAGATAAAATACCCGCCGGGCTGTTGGCTGTGCGGTAGGTCAGGAACATCAGGCCATAGAAGCCAACGATGGTCAGCAGAAAACCGGGGGACGGCAATCTCAGAACCGTACTTGCTGTCGCAGTAATCGCGGATACGCCCAAAGTCAGTGCTAACAGGAAATAAGTATTACGCAGCACCCGGTGCGTGCTTAGCAACGAGCCAGCGCGTGATGATGACGAAGATGCAACGATACGATCCATGCGGTTCATAATAAAATTCTCACTTAAGCCCTTCATACTTTGTGTCGCAGATGCGTTGGCTTCGCCCGGTCACCCGAATCACTTACCTGTGTAAGCTCATCGGGACTCCCTCTCTTGCCGCCTTCCTGCGACCCAAATTATTTTGGGTATCTAATTGGAGTCGGTGAAAATACAAACAGGTTGCAGTGTAAGTAGTTGCGGTGCGTCATTAAAGACGTTTTACCCTTCTTTACCTGCCCGGAGCGGGGCACGGCGCGGTATCCTGACGTCAAAATCACCGAAATGATGCTTAAATCGCCGCTTGCGAACCGAATGCCTGTTTTTCAGGCAATCAGAACAGAATCAGGCTTTACAAGCGGATCGGCACTGTTTATAGTTCGCTTCGTTGCGGAGGGGTGGCCGAGCGGCTGAAGGCACCGGTCTTGAAAACCGGCGATGGGAAACCATTCGAGAGTTCGAATCTCTCCTCCTCCGCCATAAACAACACAAGAAAGCTGCTAAGCAATTAGCGGCTTTTTTTGTCTCTGTTATTTATGCCCGACTTTGTGTACGCGGTTTAAATGCTCATAAAATCAACAAACTAGACTGAAAATAATATTTGCATCTTTTTTCCGGTCTTGTATACTACGCCCCGTACTGAACGACTGAGGTCGTAAGGTACTTGTTGTTTACGGAGGGGTGGCCGAGCGGCTGAAGGCACCGGTCTTGAAAACCGGCGATGGGAAACCATTCGAGAGTTCGAATCTCTCCTCCTCCGCCATAAACAACACAATAAAGCTGCTAAGTGATTAGCGGCTTTTTTTGTATCTGAAATTCCCCCTTTGCCCCTCCACGTATTCTTCAGACGGCTTCTTTCTGCCCGTATTGCCTTGGCGAACATCCCAGTGTGCGTTTGAACGCCGTACTGAAAGCACTTTCTGATTCGTACCCAAGCGAAAGCGCCACGGCTGATACCGGTTCTCTAGTATTCGCCAGCCGGTCGCCAGCCAGCAACATCCGCCAGCGCGTCAGGTATTCCAGCGGCGCACTGCCCACAGCCTGTTTGAATTTTTGAGAAAATACAGAACGCGACATACCCGCCCGTTCTGCCAGCGTTTGCACCGTCCAGCGCTGCGCCGGGTTTTCATGCATTGCATTCAGCGCTTTGGATAACTGCTTATCGGCCAGTGCGGCAAACCAGCCGCTGGTTTCACCTTCCGGCGCGTTATCGACGTGCATCCGCAGCGCCTGTACCAGCATCATGTGCGCCATATGCTGCGCAATAAGCAACCCGCCGGGACGCTGGTCACGCAGTTCCTGCATCATCCGTTCAACCGCCCAGCGCAGGCTGGCTCTGTCGGATTCTTTTGAGATATGCACCACCGGCGGCAGCATCGCCAGCAGGGTAGAAGCGTTTGCGCCGCTGACCGCAAACCGGCTGCCGGTGAGGAAGAAATCCTGGCCGCCGTTACAGGAAACCGTTCCGCCATCCTGCGCCTGCTGGAAAATGGGCCCGGCATCGACGGACGGAAGGCTAAGATCGCTGGCCAGCCGGAACGGGCGTCCGCTGGGTAACACAAAGCAGTCTCCGGCTTTCAGATGCACTGCGCCTGGCACGGAATCGACTGCCAGCCAGCATTCACCGCGAATAATCGCGTTACATTTAATCGACTGATAATGGTCGGGAAATTGCACCGACCAGGCGCCTCCGGCTTCAAAACCTTTGGACATATAACTGCGCGGTTTCAGCAGTGATAACACATCAGAAAGAGGGTCCATCAGCGACTCCGGACGATTGCAAAGATAATGCGGACATTAGCGCATAGATCGTCTTTCCTCCAGCCCCTATATTTTATGACGTAAGTCCTGGGCTTTTGTAGCCACGACAGGTTTAGCCAACAACGGGGAAATTCGCAATGCGTGTATTTGTGACAGGTGCAACAGGTTTTGTCGGTTCTGCGGTGGTTCAGGAATTGCTGCGGGCCGGTCATCAGGTGCTGGGGCTGGCCCGTTCGGATGCCTCGGCGCAGGCGCTGACCGACGCGGGTGCCGGGGTTCATCGCGGCAGTATTGAAGATCTTGAGAGCCTCACATCCGGCGCCGCGCAGGCCGACGGGGTGATCCACACCGCGTTTATCCATGACTTTTCGAAGTTTCTGGAAAATTGTGAAAAAGACCGGCTGGCGATTGGCGCATTAGGCGCTGCGCTGAAGGGCACCCATAAACCGCTGATCGTCACCTCCGGCACGGCGCTGGTGAACAATGGCCGTCTGGCAACGGAAAATGATTTACCCGATCCGTACGGGCAAAATCCTCGCGTGGCGTCCGATCTTGCCGTCGCTAAACTGGCAGAGCAGGGCGTGCGGGTGTCACTGGTGCGTCTCCCGCCATCGGTGCATGGCGCGGGCGATCATGGATTTGTGCCGCTGCTCATTGCGCTGGCGCGGGAAAAGGGGGAATCAGCGTATCCGGGGGATGGCGAAAACCGCTGGCCGGCAGTGAACCGTTTTGATGCCGCGCAAGTGTTTGTGCTGGCACTGGAGAAGGGCGCGCAGAACGCGATTTATCACGCGAATGCACAAGAAGGTGTGCCATTCCGTGAGATTGCCACCCTCATCGGTAAGCACCTGAACCTGCCGGTGGTGAGTAAAAACGGGCCAGATCTGGCGGCACATTTTGGCTGGTTTACCCATTTTGCCTCGTTAAATAATCCGACCTCAAGTCAGATCACCCGCGATATTTTGGGCTGGAAACCCGTACATCAGGATTTACTGACCGATATTGATACCGCCGGATATTTTAAATAATCCCCGTTTTCTGTCCTTAAAAACAGGCCATTCAGAGGGCCTGTTTTGCGTTTTCTACCGTGGTTTTTATGGTGTTAATTGCTTAAAAAACGCCACGAATCACAAATCGGGAAGATAAAAACGTTACCCTATTGCCTGTCCGATGTTATGCGTTATGTTGATTTTTAGTTTCCCAAATGTAACTAGAGGTTAACAATAATGTCGAATAAATTACGTATCTCTCTGATTGCTCTGGCTGTAATGATGTCTTCCTCTGCAATGTCTGCATTACCTCAAGGCTACCCGGCTGACTATCAAAAAATCGTCGATGCGGCGACTAAAGAAGGCAAAGTCGTGGTCTATTCCACGACTGACACCAAAGCCGCTGGCCCGCTGATCCAGGGCTTCGAGGCGACGTATCCGGGCATTAAAGTCGAATATAACGACATGAACAGCACCGAGCTGTACAACCGTTATATCAGCGAACAGGCGGCGGGCGGCACCAGCGGCGACGTGGTCTGGAGTTCCTCGATGGATACCGCGCTGAAACTGGCGACCGACTACGCGCAGGAATATAAATCCCCTGAACAGGGACAACTGCCAAAATGGGCAGTGTGGAAAGACAAAGCCTACGGCACGACGTATGAACCGGTAGTGTTTATCTATAACAAACGCCTGATCCCGGCCGGTGATGTGCCTGATTCCCATGCGGCACTGGCAAAACTGATCGCCAGCCAGACCGAAAAGTTCAACAAAAAAGTCACGACTTACGATATTGAGAAATCCGGTCTCGGCTTCATGCTGTCCGTACAGGATTTCAAAGCCGATCCGAATTATTTCAAGACGCTGGCTGATGTGGCCAAAGGCGGCTTAGCAGTGCAATCCTCTACCGGCACCATGATGGAACGTGTCTCTTCCGGCGAAAACCTGATCGGCTTTAACATCCTGGGTTCCTACGCCGAAGCCCGCGCTAAAACTGACCCGTCACTGGGGATTTCCTATCCGAAGGATTACACCCTGGTGCTTTCCCGCGTTTCCTTCATCAGTCAGGAATCGAAAAACAGCAACGCGGCCAAACTGTGGCTGGACTATGTCTTGTCCGAGAAGGGGCAGAGCATTCTGGCCAATCAGGCTGACATTCCCTCCATCCGTAACGATATCGAAGGCAAAAATGATATCGATGGTATGACCAAAATGCTGGGCAACGCGCTCAAACCCATCCCGGTGGATGAAACCCTGCTGGAATACCTGCAACAGAAAAAACGCCTGGATTACATCAAACAGTGGCGTACCGCTGCTGCCAAGTAGTGACATATTGAAGCGCGTCATTTTCCGCCGCGCTTCCTTTTTCCTGCCTGATTTCGCTCTCCTTGTTTCTAACCGAAGGGAAGTAACATGAATGCATTGCGCAGAAAGTGGCAGAGCCTGCCGCGCGGCATTGTGGTGTTGATAACGGCGCTGGTTATCTACATTCCGTTGTCGTTCATCGTGATACAGAGTTTCCTCTCCGCGCCGTTCTTTTCGCCGTCGAAAGAATGGAGCCTCGAATCCTTTGGATTCATCTTTACTGATCCGGATTTCTACAAAGCGCTGAAAAGCGGCTTTATTCTGGCCTTCGGGCTGGTGGTCATCGCCATCCCGCTTGGCGGTATTCTGGCGTTCCTGATGGTGCGTACGGATTTGCCGGGCAGACGCGTGATTGAGCCGCTGATCCTGGTGCCGATTTTTGTGTCGCCGATGGTATTAGGTTTCGGTTACGTGGTGGCCGCCGGACCGGTCGGGTTCTTTTCACTGTGGGCACAGGCGATCCTCGGTTTCGTGCCGTGGAACATCTACGACATGTCGAGCATCGTGGTGATTGCCGGTCTGACGCATGTTCCTCACGCCTATCTGTATATTTCCTCGGCGTTGCGCAGCGTCGGGTCGGATGTTGAGGAAGCCGCGCGAACCGCAGGCGCCTCGCCGTTACAGGTGATGACGGCGGTCAGTCTGCCGATGGTGCGTCCGTCGATTCTTTACGCCACCGTTCTGTTGTTCTTCCTCGGGCTGGAAGTGTTCGGCCTAATGCTGGTGCTGGGTGACCCGGAAGGCAACATGGTGCTGGCGACCTATCTTTATCAGCTGACCAACAAACTTGGTACGCCGTCTTATCATCTGATGGCTGCGGTTGCCGTGGTGCTGATTTGTATCACTATTCCGCTGGTGATGTTGCAGCGCCGCCTGATGCGTACCGCCAACCGTTTCGTGACGGTGAAAGGTAAAGCGTCGCAGGCGCGTGCTTTACCGCTTGGAAAATGGCGCTGGGTGGCCGGGGCTGTGGTGGCGTTCTGGCTGACGGTGACCATCGGCGTTCCGCTGATTGGTGTGATGCTGCGTGCATTTATCTCTAACTGGGGCGTCGGCGTGTCCATCTGGGATGAACTCTCGCTCAACACGTTCCGCACGATCTGGGAACAGCCCAACCTGCTGCGCGCTATCGTCAACTCGATGGCCATTGGCGTCATTGGTGGCGCGCTGGCGGTGGCCTGTTATCTGTTTATCGGTATTGCGATGCACCGTAAACCCGACGGCGTCACCCGTTTCCTTGATTACAGCGTACTGGTGCCGCGTGCGGTGCCGGGGCTGCTGGCCGGTCTGGCTTTCCTGTGGGTGTTCCTGTTCCTGCCGATGTGGCTCGATAACGCGCTAAAATCCGGCTGGCTTTCCGGCATGCCGTGGTCACAGTGGTTGCGCGATAACCTGGTGGTCTGGTTGCGATCCTTGCGCAGTACGATTTTCAGCGTCTGGCTGGCGTATACCGTGGTGTGGATGGCGTATGGTCTGCGGCTGATTTCCTCGACACTGTTGCAGGTCGGGCCGGAGCTGGAAGAGGCGGCGCGCAGTACCGGGGCGACCCGCGGGCAGATCACCCGTCACGTTACCATTCCGCTGTCGCGTTACGGCCTGATTGGCTCGTGGCTGCTGATGTTCCTGATTTTCGAGCGTGAATATTCCACCGGTGTCTATCTGCTGTCGCCGGGCACGGAAACCATCGGCTCGATGCTGGTTTCCCTGTGGGCGGCGGGCGCCATTGATATTGTTGCCGCGCTCTCCTTTATTAACATCCTGCTGGTGGTGTTAGGTCTGGGTATTGCCCTTCGTTTCGGAGTGAAATTACATGATTGAATTATCTGTCGACAATCTGCACCTGACTTATGGTGATAATCCGGTGCTGAAGGGCGTTTCCATGGATCTGAAACGCGGCGAAGTGGTGTCATTGCTCGGGCCTTCCGGCAGCGGAAAAACCACCTTGCTGCGTGCCGTCGCCGGGCTGGAAAAGCCGGTGAAAGGCACCATCGTCATTGGCAAAAACAAAGTTTATGACGGCACACCGCGCAGCGAAATCCCGGCCGAAGAGCGCAATCTCGGGCTGGTGTTCCAGTCTTACGCCCTGTGGCCGCATAAAACCGTGTTTGAGAACGTGGCGTATCCGCTGAAATTACGTAAGGTTTCGGCGGGTGAAATCACCCGGCGCGTACAGGATGTGCTGAATCAGCTGGGCCTCGGGCATCTGGGCAAGCGCCACCCGCATCAGCTTTCCGGCGGCCAGCAGCAGCGCGTGGCGATTGGCCGTGCGCTGGTCTACAACCCGCCGGTGATTTTGCTCGATGAGCCGCTGTCGAACCTGGATGCCAAACTGCGTGAAGAGGCGCGGGTGTTCCTGCGCGAACTGATCATTAAACTCGGACTGTCGGCGCTGATGGTGACGCATGACCAGAATGAAGCGATGGCGATTTCTGACCGTATTCTTTTGCTCAACAACGGCAAAATTGAACAGCAGGGTACGCCGCAGGAAATGTACGGTTCGCCGAAAACCCTGTTTACCGCAGAATTTATGGGCAGCAACAATCGTCTGCACGGCAAGGTCACCGAAGTGCGTGAGGGTAAAGCGCGTATCGAAGGCAGCGACTGGGTGCTGTGGGGGCTGGCGGGTGAGGGGGTGCAGGCCGGGCAGGAAGGGACGGCGGTGATCCGCGTCGAACGCGTGGTGCTGGCCGACGGGCCGGGCGAGAATCAGCTGGAATTGCCGCTCCTGACCAGCATGTATCTCGGTGACCGCTGGGAATATCTGTTCCGCACAACCGGTGATGATTTTGTGATCCGTGCTTACGGCACCGATGTGCGCGACCCGCAGCATTGCCGTCTGGCACTTCCCGAAAACCATGTGTGGATCTTCCCGAAACAATAAGTAATCGCAGGGAGCGGTTCAGCGCCGCTCCCTGAAATACTTCTGTCATTTCCCGCGAGTAAAATTCTGTTTCTTCTCTAAATAATGCAGAATAATCATGAATTTAACTTCTCGTTCACTTATTGGTAAAATGCCATTCAACAGATTGTTTCGATCGGGTTTCATCAAACGTCCGCGGGGGATCCTTTTCGGGGTAATTTGCGTTATCGCCCTGTTTTCTGCTTTGCAAATTTTCTCCACCGTGGTGCTCACCAAAATCCTGCAGGATGCACATAACAACGTTATTGCCACCGAAAGTCTGCGTCAGCAGCAAGCCGTCATGGATAAAGCCCGTATGGAACTGCTGATGGCCAGCGACAAACTGAACCGTGCCGGTATTTATTACATGCAGGATAAAGAAACCGGCTCGGTCGGGAGCTGGAACAGCCTGATGGAAGAATCGCTGGGTTCGCTTGCCGCGTCGCAAAAAGCGTTTGCACAATTCGAAGGTATGACGAAAAACGCCGATACGGCTGCCACCGAGCTGAAATCCAGCTATCAGATGTTCTACGACGGCTTGCGGGAACAGGCGAACGGTCTGCAAAAGAACAACAATATTGATTCCTTCTTTGAAGTGCCGATCCAGGCGTTTCAGGATGACTTCAGCCAGAAATATTATGCTTATCTGGCGGTTAATGAGCACACAGCGGTGTCCCTGAGCGACCGCTTACTCAACGCGCTGACGCAGGCGAAAACGCTGTTTATGGCCGCGCTGGTCATTCTGGCGGTGATTGCGGTGCTGGTCTGGCGCGGTGTGTCTGCGTGGATTATCCGTCCGTTGCAACGCATGATCGGGCACATCAGCGTGCTGGCTGCCGGGGATTTATCGCGCGATGTCGAAGATGACCACGCGCGGGTGATTGAAGTCCGCGAGCTGGGTGTCAGCCTGCGCAACATGCAGCACGGCCTGCAAAAGCTGGTCAGTGAAGTGCGCGATGCCTCCTCGCATATCATGATCAATATCAATCAGATGGCAAAGGGTAACGAGGAATTATCGGCACAGGCCGCCATTCAGAGCGAAGAACTCAGCGCTGCCACTGAACACATCACCCATCTTAATGAACGCGTGAAAGAAAACGCCGCCTATGCGTTGCAGGCCAGTCAACGCGCCGAGCAGGCGAAAGGCGTGGCGACGCGCGGCGGGGAAGTGATGGGGCAGGTGGATACCGCGATGAAAGAGATTGTCAGCCAGTCTTCAGAAATGAGCAGTATTGTCTCAATGATCGACAGCGTGGCGTTTCAGACCAATATTCTGGCGCTGAATGCGGCGATTGAAGCGGCGCATGCCGGACAGCACGGACGCGGGTTTGCGGTGGTGGCGAAAGAAATCGGTCTGCTGGCGCAAAAGAGCAGCCATTCGACGCGTGGCATTCACCAGCTGATTGATGATTCCGTGCAGCAAATTGATCGCGGTTCTGCATCCGTTACGGTGCTGGGGCAAAGTCTGGAAGAGATAATTCATATCTTCAACGGCCTGAGCACGTTAGTCAGTGAGATTTCGGCAGCGACGTTGTATCAGGGGCAAAGTGTTCACGATGTCTCCGAACGCATTACCGCGCTTAATCATGTGACGCTGCAAAACGGCAAACTGGCGGATCATGCGGCGGCATCCTCCCAGCAGTTGCTGGACCAGTCGCAGCGTCTGGAAAAAGCCGTGGCGCGGTTTGCCCTGACCGCCGCGTGATACCCGGTTATTTCTGATGCCACACCAGCATGCTGCCTTCGCTGTGTCCGGTCACCGGATCCGTCGCGGGCAGCGGGACGGCGTTCACCGCTTTGGTGCGAGCCGCCAGTTGCGGCAATTCGTCATGGCATAAATCGGCTTTGATGCCCGGCGGATACGCGCCGACCAGCATAAAATCGTCATCGGCAGAAATCTGTTTATGGCCGATTCCGGCCGGAAGCAGTAACACATCGCCGACTTTCACCTCGATAATATTGCCGTGCTCGCCGCCCAGTTGCAGCTTCGCCGTACCGGCAAAAACACCCAGCACTTCAGCTGTATTGGAATGAAAATGCGTAAAGGTATAGACGGGATAACGCCACTGCGGCGGCCAGCCGTTGGCGCGGAAAAGGTGTTCGAGATAGTCGGCATTATCGGCGGTATCAGGCGGAATGACGCGGTGATAAATCAGCACCGGTAACGTATTATTCGGCACACCGCCGTCGGGTTTATCAATCCGCAGAGTATCCATGGCAACCTCCCGGGGAGTCGCGAAGCCCGTTTGGGGTATCGGCATCAGGGCTATAACACCCAGCAAAGTCACGAACCGGCGTCGATCCAAATGCATCAGTAATAGCTCCTTGTCGAGCAATCAATGGCTTACCTCTTTCATGTATAGATCAAAAAGCCCTGAATATCTTCTTTTTGCACACATAAAAATGCATGTCAGGCCGCGCTAAAAACCTCCATTCCGGTTATCAGAAAAAACTTAAAATATGGTGCAATTAATAAATAGAAGTCATATCGGCTGGCTAAATCCCTTATGTCTTCTATGCTTAACAATACAAAAATACTCAGGAGGAGAAGTTATGAACAAGAAAATGTTACTTGTGGTTGCTACAGCAGTTTCGGTACTGGCAGGGTGTCAGACTTATGACCGTGCGGCGAGTTACGTTAAAGAACCGGTAGTCAGCGATGTCAAAGTCGGGATGACGAAATCGCAGGTTCGTGCCATTGCAGGGCCACCGTCAACGGAAGCGACGCTGATCCACGCCAAAGGGACTTGTCAGACTTATGCGGTCGCCCCGCGTGATGGTAAAGCACAGACCTACTTCGTCAGCTTTAACGACACCGGTCATGTCATGAACAAAGGTTATCAGTCCTGTTCAGACTACGATAAAGACCCGCAGGCTGCTCAGTAATACGTTTTCCTTCCCCTCGAGAGAGGGGAAGGAGCCGGAATTTAAGCCTTATGCGTCACAATCCTCACGCCGACTTTACTCACCCGATTTCCTTCCATTTCCGCAATCGTCCACGTCAGTCCGTCCCATTCGATATGGTCACCGATCACCGGTTCGCCTCCGAGCAGCTTAATGACGAAATGTCCCAGGGTTTGCGACTGATCCACGGTGTCTTCCAGATTCAGACCATATAACTGAGAAATCGCATCCAGCGGGGCATCGGCCTGCAGAATGAAATCACCAAAGAAACGATCATCAAGCACCACTTTATTGCTGTCACTGAACAGCTTGCCCAGCTCCGGTAAATCTTTTTCCTGTCCGATGACACACAGAATATCGCCTTCCTTCAGCCGTGTACTGCCGGTCGGATGCAGCATCTCTTTGCCACGGAACAGCGCTGCAATCCGTGTCGCCTGCGGCATTTGCAGATCACGCAGTGCCGCGCCGACGCACCATTTATCGGAGCCGAGCTGATACACGAACTGTTCCCAGTCGTTATACACATCGATATCCAGACCGACGCGGGAAATCGGCGTCGGTTGCGGCGGCACCAGCACTTTGGCTTTTTTGGCCGCAAAGCCTAATGACGTCCCCTGAAGCAGCAAGGAGACCAGCACGATAAAGAAGGCGACATTAAAATACAGCGTGGCATTAGGCAGTCCGGCCATCATCGGGAATACCGCCAGAATGATCGGTACCGCACCGCGCAGGCCAACCCACGAGATAAAGAAGCGTTCGCGCAGGGTAAAGTTTTTGAACGGGATCAGGCTGACAAACACCGACAGCGGACGTGCCAGCAGGATCATCCACAATGACAGCGCCAGCGCCGCGATGGCAATCGGCAACAGATCGCTGGGCGTCAGCAGCAAACCGAGCACCAGGAACATACCAATCTGGCTGAGCCATGCCAGCCCGTCGAAGGTTTGCAAAATACCGTGACGGTTTCGGATCGGCATATTGCCGAGCATCAGGCCGCACAGATACACCGCCAGAATGCCGCTGCCTTCCAGTGACATGGTTGCCGCGTACACCAGCAAACCACCGCTGAACGCCAGCAGCGGATACAGCCCGGCCGCCAGCGTAATCTTATTAATCAGCTTGTGCAGCAGCCAGCCGCCGCCCACACCAAACACAATGCCGAGGCCAAACTGGCGCACCACATCCACCACAAACATCAGGCTCAGGCCGTGTTCACCTTTGGAAATCATGTCAATCAGGGTGATGGTCAGGAATACCGCCATCGGGTCGTTGCTGCCGGATTCAATTTCCAGCGTGGCGCTGACACGTTCGTTCAGACCTTTACCGCCAATCAGCGAGAAGACGGCTGCCGCATCGGTTGAACCGATAATCGCGCCAATCAGTAAACCCTGCATCAGGTTGATATTGAATAACCACGCGGCGGCCAGCCCGGTCAGACCGGCGGTAATCAGAACGCCGACCGTCGCCAGCGACAGCGCGGGCCACAGGGCAACACGAAAGGAAGAGGCGCGGGTACGCATGCCGCCGTCGAGCAAAATCACCGCCAGCGCCAGGTTGCTGACCAGATAGGCGGCGGGGTAATTATCAAACGCAATACCACCAATTCCGTCGATGCCTGCCAGCATGCCGATTGCCAGAAAAATGACTAAAATAGGGATGCCAAGCTTAGAAGAGAACGAACTGAGCAAAATGCTCGCTGCGACTAACAGGGCGCCAATAAAGAAAAGAGTATTAATCGTGCTGGCGTCCAAGAGCGTTCTCCTTGTAAGGCATGAGTGGTGCGGGGGCGTGCGGTGTCGTCATCAGTGACAATACCTCTAATTTATCAGGAAAATGAGCGCGTTGCTGAGGTCATTTAGGATTTTTATTAGTTGCACTTAAGAATAAAAAACTATGCTTAAAGATGAGCGATGTCTACGTGCAGTTCATCAAAAAGGAAACCACAATGAGTGAATTTACCGGTGTACACCGTGAGGTGATGAAAGATGGCGCGATCAAACATGTGCTTATCCGCGACGCACAAGGCAATGAACAGTCGATTGCGGCAAAAGATTACATTTCGCAAGGGATCGAGCCAGATCTGAATGAGTTGCCCGAAGTCGGCACTGACAGCGAATTTCCGGTGGCGGGCAAAGGCTGACACAGGGATTTCCCCGCAGTTTAAACTGCGGGGCTTTGCAGGATGAAAGGATTACACGCCCAGGCGGTCGCGCAGGGAATAATACGCTGCGCCCAGCATGGTAAATGGCACCTGGAAATTGCGGCCACCGAAGAACGGCATATGCGGTAAACGGGCGAACGCATCAAAACGTTCGGCGTCTCCGCGCAGCATTTCGGTGATGAGCTTCCCGGCCAGATGCGTCAGCGTCACGCCATGCCCGCTGTCACCCTGCATGTAATAGATGTTATTTTCCAGCCGGCCAAATTGCGGCAGGCGCGATAACGTCAGCAGGAAATTGCCGCCCCAGCGGTAATCAATCTTGACGCCTTTAAGCTGCGGAAAGGTGCGGTTAAGTTTGGGCAGGATCACCGAATCGATATTCGGCGGATTTTTACCGCCGTAGGTCACACCGCCGCCGTACAGCATCCGGTTGTCAGCGGTGAGACGGAAATAATCGAGCAGATAATTGCAGTCTTCGACGCAGTAATTGTTGGGCAACAGTGAGAGTGCCATGTCATCCGACAGCGGTTCTGTGGCGACAATCTGTGAGCCACACGGCATGCTGAGACGCGTGAGGCGCGGCGCAAGCTGCTGACTCAGATAGGCGTTGCCCGCCAGAATCACATATTTGGCGCTGACCTGACCTTTGGCCGTGTGCACTAACGCCGGTTCGCCGTGGTCAATGCGCGTGACTGCCGATCCTTCAAATATACGCCCGCCATGACGCCGCACCGCTTCGGCTTCGCCCAGCACCAGATTCAGCGGATGAAGGTGGCCGCCATTTTTATCCAGCAGCCCGCCGACATAACGGTCGGTGGCGATTTCGCGCCGCACGGCGGTTTCATCCAGCAGGGTCAGTTCAGTATGGCCGTAACGGTTCCACAGTTTTTGCTGGTCGCGCAGTTTCGAAAGCTGGCGTGCACTCAGCGCGGCAAAAATACAGCCGGGGCGATAGTCACAGTCGATGGCATACTGATCGATGCGCTGACGGATGATGTTCGCCCCTTCAAACATCATGCTGCCGAGCATATCAGCGGTCTGCCGTCCGTAGCGGTCTTCAATCACATCAATATCGCGGCTGTAAGAATTGACCACCTGCCCGCCGTTACGCCCGCTGGCGCCCCAGCCGACCCGTGCGGCCTCAAGCACCACCACATCGTAACCGGCCTCACACAGATATAAAGCAGAAGAAATGCCGGTAAAACCGGCACCGACAATGCAGACATCGCACTCAATATTGTCTGTCAGTTCCGGCCACGGGGCGTGGTCGTTGACAGAACCGGCGTAATAGCTGTCGGTGTGCGGCACACCGGCAGCGCGGGGACTTCCTGTTTGAGCAGTCATGATGACATCCTTCTTCGGGTTCCCGTTGCCACGCCCGGAGCCGATGACAACTAGAAGGTATTAGGGGTATGCGCGCTGACAATCCTGCAAATCCGCGTCGAAATATTACTGAAGCTATGAGGGTTCGCGGTGTTAATGGCATAACTTTGCCCCGCACGCAGCGGGTAACTCTGACCGTTGACGGTTAAGATGATTTCTCCTTCTAACAGGGTGCCGACTTCCTCACCCTGATGTTTGATTTTGTCACCTGTGGTGCTGCCGGGCTGATAGGTTTCCAGCAACATGGCAACGGTATGGTTTGGCGTGCCGTTGTGGACCATGCGCATGGACACGCCGCGGCTGCCGATTTCAATTAAATCCGCCGCATTAATCACGATACGCGGCGCGTTACTTTTATGTTCTTCGGCGAAAAACTCCGAAAGTGACAGCCCGTAAACCCGCAATAACTTTTGCAACGTACTGACGGCGGGGCTGACTTTATCCTGTTCGATGGTGCTGATGGCGCTGTGTGTCAGGCCAGACAACTCGGCGGCTTTGCGCTGTGACATTCCGAGTTGCTGGCGAATTTCAGAAAGCCGGCGACCAGGCGCCAGACTGACTTCGCTCATCCGTTTATTCCTCTCGTGCGCTCCGGGCCTGATGGCCCTTGCGACAGGCAGCGATAAAAGCGTTAAACAGCTGACGCGACACCGGGTCGGTCAGACTGTGCCATTCCGGATGCCACTGCACACCAAGGGCAAACGGATGATTGCGGACACTCACGGCTTCCACCAGATTGTCCGGTGCGCGTGCTTCCACGGTCAGTATGTCACCCAGACGGTTGGCTCCCTGACCGTGAAGGGAGTTCACCTGAAACTGCTGATAATCGGGTAATAATTCCGAAAGTAAGCCGCCCGGTTCGATATGTACCGGATGCACGAGATCATACTGATTGTCGTGCGGCAAGGTGGTGTCTTCGCGGTGATCCATATAGCCCGGCACGTCCTGCACTTTACGGTGCAAACTGCCGCCGGTGGCAACCACCAGTTCCTGCAATCCGCGACAGGCGGCGAACAACGGGATTTTTTTATCCAGCGTCGCGCGGATCAACTGCAAACTCAAGCGGTCACGGCCGGGATCGGCCTGCTCCTCGACACCTTCTTCACCGTACTGATGAGGCTCAATATTGCTGGGGCTGCCGGTGAGGAAGATGCCGTCGAGACCGCGCAGAATCTGGTCTATCGCGCCTTCGCGCGCTGCCAGTTCATGTGGCAGACAAACGGGAAGGGCATCGGCGTTGAAAATGGCGTCCAGATACTTTTCGTGGACAGTCAGGGCTGGATTTTCATCAACGATGTTTTTACACATGACTACCCCAATGACCGGTCTGTAGCGCGTCTCTTTTCCCGCAGATGCCGTGGAAAATATATTGCCCATAATACCGCCTCGTTGAGTAGATGAATTGGCTGACAGTACGTGCCTCCCCGCACGTTACTGCTCAGAATATTGACCTTATATTGACCAATTTAGCAGCGCTCAGGTCGCTTTTCAAACTGATATGTTGCGGTAATGTACATGTTGCAAATAATTAATGTTAAGGCTAGGGTTAATGATATGGCCGTTATTTTGAGCAATAAACGGTTTGAGCATAAAAGAGCTTTGAGTAAAAAACTGAGAGGATCCCCACTCCATGAGAGCACAGCGTTGAACAAAGTGATGACCCGGTAAAGATAACCGGCTGGCACCCTGTTGGAGCCTGATATGCCGGAAACCAGCAAATGGCGGAAAACCTATGCAAGCGACTGAACTGATGAATGAAATTAAGAAAGAGATTAGCGGGACCGAGCCCCTCGCTAAGCACGTTGAAGAGCGAAGTAGCGCGTTCCAGGATGAAGTATCCCAATACCTGGAGCGTCACCCGCAAACCCTTCACGTCGACGTCCTGCTCACCGATCTCAATGGCTCCTTCCGCGGCAAACGCATTCCCGTCTCAGCACTCCGTAAACTCGAAAAAGGTTGTTATTTCCCGGCATCGGTCTTCGCCATGGACATTCTCGGTAATGTTGTGGAAGAAGCCGGACTAGGCCAGGAACTGGGCGAACCCGACCGCACCTGTGTGCCGGTTCCCGGAACCTTAACGCCATCGGCTTCCGACCCTGAACATACCGGCCAGTTGCTTCTGACCATGCTTGACGAAGATGGCACTCCCTTTAACGTTGAACCACGCAATGTGCTTAATCATATCTGGCAAACATTGCGCCAGCGGGGCCTGTTCCCGGTGGTAGCGGTAGAGCTGGAGTTCTATCTGCTCGACAGGCAGCGTGATGCGGAAGGCTATATTCAGCCACCCTGCACCCCGGGGACGCAGGAACGCAGCATGCATACTCAGGTTTACTCCGTCGATAATCTCGATCACTTTGCGGATGTGCTCAGTGACATTGATCGTCTGGCGCACATTCAGGGGTTACCTGCGGATGGCGCGGTGGCGGAATCCTCACCGGGCCAGTTCGAAATCAATCTGCACCACAGCGAAAATATTCTGCGCGCCTGTGATTACGCCCTGATGCTCAAACGTCTGGTGCGTCTGGTGGCGGAAAATCACGATATGGACGCCACCTTTATGGCGAAACCTTACGATGAATATGCGGGCAGCGGGATGCACATCCATCTCAGCGTGCTCGACGACAACGGTAAAAACCTGTTTGCCAATGCCAGTGGCGAAGATTCTGAACTGATGAAACGCGCGCTCGCTGGCATGATTGCACTGATGCCGGCCTCTATGGCGGTGCTGGCGCCAAACGTCAATTCCTTCCGCCGCTTCCAGCCGGGCATGTATGTGCCGACGCAGGCGTCGTGGGGGCACAATAACCGTACTGTTGCCCTGCGTGTTCCTTGCAGCGGAACCGCCGATCACCGCGTGGAATATCGCGTGGCCGGTGCCGATGCTAACCCGTATTTAGTGGTCGCCACCGTACTGGCGGGCATGCTGTATGGTCTGGACAACGATTTGCCATTACCCGAACCGGTCACCGGTAACGGTCTGGAACAGGAAGGTATTCCGCTGCCTATCCGCCAGAGCGATGCGCTGTATGATTTTGACGATCAGCCTGCGCTGAAGAAAATCCTCGGCGAACGTTTCTCACACGTCTATCACACCTGTAAATCCGATGAACTGTTGCAGTTCGAGAGAAGGGTGACGGAAACGGAGATAGACTGGATGCTCCGCAACGCGTAGCACGGTTAACGAATACGCGCATTATGTTCAATACTGGAAAAGAATTTGTAACGCAACGCCTGTGAATGTTGTCATTCATGCGTGATTTGTGCAAAATACGCCGCACTGCAGATAACCGACGCTTAAAGGCGCCGGTTATTTTTTTTGTATATGCAGTACCCAAACTAATTCAACAGAGGCCGGACCCAGATCCGGATAGATAACAAGGTTCGTGTGCGATCCCAAATTAAAAACGGTCGCCACTATGAGGAAATGTAATATGGGGCAATACTTCAAACCTGTACCGGTGCCTGCCGGTGCTTCTGTCAGCTGCGGTCACATTCGCACAGCCTTCACCTCCGCGTTCAGCGACGTGAAGATCTACCCCCCGTTTACTGGTAATAACTCCCGAAGTTTTCCCTGTACGTTGCTTTCAGAGGCGTTTAAGCGCCCGGTGTCTGCAATCCAGGGAGGGCTGAACCATGTCTGCTAATGCATCTGCCGCTCCGGCCACTCAGCGTGTACAACTGCGTAAAACCCTGACACTGGTTCAGGTTGTCATGATGGGGCTTGCCTATCTGCAACCGATGACCATTTTCGATACGTTCGGCATTGTTTCCGGCCTGACCGATGGTCACGTCGCGACAGCGTACATCTTCGCGCTGATCGCCGTTCTGTTTACTGCCGTGAGCTACGGCAAACTGGTGCAGCGTTTCCCGTCTGCCGGTTCTGCTTACACTTACGCGCAAAAAGCTATCAGCCCGCACGTCGGCTTTATGGTCGGCTGGTCATCACTGCTGGACTACCTGTTCATGCCGATGATCAACATCCTGCTGGCGAAAATCTATCTGGAAGCCATCTTCCCGGGCGTGCCGTCATGGATATTTGTGGTGGCGCTGGTCGGCATGATGACTGCGTTCAACCTGCGTGGTATCAAGATTGTGGCGAACCTGAACAGCATTATCGTTGTGGTGCAGGTGGCGATCATGGTGGTGTTCCTGGGTCTGTTAGTCCGTGGCGTTTATATGGGCGAGGGGATGGGTACGCTGGCAACCACTAAACCGTTCTTCAGTGAGAATGCGCACGTGGTGCCGATGATTACCGGTGCGACCATTCTGTGCTTCTCATTCCTGGGCTTTGACGGTATCAGTTCACTGTCTGAAGAAACGCCAAACGCGGGCAAAGTCATTCCGAAAGCGATTTTCCTGACCGCGCTGATTGGCGGCATCATCTTCGTGGTGGTGTCTTACTTCCTGCAACTGTATTTCCCGGACATCTCGCGCTTTAAAGATCCGGACGCGTCTCAGCCTGAAATCATGCTGTACGTGGCAGGTAAGTTCTTCCAGTCCGTCATTCTGTGTTTCAGTTGTGTAACCGTTCTGGCATCAGGCATGGCCGCACATGCGGGTGTTTCCCGTCTGCTGTACGTGATGGGCCGCGATGGCGTGTTCCCGGAAAAACTGTTCGGTTACGTGCATCCGAAATGGCGTACCCCGACGTTCAACGTATTGCTGGTCGGCGTTGTGGCGATGTCTGCGATAACCTTTGATCTGGTGACAGCGACCGCGCTGATTAACTTCGGTGCGCTGGTGGCGTTCACCTTCGTGAACCTGTCGGTAATTTCACAGTTCTACATCCGTGAAAAACGTAACCGTACGCTGAAAGATCACATCAGTTACCTGATCCTGCCAGTAATTGGTGCGCTGACCGTCGGTGCACTGTGGCTGAACCTGGAATCGAGTTCGATGACATTGGGCTTAGTCTGGGGGGCGATTGGCCTCGGGTATCTGGCGTTCATCACCAATGCGTTTCGTAAGCAGCCTCCGCAGATGAGCGGGGAGATAGCGCCGGAAGCGTGATTTGTTCCGCGCCCTTCCCTGCGAAGGGGAGGGCCGGGGTGGGGTATTGAAGCGAAATCAATGAGTTGAAGTTTGCTTTGACGTGGTGTTAGCCCTTTATACCCCGCTCGCAGCCTTTCCCCTTCGCATGGGGAGGCGCAAACCGATTAACCCACCAGTTTCTTCCCATATTCAAACAGCGCCTTGAGAAGCGCCATCTTCTCAGCATCCCCCTCATGCAAGTTATAGAGCGATTCAAGCTCTAAAATGTACGCCTGCACACGCTCGTCCGTCAGTTTCTCCTGGCGATGCAACATCCAGCGTTTCTGTTCGGCATCGGTCAGCGTGGCAGGGTAGTTGCGGGCGCGGAAACGAAACAACAGCGGTTCGATGCGGGAATCATTAAAGGTCAGATCCAGCGCGGGAAGGTTCTCCGGACGGGTTTCCACAATGATGCGCATGGCCGCGCGATCGGCATCGCTGAAAAAACCGTCGTAAAGACGGGCGTCTACGTCATCGGAAGGCGTAAACGGCTCTGCTTCAGCAAACATCGTGACCACTTTCTCGCGCACCTGCGGGTTCTGACGCAGTAACTGCAAATTCTCAAGACAACGCTGACGATCAATCCCCAGCCGTTCGGCATTTTCCGGCAACAGTGTTTTCGCCGGTGCCAGCACCGGACATTTGTTGATGTGCACCAGCTTGACCGGCAGCGGAGATTGACCCGCCTGCAACGCCTCGCGGCGACTGTACAAACGTTCGCGCATCTCATCAGGATTGAGATCTAACAGCGTCGACATATCACCGGCCAGATCGCACATGATCACGGCGTTCTTGTTTTCAGGATGCCACGCCAGTGGTGCGACCCACGCGGTATTCCCGCGCGCCGCGCCGAACATACCGGAAACATGCACCAGCGGGGCCATGGCAGGAATGTCGATCAGGGTATTGAGTTTATGTTTGCTGCGATGCTCAAGCAGGAAGCTGAACAAACGCGGTTGCGCCTGTTTCACCAGCTTTGCCATGGCAATAGTGGCGTAGACATCGGCCATCGCGTCATGGGCATTTTCGTGTTCAATGCCGTTGGCTTTGGTCAGATGTTCCAGACGGAAGCTCGGAAAACCGTCATCATTTTCCGGCCAGTTGATGCCTTCCGGACGCAGCGCATAACAGGCGCGCATCACATCCAGCAAATCCCAGCGGGAATTGCCGTTCTGCCAGCTGTAGGCATACGGATCGTAAAAGTTGCGATAAAGGATATTACGGCTGACTTCATCGTCGAAACGGATATTGTTATATCCGACAATGCATGTGCCCGGCACGCTGAAAGCTTTATGGATTTGCGCGGTAAACTCGGCTTCGATCAGGCCGCGTTCCAGCGCCACTTGTGGCGTAATACCGGTGATCATCACCGCTTCAGGTTCAGGCAGATAATCGTCAGAAGGGCGGCAATAAATCACCAGCGGTTCTTCGATAATATTGAAATCTTCGTCAGTTCTCACTCCGGCAAATTGTGCCGGGCGATCCAGCGCCGGGTTTTTACCGAATGTCTCGTAATCGTGGAAATAAAAAGTTTTTTGCGGCTTGTCTGACATGACGGAAATAACCTTAATCAGTGCGGAATGAATGAACTCGACGGCGACTAGGATACCATCCGCCACAATGAAGTCATGACAAAATGCGCAGGCATGGAACACATCATCAGAATCGGCCCGTTATTCCGCAATACCGCACCGCCCCCCCAAATCCCTGACAAAAACCAGGGTGATCCCCTCTGGTAACTCGGCTAAACTACCGCCTTCTTTGAATTTACGCCTTACGGCAGGCTCAACGTGCGTCTCGACAAGAAAATTTCTGCGCTGGATAACGTCATTTACCGTAATTACAGAATGACTCACGCCCTGCGGATCGCGGTGGCATTTATTCTGACATTCCTGATTGTCCGTCTGACGAAAATCCCCGAAGGTACCTGGCCGCTGATCACCCTGGTCGTGGTGATGGGACCGATGTCGTTTTGGGGAAACGTGCTTCAGCGGGTGCTGGAGCGCATTACCGGCACGGTATTGGGTTCCGTTTCCGGGCTGATTGCCTTATGGCTCGAGCTGTACTCCTTTCCGCTGATGCTGGTGTGGTGCGGAATTGTGATGTTTGTCAGCGGCTATCTGACCCTTGGCAAGCGTCCGTATATGGCGCTGCTGATCGGCATTACGCTGGCGGTGGTGTGTGGCGCAGGGCCGGGCGATATGAATACCGCGCTGTGGCGTTCCGGCGATGTGATTTTCGGATCCCTGCTGGCGCTGCTTTTCGCCAGTATTTATCCGCAGCGCGCGTTTATTCACTGGCGCATGCAGATGGCCGATTACCTGATGTCGCTGAACAAACTCTACAGCGCGTGGTTATCGCCGAATATGCTCGAACGCCCGCATCTGCACGGTAAAATGAAAACGACGATGGGGCAGATGGTCAAAATGCGCGCTCTGTTCGCTCCCGCCAGTAAGGAATCGCATATTCCGCGTGAAGTGTTTGATGCGATCCAGACCCTGAGCCGTAATCTGTTGTGTACGCTGGAACTGCTGGCCGATGCCTACTGGAGTTCGCGCGAAAGCCATTTCCTGATGCTCAATGCCCGCACGCTGCGCAGTGCGCAACTGCTGATGCTCAATACGCTGGAAAAGCTCAGTCTGATGCTGATGAACGGCACGCGAGGCGACGAACTGACGATCAATCATCAGCTCAACGAATCTGCGGAAGAGCTGAAAGCGCTGATGGCGGAAATGAATGCAGCAAATCATCTGGAAGCGCAGGTGTATGGCTATGTGTGGCTGAGTTCACAGGTAGCGGAACAACTGCGGGCTATGGGCGATCTGATCACCATGACGATGCAAAAAGAAGACGCTCAAATAAGCAGCGGTAAAACGCCGAAAGCATGAAGGGATTTTTGTCTGTGGCCTAAAACGGGTAAGATGGCGTTATTGGACGATTATCTGAGCGCGCAGCCCGATCTTTGCTACTCTTCTGCTAGCTGACAGTTAAGGCAGCACACGCGGTTGCGACAAGTCAGTCACTGAATCTGTGTAACTTAATCGAAGGTGTTAAAATGGACAATATCAATAAGCCGAGTTTCCAGGACGTTCTGGAGTTTGTGCGCATTTTCCGTCGTAAAAACAAATTACAACGCGAAATTGCTGACAACGAAAAGAAAATCCGTGACAACCAGAAACGTGTTCTGCTGCTCGACAACCTGAGTGATTACATCAAACCAGGTATGAGCATCGACGAAATTCAGGCGATCATTGCCAGCATGCGCGGCGACTATGAAGATCGCGTTGATGATTACATCATCCGCAATGCGGACCTGTCGAAAGAACGTCGTGAAATGTCCAAAAAGCTGAAAGCAATGGGCGAAATCAAAGCCAACGAAACCAAGTAGTTTCGTCGCGACCGAATACAAAAACCGGGTTGATGCCCGGTTTTTTTACGCCTGTTGTTTATCTTATTCCAAAACGCGTACCGGTTTTCCGGCCAGAAACGCCTGAATGTCTTCGACGGCTTCGGTGAAATACACCTGATAATTGCCGTCTGAAACGTAGCCCAGATGCGGCGTCGCCAGTAGGTTGGGTTGCGTTCTGAAAGGATGATCTGCCGGCAGCGGCTCGACATCAAACACATCCAGTCCGGCACCGGCAATCACACCCTTTTGCAACGCACTGAGCAGGGCGGGCTGATCGACAATCGCGGCGCGCGAGGTATTAATCAGCAGGGCGGAGGGCTTCATCTGCGCCAGTTCCTGCGCACCCAGCAAGCCGCGCGTGCGTTCGCCGAGCACCAGATGAATGGACACCACATCGCTGGTTTGCAGTAATTCTTCTTTCGATGCGCAAAGTGTCACACCCTGTTCCGCCGCGCGTTCTGCGGTCAGGTTCTGGCTCCACGCACACACATCCATACCGAACGCCTGCGCGATATGTGCCATCTTCTGACCGATCTTTCCCAGTCCCAGCAGACCAAGACGTTTGCCGCTCAGGCCAAAACCCAGCGTGCTTTGCCACGAGCCGTTGTGGCGAAACGCATTATTTTCAGTCATCAGATGCCGCGCCAGCCCGAGGATCAGTGCCCATGTCAGCTCAACCGGCGCAGACTGTCCGCTGCCGGTGCCACAGACCGTCACGCCATGCTTTTTCGCCGCCGCGAGATCTATTGAGGCATTGCGCATACCGGAGGTGATCAGCAGTTTCAGTTTGGGTAAACGGGTAAACAGCGCGGCGGTGAACGGTGTGCGCTCACGCATAATCACGACGATATCGGCGTCTTTCAGGGTTTCAGCGAGGGTGTTTTCATCAGCAATATGTTCCGTCAGCGCCTGGCATTCCACCTGCGGTGCCAGTGAGCGCCAGTCAGCCAGCGAAAGGGAAACGTTCTGGTAATCATCAAGAATGCGGCATTGCAGTGGCATGGGGATCCCTTATCTGAAAATCATGATAAAGAGATATAGCACTGAAACAGCCGGGAGGTGAAGTGTCCCGGTAAGCCCCTTTCCTTTATGCGGCGCCAAAGCCCTGCATCATAAAGGAAAGGGTGTGAATGAATCTGATGGGGGAAAGCCCTTTAGCGGGGAAAGTGCGGGAGGAGACCGCCGCAGCGGGCGGTCTGACAACATTAATGCAGATGTGAAAGGCTCGGCGCGCTGATGCGCAGACCGTCTTCGCTGAATACCATGCAACGTTTAGCATCGAACCAGGTGGTCAGGCTCTGATAAGGGTTGAACGCCATATCGCCCGGCAGCAGCATTTTGAAACCGTCGGTGCCATAACACTGACCAAACAGATAGGTGCTGTTGCCCAGCCGTTCAACCACTTCGCAGTTAAATTCCAGCACGTTTTCAGTTTCCTGCGACAGCAGATGCTCAGGTCGGATGCCGAGCGTCACTTTATCGCCTGCTGCCAGTTCGCTGGTGTTCAGCGCCAGCGTCAGCGTCTTCTCCGGCGTCAGGCGCACTTCGAGCCGCTCCGGCTGCCAGCTCAGCACCTCTGCAGGCAGAAAATTCATCTTCGGCGAGCCGATAAATCCGGCCACAAACTGATTCACCGGGTTGTAGTACAGATCCATCGGCGCGCCTGTCTGCTCGACTTTGCCGTAATTCATCACCACTATTTTATCGGCCAGCGTCATGGCTTCGGTCTGATCGTGCGTCACGTACACCATGGTGGTTTTCAGTTCCTGATGCAGCTTGGAAATGTGTAAACGCATATCCACCCGCAGCTCGGCATCCAGGTTAGACAGCGGCTCATCAAACATAAACACCTGCGGATTTCGCACAATCGCACGACCAATCGCGGTGCGCTGGCGCTGACCGCCGGAAAGCTGTTTCGGTTTTCTGTCCAGCAAATGAGAAAGTTGCAAGGTTTTGGCGACCATCTCCACCTGATGACGAATTTCCTCTTTCGGTACGCCGTTGACTTTTAGCCCGTAACCCATGTTTTCCGCAATGGTCATGTGCGGATACAGCGCGTAAGACTGAAACACCATCGCCACGCCACGGCGTGACGGGTCGACGTCATTCACCCGCTGCTCGCCAATGTAAACGTCTCCTTCCGTAATATCTTCCAGCCCGGCAATCATGCGCAGCAAGGTGGATTTTCCGCACCCGGACGGCCCGACGAAAACGGTGAACTCGCCGTCTTCAATATCAATATTGATGCCATGCAACGTCACTGTTTTATCGAAACGCTTGACCACATTTTTAAGTCTGATGCTGGACATGTTTGACCTCATGAAGAATTCATACCGCTGATGTTTCGGACTATAACCACCTTGTGTAAGCGTTTGCACAGGCGGGTTTGAATTTTGGAGAGAAGATCACACAATGCGCATCTTTTTGTAGTGATTTATGGTGTGTAAGTTTAACGTATAACATAGTTTTTAAGGCGACATTCATCATTGCTAAATCAGATTTTAAAGGGTTGTTTGTATAAAGTGTTGATTGACTGTCGTTACGTACCCTACAAAAATGTTATACCTTCACATTCAGGAGCGACAATGAAAATTACCCACCTTACTGCCCTGGTACTGATGTCATTAAGTCTCAGCAGCCAGGCCGTCCGGGCAGCAGAGGGACAGTTACTTGTCTGGGAAGATATTAAGAAATCTTCCGGTATTTCCGACGCGGTGAAAGATTTTGAAAAAGAGAACAACGTCAAAGTCGTTGTGCAGGAAACGCCTTACGCACAACAAACGGAGAAATTACGTCTGGATGGTCCGGCAGGCATTGGCCCCGATGTCGTCGTGATCCCCAATGATCAGCTGGGCACGGCAGTGGTACAGGGTTTACTGGCGCCACTGAATCTCGACAAAGCATTTCTGGCGAGCTTTACGCCGCCAGCATTGAACGCCTTCCAGCTTAAAGGCCAGACCTATGGGGTGCCGAAAGCGGTGGAAACGCTGGTGCTGATTTACAACAAAGATTTGCTGCCACAGGCACCGGCGACCCTCGACGAGTATTACACCTTCTCCAAAGCCGAAAGGGCGAAAGGTAAATATGGTCTGTTAGCCAAGTTTGATGAAGTGTATTACGCCTACGGCGCGATGGCCTCGATGGGCGGCTATATATTCGGTAAGGATGCTAAAGGCGAAATCAACGTCGAAGATATCGGCCTGAATAAACCGGGCAGCATTGAAGCCATTACTTACCTGAAAAAATTCTATGCCGACGGATTATTCCCGGCAGGAATTGTCGGCGATAACGGCCTGAACGCCATCGACTCGCTGTTTACTGAAAAGAAAGCGGCTGCGGTGATCACCGGTCCCTGGGCCTTCCAGCCGTATGAAGCTGCTGGCATTAACTATGGCGTGAAAGCGCTGCCGCTGTTGCCAAACGGCAAACCGATGAGTTCGTTCCTCGGCGTAAAAGGTTATGCGGTTTCAACCTACAGCAAGCAAAAACCGCTGGCCGAGAAATTCATCACCTTCATCAACCAGCCGAAGTACGCCAAGGTGCGTTACGAAGTGACCAAGGAAATCCCGGCACTGACGGCGCTGGTTAATGATCCGATGATCAAAAATGATGAGAAAGCCAACGCGGTGGCCGAACAATCCACCCGCGCCACGGCGATGCCGGGTGTACCTGAAATGCAGGAAGTCTGGGGGCCTGCGAACAACGGCATCCAGTTGGGTGTGACTGGCAAACAGCCGGTTGATGCCGCGCTGAACGACGCGGTGAAAAATATCCAGATGCAAATCGAAGCGGCGAAAGCCAGCAACGAATAACCGGCAACGCCTGCTGAAACCCACGTATGTCTGACCGGAGGGAGTGATTTCACTCCCTCACCAGTGAAAGGAACATCTTTGTGTCTATGCGTCTTCATGAGGAAAACCAGGCGCCACTCTCTGCCAGCCACCATGCACCGGTGGCGCTGGCTGTGGCGCTGATCCCCGGTTTTGGGCAGTTTTATAACCGGCAATGGGCCAAGGGAATACTGTTTTTTATCATTCTTATTTGTTTCGCCGGCGTCTTCTATGATTTCCTGCGTCAGGGATTATGGGGTTTATATACACTGGGCGAAGAAGTGCCGCGTGATAATTCGATATTTCTGCTCGCCAAAGGCATTATCAGCCTGCTGATTGGCGCGTTCGGCGTGGCCTTTTATTACTGGAGTCTGCGCGATGCGTGGGCAAATGGTAAACGCCGCG
Organism: Rahnella sp. CJA17(1/100); assembly: GCF_963881615.1. Lineage (NCBI taxonomy): Bacteria > Pseudomonadati > Pseudomonadota > Gammaproteobacteria > Enterobacterales > Yersiniaceae > Rahnella > Rahnella sp. CJA17(1/100). The sequence goes on along the minus strand of NZ_CAWOJA010000064.1, from coordinate 89,624 downwards.
ACCAGGGGATGGAATTACCCAGCGTGCGCAAGCAATATCATTTGCTGCTGCGTGAAGGTTTCCCTTATCTGATGATTACACCGGGCTTTATTTTGCTGGTGTTTGTGGTGGTCTTCCCGATTATATTCGGCTTCTCCATTGCGTTTACCAATTATAATTTATACCACACGCCGCCGGCTAAATTAGTCGACTGGGTGGGGTTCAAAAACTTTATTAATATCTTCACGCTCAATATCTGGCGCTCGACCTTGCTGGATGTATTGCAATGGACGGTGGTCTGGACCGTGCTGGCGACCACGCTGCAATGTACGGTTGGCGTGATGCTGGCAATTCTGGTCAATCAGAAAGATTTGCGCTTCAAGGCGCTGATTCGCACCGTGCTTATTTTGCCGTGGGCGGTGCCGGGTTTTGTCACCATTCTGGTGTTTGCGGGCATGTTCAATGATTCATTCGGTGTCATCAATAACGGCATTCTGGCTGCCTTAGGCATTGAGCCTAAAGCCTGGCTGACCGATCCGTTCTGGACCAAAACGGCGCTGATCCTGATGCAGACCTGGCTGGGCTTCCCGTTTGTGTTTGCCATGACTACCGGCGTATTGCAGGCCATTCCGAACGATTTATATGAAGCCGCGACAATGGATGGTGCCAGTACCTGGAAGAAACTCAAAACCATTACATTGCCGCTGGTCTTATATTCCATTGCGCCGATTATTATCACGCAATACACCTTCAACTTTAATAACTTCAATATTATCTATCTGTTTAATAACGGCGGCCCGGCAGTCGCCGGTTCGAATGCAGGCGGGACGGATATTCTGGTGTCGTGGATATATAAACTCACCATGTCATCTTCACAATATGCCATTGCCGCGACCATTACGATTTTGCTGTCGATATTTGTGGTCGGTATTGCTCTGTGGCAATTCCGCTCAACCAATTCATTTAAACAAGATGATATGGCGTAACCGGGGGAAGGGCATGAGTAAGAACAGCAGTATTAAAAGAAACCGGTTTATCCGCCTCGGGCTGAGTTATTTCCTGTTGCTGATTGTGGCGGTGATCATTATTTATCCGCTGATCTGGACCGTCGGCGCATCACTGAATGCCGGTAACAGCCTGCTCAGCACGTCGATTATTCCGGAGAACGTCTCGTTCCAGCATTACAAAGACCTGTTTAACGGCGAAGTGAATTATGTCGGCTGGTACTGGAACTCGATGAAAATCAGTTTCCTGACCATGATCCTGACCCTGATTTGTGTCAGTTTCACCGCCTATTCCTTCTCGCGTTTTCGCTTTAAAGGCCGCAAAGACGGGCTGATGCTGTTTCTGTTATTGCAGATGATCCCCCAGTTTTCCGCGCTGATCGCCATCTTTGTGCTGGCGCAGTTACTCGGGCTTATCAACAGTCATCTGGCAATGGTGCTGATTTACGTCGGCGGCATGATCCCGATGAACACCTATCTGATGAAAGGCTATCTCGACGCCATTCCGAAAGATCTGGATGAATCAGCGCGGATGGACGGCGCGGGCAATTTCCGCATTTTCATCGAAATCATCATGCCTTTGTCCAAACCGATTCTGGCCGTGATCGCGCTGTTTTCCTTCACCGGACCGCTGGGTGATTTCATTCTTTCCAGCACCATTTTACGCACACCGGATAAGTACACCTTACCGATTGGCCTGTACAACCTGGTCGCGCAAAAAATGGGTGCCAACTACACCATGTACGCCGCAGGCGCGGTACTGATCGCTGTGCCTGTCGCCATTTTCTATCTGGCTTTACAAAAATACTTCGTTTCCGGCCTGACGGCTGGCAGTACAAAAGGATAATCCGATGACTTTCTTTTCTAAGAAGATTTTCAACAAAAGCGCAATGGCCTGCGTGCTGCTGGCGGTGTCATTTTCAACGGTGGCGCAGGAGGTGGTAATTAAAAAAGTCGCCAACGTCCCGGCGGATTTCATCAAAGGTGCGGATATCTCGACGCTGATTGACGTCGAAAAACACGGCGGCAAGTTCTTTGATCAAAACCACAAGCAGACCGACGCGATGGTGATCCTCAGACAAAACGGTTTTAACTACGTGCGTCTGCGCTTGTGGGTGGATCCGAAAGATGCGCAGGGGCATCCGTACGGTGGCGGTAATAACGATCTGGCCACCACGCTGGAGCTGGCGAAACGCGCCAAAGCGCAGGGTTTTAAAATCCTGCTCGATTTCCATTACAGCGATTTCTGGACTGATCCGGGTAAACAGTTCAAGCCAAAAAGCTGGGAGAAAATGGATTATCCGCAACTGAAAACTGCCATTCATGATTACAGCCGCGAGGTGATCGCCAGATTCCGGGCACAAGGCACCGTGCCGGATATGGTGCAGGTCGGCAACGAAATGAACGGCGGCATTTTATGGCCTGAAGGCAAAAGCTGGGGCGCGGGCGGCGGGGAGTTTGACCGTCTGGCCGGGTTGCTGAACGCCGCAATTGCCGGTGTGCGTGCGGATGAAAAAAATCCTTCTGATATCAAAATCATGCTGCATCTGGCCGAAGGCACTAAGAACGACACCTTCCGCTGGTGGTTCGATGAAATTAATCAGCGCAAGGTGCCTTACGACGTGATTGGCCTGTCATTTTATACCTACTGGAACGGTCCGGTTTCCGCGTTGCAGACCAACATGGACGACATCAGCAAGCGCTACAACAAAGACGTGATCGTGGTGGAAGTGGCTTACGGCTATACCACCAAAAACTGTGATGCGGCTGAAAACAGCTTTACCGAAAAAGAAGCCAAAGACGGCGGCTATCCGGGCACGGTGCAGGGGCAGGCTGATTTCCTCAGCGACATGATCAAAAGCCTGGTCGCGGTGCCGGATCATCGCGGCAAGGGTCTGTTCTATTGGGAACCTACCTGGATCGCCGTTGACGGCGCAGGCTGGGCGACACCGGCCGGGATGACCTACATCAACGACCACTGGAAAGAGGGCAATGCCCGCGAAAATCAGGCGTTGTTCAGCTGTGACGGTCAGGTTCTTCCTTCCATCAAAGTCTTCAATTAATCCCTTTTTCCCCGGCTTGATTGGCCGGGGAGTTGATATTTCTTAAAGTTCCTAAGGACCCAAGCATGACGAAATTTCCTCTTCTGAGCAGTAAGATTTCCGGGCTATTACATGGTGCGGATTACAACCCGGAACAGTGGCTGGAAAGCCCCGATGTGCTGATTCGCGATGTCGAAATGATGAAAGAGGCGCGCTGTAATGTCATGTCAGTCGGGATTTTCAGCTGGTCAGCGCTGGAACCTGAAGAAGGTCATTTTACCTTTGGCTGGCTGGATCAGGTGCTGGACAAGTTGCATGAAAATGGCATCTCGGTATTTCTCGCCACACCAAGCGGCGCACGTCCGGCGTGGATGTCGCAAAAGTATCCTGAAGTTCTGCGCGTCGGGCGTGACCGCGTAAAAGCACTGCACGGCGGGCGTCACAATCACTGTATGAGTTCGCCGGTGTATGCCGAAAAAGTGCAACTGATGAACAGTGCGCTGGCGAAGCGTTACGCGCATCATCCGGCGGTGATTGGCTGGCATATTTCCAACGAATACGGCGGCGAGTGCCATTGCCATTACTGCCAGACCCGTTTCCGCGACTGGCTGAAAGCCCGTTACGTCACGCTCGATGCGCTGAATCAAGCCTGGTGGAGCACTTTCTGGAGCCACACCTATACCGACTGGGCGCAGATCGAATCGCCGTCGCCGCAGGGCGAAAGCGGTATTCACGGCCTGAATCTCGACTGGCGTCGTTTTAACACCGATCAGGTCACCCGTTTTTGCAGTGAGGAAATCCGCCCGCTCAAAGCGGAGAATCCGGCGTTACCGGCGACCACCAATTTCATGGAATATTTCTACGATTACGATTACTGGAAACTCGCCAGCGTGCTGGATTTCATCTCGTGGGACAGCTATCCGATGTGGCATACCCGCAAAGATGATATTGGTCTGGCGGCGTATACCGCGATGTATCACGATTTAATGCGTACGCTGAAACAGGGCCAGCCGTTTGTGCTGATGGAATCGACGCCAAGTTTCACCAACTGGCAGCCGGTCAGCAAACTGAAAAAGCCGGGCATGCATATTCTGTCTTCTTTACAGGCGGTCGCTCATGGTTCGGATTCTGTGCAGTATTTCCAGTGGCGTAAAAGCCGCGGTTCTTCAGAGAAATTCCACGGCGCGGTCGTCGATCACGTCGGGCATATCGATACCCGTGTCGGGCGCGAAGTGGCCGAACTGGGCGGGATTCTCTCGGCGCTGGCTCCGGTGGCGGGCAGCCGCGTAGAAGCCAGAGTGGCAATTATCTTCGACTGGGAAAGCCGCTGGGCGATGGACGATTCCCTCGGGCCGCGCAATCAGGGACTGGAATATGAAAACACGGTTGCCGGACATTACCGTGCGCTGTGGGCGCAGGGCATTGCGGTCGATGTGATCAATGCCGATTGCGATTTAACCGGTTACGACCTGGTGATTGCGCCGATGCTGTATATGGTGAGGGCAGGCGTCGGCGAGCGGATCACCGCGTTCGTGCAGGCCGGTGGGCGGTTCGTCGCGACTTACTGGAGCGGTATCGTTAACGAAAGCGATTTGTGTTTCCTCAACGGATTCCCGGGACCGTTGCGTCCGGTACTGGGTATCTGGGCGGAAGAAATCGACAGCCTGACCGACGATCAGCACAACAGCGTCAGCGGCACTGAAGGCAATGCGCTGGGGTTAAACGGCCCGTATCGCGCCAGCGAATTGTGTGAAGTGATCCACCTGGAAGGTGCGGCCGCACTGGCGACGTACGGTGACGATTTCTACGCCGGCACGCCAGCCGTGAGCGTGAATCTGTTTGGCAAAGGGCAGGCGTATTATCTGGCTTCCCGAAACGATCAGCAATTCCACGCCGATTTTTATACCGCGCTGGCGAAAGAAATGAAGCTGCCACGGGCGATAGCCACCGATCTGCCTGAAGGTGTCACTGCCGCACGACGCACCGACGGTGAAAGTGAATTTATCTTCCTGCAAAACTATGCCGCCGACAGCCAGACGGTGACATTGCCGGATGATTACCGTGACATGGTTCACGGCGGTATATTACCGCGCACACTGACGCTTCCGGCATTCGGTTGTCAGATCCTGTCGCGGCGTTTATCTGTTATTTCTTAACCCATTATTTTTAACAGCGACGTGCAATCAGGATTTCCCGGTTGCACGTTTTTTTTCATTCCTGAAAGAGAGTGTTCATCATGGTAAATATTAAAGACTTTATGCATGTATTCTCTGCGAAGAATAAAACGCCTGACAATGAAGTGCCGCCATCGACTGACGTGGCGTTATTAATTGATGCACTCGGCGGGCGCGATAATATTGTGAATGTCGATGCCTGTATTACCCGCCTGCGCGTGACGGTAAAAGAACTTAAGCGCGTGAACTCCGGTGCTATCCAGCAGACCGGTGCGATTGGCGTGGTGATTATCGGCCAGGAAGTGCATGCGATATTCGGTAAACAATCCGACAGCCTGAAGAAATTAATGACTGAGAAGTTTGGACTGAAAAGTAATTAAACGCTGTTGCTGAAACAATCCCAAAAATAAAGGCAGCCCGACACAAGGCTGCCTTTATTGTTTCTGCTTTTTATAAATAATAATAATGATGCTGCTGTGCGGAGAAAAAACGTAACGATCCCCTACAAGAGAAATTAAGTTTTTATCTGTCGCTGTATAACAATGAGGATATTTCTTTAATAACTAACACTTATTTTTTCAAAGTCATTGGAGTTGCAGCCAGGCGGCAAGTGAACGAATCCCGATGAGCTGACTGAAGTCAGTGATTCGGGTGAGTAAACGCAGCCAACGCAGCAACAGCTTCAAGAATGAAGGAAATTTACCACCAGGCTTCTACCTGTACCCCAAAGTTCCACGTATCCGCTTTGGTATGGTCGTCAAACGTATCGCCATGCTCAGAATCATTCAGATAAGACGCGAACACACGCAATTCAGGGCGTGACATAAACTCCGGACCGGCTGCCAGACCCATCGCCAGTGTATATTTCTGACCGCCTTGCTTGTAGTTCGAGCCGTTCTTGTAATCATCTTTCTGATAGAAGGTACCGACTTCACCGATGGTACGCACATACTCTGTCCACTGGTATTGCGCGCGGCCTACCAGAGAAACCAGCTCAGTCGTGTCGGTGTAATCCGTGATGTTTTCTGCATGGCCGTAGGTCAGCACATGGTTGAGGCTGAACTTACTGGTGATCGGAATCAGACCGGTGATGATGCCACGATAACCGGTAGCGTCATTGGTGTAGTTCCACATATCGTACCAGCCACCGCCCTGCGAAATCATGTTCTGCGCCAGGCCTTTATCCGCGTACTGCAACACCAGTTTGTTATAGCCGCCCCACATATCCTGACTGATTTCACCGGTCAGCATCACGCCGTTATCCGCATCGTACAGGCCGCCGTACTCTTTCTGGTCATGCGACAGGTTTGGCATGGCGTAGTCGGCACCGATTTCCATCCAGGCACCGCTCCACGGTTTGATCCCGGCATAACGCACGTCGATGTAGTTAATGTTCACATCGTTATTGCCATCCACGCGGTAATCCACGTCATTGGCATCGCCACGGATCCACGCCAGAGAAAGCGCACCTTCACCCATTTTCAGGTTCTCAATACCGGCACCGGCACCGGAAATGTTCCAGTATTTGGTATCGATGATGTGTAAGTCGTGGCGCTGGTAATAACGTTTACCGCCCCAGATCACTGCATCTTTATCCCACGGCACCAGTCCTTTGATTTGCAGATTCAGCTGACGCAGGCCGAACTGTGCATCATCATTCAGGGTATTTTCATCATCATTGGAGCCGTCAGACACCATACTGACCATCGAGTCGACGTAAAAACTCACGTCGTCTTTCTTGTAAACTTCGCTGCCCAGTTCGACTTCGCCGTAGGTGTCATCTTCGTTACCCAGACGCCCGACTTTGTTTTTCTGGAATTGTTCCAGACCGCCACCGCCAGAAACCCCCAGCCCCGAACGCAGATATCCATGGAAATCAATATCATTTGCCACAGCAGGGCCCGCTGTGATGGCGAGGGAAACCGCCACAGCCAGAGTGCGTAAGTTGTGTTTCATTTTTTTTCCTTATGATTGTATGACGTTCACATTTACGAAATCTATAAGATACCCAGAAACAATAATGATCAATTTTACATATTGTGAAATGTGAGATATGTCTACAACTTATGAATTAATGATAAATCAGGAGTGATGTAAATCACGATTATATGCAATGTTAACGTATAACTTATGCAGCAACGAACGCCCGGATTGAACTTTTAAATGAGATCCCGTACGTTGGCTCGATTATCATAAGATTGAGCAAAATCACGGGCTGCTGTGTGGGGAAAGAATGAAATCAAAAAGTTCGACATTAGAAGATGTTGCCCGCTATGCCGGTGTTTCGTACCAGACGGTTTCGCGGGTGTTAAACAAATCGGCCAATGTTTCAGATGCCACGCGTCTGAAGGTCGAACAGGCCATTGAAGTTCTGCGCTATGTGCCGAACCGGCTGGCGCAGCAACTGGTTGGAAAGCAGAGTTTTACCATCGGACTGGTCACCACATCACTGGCGTTACACGCGCCGTCGCAAATTGCGGCGTCAGTGAAGAAATATGCCCATCAGGCCGGGTATCAGGTGTTGATTTCAATGATTGATGAGGACGTCAATCAGAGCATTCAGGACTCCATTAACGAGCTGAAATCACAACGCGTTGACCGCATGATCATTAACATCCCGCTGGAAAGTGCCGAGGCTGAACGGATTTATGAAAACAACCGCGACATTCTGTGTCTGTTTCTCGATGTCGACCCGACCAGTCCGGTGTTTAACGTCTGCTTTAATCCGGCTGACGGGTCGCGTGCCAGCGTGGAATATCTGCATGATTTAGGGCATCGGGAATTTGCCTTGCTGGCGGGGCCGGAAGATTCTGTGTCTTCCCGTTTGCGTCTGAAAAGCTGGCAGGAAACGCTGGCAGAGAAGGGCATTCAGCCGGTGACTGTCATCCACGGCGACTGGAGTGCGAAAAGCGGTTATTACAGCGCGTTGCAGATTTTGCGTGAAACTCCGCAATTCACCGCCATGCTGGTGGGCAATGACCAGATGGCGCTGGGCGTCATCAGTGCGCTGCATCAGCACAATGTGGCCATTCCGCAGCAGGCGTCGATCATTGGCTACGATGACACGTACGACAGCGCATTCTTCCATCCGTCACTGACCACCGTGTCACTGGATCTCGATTTGCAGAGCAAAGAGGCGGTTGAACATTTACTGGCCGAAAGCGCGGAGGTGATGTCATCCAAAATTCTGCCCGCGAAACTGGTGGTGCGTAATTCGACCCGTGCGCCCGGGCAGCAGGATAAAGATCTCAATCAGATAGCCGATCAGCTTGATCTTCTGGCGCGGCAGTTGCGGGGCCAGTAAGAAAACGCTTTAATTCCCGGCTTATTGAAAAGCAGAATGAAATTTCCATTGAAACATCAGATGAACAGGCAAAAGGACGTGATGAAATGACGCTATGGCAGTGTTATGTGCAGGGCTGGAAAAAGTATGTGGATTTCCGTGGTCGGGCGAGCCGCAAGGCGTTCTGGACCTTTGCTCTGGGCAATTTGCTGATTATTATTTTGCTGACGATGGGCGTGTCATTCCTGTTCGCGCTGGCGGGTAATCCTTACAGCATTTTCTACGCGGGTGTCGCTTACACCCTGTTTGCGCTGGCGACGGCATTACCGTTGCTGGCGGTCGGTGTCCGGCGTATGCACGACATCAACCGTTCCGGCTGGTGGTTTGGTGGCGTTTATCTGGCTGGTATTGTCTCGCGCCTGCTGAATACGATCCTGATGCAATACGCTTCAGCGGAAACCTATGTCTGGATGAAAATCACGCTGGGCATCGTGCTGGGCTGGATCCCGCTGCTGGTGATGGTTTTCCTGTGCTGCCAGAAATCACAGCCTGCGCCGACCACACAAACCCGCATTGTTGAGTAACGTCACGCTGAAAGCATTATTGCGCATTTAATCCGACAAGTTTGCCGCCAGTTGCGCGGCAAACACCTCCAGTTTTGCCAGCCCCCACGACCAGTCGCCGAATCCTGATTCCACATTGATATGTCCGGCTTCGCCGATATCTGCCAGCTCGCAGCGCCACGCCTGTGCCCAAAATTCCGCGCGGGTAAAGGTCAGCAGCGGATCGGTATGGCTGGCGACCAGCAGTCCCGGCACGGCCAGCGGTGCAGGGAGAATGTCATCACCCAGTCCGAACCGCACAGGCTCGGCGGGGGCGACCAGCATGACACCCGCCACGCGTTGCGGATGACGGTTCGCCCACACCAGACTGGCAAGCGCGCCAAAACTGTGGCCGATCAGCAGCAGCGGAGATGTCGCCTGTTTTTGCTCGCGATCGATGGCGGTGATCCAGCCCTCGAGATCAACCTGCGCCCAGTTGCGCTGTTTTATACGCAGCCAGTGCGGATGCTGCGCATGCCAGCGGCTTTGCCAGTGTCCGGCCTCGCTGTCACGTAATCCGGGCACCAGCATGCGGGTGAATTCAGGGGACGAATTCATTGCGGGAAAGCCATCAGCACGGTGGCAATCGCCAGCAAATCAGCACTGCCGCCAGGGCTGAGATTGCGGGCGATCAGGGCGCGGTCCATCTGCTGCAAATCCTCTGTCTTCCAGCCTGTTATCAGCAACCGGCGGGCGTAGTCCTGCACGAAATGTAATCCGTCCAGCCCGCCGCGTGCTACCAGATTGGTATCGGGGTTATAGGCCATCAGGCGCAGCAAAGCATTAAGACTGCGGCGCCCGGAATGGCTTTCCTGATACCAGTACGGAAAAACGTGACGTCGCAAAGTGAGGAACCCGCTCTGCACTTCGCCACGGGCACCGGTCATGCCGTGCGCCATAAACAGCCGTTCACCGGCAGTCACCGGCTGGCGGCAGCTTTGCAATTCACGTTCAACCAGCCCTTGCGTCATGGCGGCCACTTCAGCGCATAAGCGGTGGCGGGTCAGTGGCTGGCTCTGGCCAGTCAGCCTGCCTGCGGCGGTGCACAATAATCCCAGTGAAAAGATGCCGCCTTTATGCGTATTAACGCCTTGTGTGGCACCGAACATCGCCTGTTCGCAGGCTATTCCGGTCGGGCGGATGCGCGTCAGCATCGCCTGCGCCGGTTGCAGGAAATCCTGCTGACCAAGGGCGAAAAACTGATGCAGCCAGGGCGTGATGGCGTCAATGCTGCGCAGAAACAGGGGTAAATCCATGTCGCTGTGCGAGCCGTTATTGGCGCTGTCGACCAGTCCCGGTTTGGGCGTCAGCCACACTTCACGGCGCAACGCCTCTGCCGCCAGCGTGGCGATGTCCGTGCAGGCAGGGTGTTCAGCGCGTGCGGTGCCAGCCATCAATCAGTGCCTCCACTTTAGCGATAACGTCCGTGAGCGGGTGCTGACGTGAACGGGCGCAGGCATGCGCAGGACCGTCGCAAATCAGGCAGCGGCGGCTGGCATTGTCCAGCGAACGGCGGCCAACAACACCCGCCTGCGGGCAGATCACATCGAAATCCCATAAACGCCCGAGGGCATGCGATTGTTCCAGTTCAACCGTGGCCGCTTTCACTTCCGGCGCAGGATGTGCCACGCACCAGAACGCTTCGGCGCCGGTCGGCAGCCAGAAAACCTGATGTTTCAGCACCGGCCAGCCGTGTTGCAGCAGCATAACTTCGGCACGTTGCAACGCCTCGCGCATCACCTGACGCCAGGCCACGGAGTCTTTCACCGGCCCCGGTGTCACCAGCGTGAGTGAAATCAGCGGTTGTGAGAATTGAGTCAGCCAGTCGGTTTGCCGTTTGGCACGCAGTTCCTTTGCTGCCAGCAAATCCTCCAGGCTGACGCCTGCATCCGCAGGCGTCATGATGGTCATTATGCGTCCTCTTTTACCTGATGAACCACGTCGATCACGCTGCCGTCGCGATAGCGGATAACGCCCACCACACGGTCAGTGAATTCAATCGGTTTCGGTTCGCCGGTCAGGGAAATCGCCCGCTGATACAACGCTTCGATGTCCATGATTTTCATGCCAGCCTCTTCCAGCCGCTGACGAATTTCAGGACGTGCCGGATTGACGGCGATGCCGTGGTCAGTCACTAGCACATCGATGCTTTCCCCCGGTGTGACGCGGGTGGTGACGCGACGTACGACTGTCGGAATTCGGCTGCGCAGTAAAGGCGCGACGACAATGGTCAGATTGGCCGCACTGGCGACATCGCAATGACCGCCGGACGCGCCACGCATAACGCCGTCGGAACCCGTGATCACGTTAACGTTAAAGCCGGTGTCAATTTCCAGCGCACTCAGAATGACAATATCCAGTTGATCGCAGCTCGCGGCTTTGGCACCCGGATTGGCATAAACGTTGGTGGAAATCTCGATATGCTGCGGGTTACGGCTAAGTGATGCGGCAGCCTGACCGTCGAAACATTGCGTATCCAGCAGCGTTTCAATCAGGCCTTTTTCATGCAAATCCACCAGACTGCCGGTGATGCCCCCGAGGGCAAAACGGGCGGTGATCTGGTTGCGTTCCATTTTCTCTTCCATGAAACGGGTGCAGGCCGTAGCCGCTGCGCCGGAACCGGTTTGCATTGAAAAGCCCGGTTTGAAATAGCCGGAGTATTCGATGACTTCAGCCGCCGTGCGGGCGATCATCAGTTCACGCGGATTACTGGTCACCCGTGCAGCGCCGACGCTGATTTTTGCCGGATCGCCGACCTGATCGACTTTAACGATGTAATCCACCTGATCCTGCACCAGGCTGGCGGGCATATTAGGGAAGGGCACCAGTTCTTCGGTCAGCAGCACCACGGTTCTGGCGAACTGCGCATCCACCATCGCGTAGCCCAGCGAACCGCAGCAGGATTTACCGTGCGTGCCGTTGGCATTGCCGAATTCATCGCTGCATGGCACGCCGAGAAACGCGACATCAATCTTCAGCTCGCCGTCCTGCAATAATTTAACCCGCCCGCCGTGCGAATGGATTTGTACCGGTTCTTCCATCAGTCCGTGAGAAATGGCATCGGCCAGTTTGCCACGCATCCCGGAGGTATAAATACGGGTGATGACGCCGTTGCGGATAGGTTCGATCAGCGCATCGTTGCAGGTCATCAGCGAACTGGACGCCAGCGTGAGATTTTTAAAACCGAGTTTCGCCAGTGTGGCGACGACGTTATTAATGACCTGATCACCTTCACGGAAAGCATGGTGGAAGGAAATGGTCATGCCGTCTTTCAGGCCGCTGCGGGCGATCGCCTGTTCCAGTGAATCACAAAGTTTACGGTGCAGGCGGGCATCGGGATCGGAAAGATACGGCGTATTGCGGTGCGCGCCGTCAAAGGCAGTCAGATGCCTGAGCTGCGGATAAAGGCTGTGCAAAGTTTCAGTTAAATGACTCATTATCTTGATATTCCTGTGCAAAATTGAGGGCTAGCGACGGATGCCGGATGCACTGGCGCGTTCCAGTACCACCTGCGCATGGTTAATGATCGGGCCATCGATCATCTTGCCGTTGAGCGAAATTACGCCCAGACCGTTGCGCTCGCCTTCCTCTGCGGCGGCAATCACGCGGTGCGCATAGTCGACATCTTCCTGCGTCGGTGCGTAAGCGTTATGCAGCAGCTCAATCTGTCGCGGGTTGATCAGGGATTTGCCGTTAAAGCCCATCTTGCGGATCAGTTCCACTTCACGCAGGAAACCGGCCTCATCGTTGATGTCGGAATACACCACATCGAAGGCGTCAATTCCGGCCGCGCGTGCCGCGTGCAGCACGGCGCAACGGGCATAAAACAGTTCGGTACCGTCGCCGCGCTCGGTTTGCATGTCCATCACATAATCGAAAGCCGCCAGCGCGATGCCGATCAGACGCGGCGAGCAGCGGGCGATCGCCACGGCGTTAATCACACCAATGGCCGATTCGATGGCCGCCATAATTTTGGTGGAGCCAACTTCGCGACCGCAGTCTTTCTCGATGCGTTCGATATGCGCTTCCAGCTCAAAAATATCTTCCGGCGTATCGGTTTTGGGTAAGCGCACCACATCCACGCCCGCCCGCACCACGGCCTCGAGATCTTTAAGGCCAAAGGGGGTGCTGAGCTGATTGATGCGCACCACGGTTTCAATATCGCGATACATCGGGTGTTGCAGGGCATGAAATACCAGAATGCGCGCGGTGTCTTTTTCGCGCAGCGAAACGGCATCTTCCAGATCAAACATGATGGAGTCAGGGCGATAGATAAATGCCGTGGATAACATGGCGGCGCTGGACCCCGGCAGGAACAGCATACTGCGGCGGAGTTTTTTCATCGTAATGTCTCCCAGTTAATCTCTTCAGCCTGTGCCGCACGCAGTACTGCACTTTGTACCCGGGCGCGGATCACACAATCCAGCGCACCTTTGTCTTCGATAATCACCAAACCCGCGATGACGCCGAGTGTACTCAGCGTGTCATTCACCACACTGCGGATCTGGTCGCCAAATTGTTTGGCGACCTCGCTGCTGATCACCACATTCAGCTCACTGGCCGGGGCGATTTTTACCAGTAAATCGCTGGATTCAACCGTGCCTGCCAGCGCCTCCTTCACAATTTTCATCAATATTTCCTGCTGTTAACAAAGTGAGGGTGAAATAATAAGAACATCGTCATGCGCCGGTTCTGCGGGCGCAGTGGCGGAATAGTGTTGTTCAAGGTGTACATAAGTGCTGAGCGGAACAATGTCCCGGATGCGCGGTAACTGATGCGCCCGGAGCAGCGCACGCACTTCTGAGGCTGAAATGGCCCGGCCGCTGGCGTGACGTTTGCGCGGCAACTCAATCACCTTCAGCGGTGGCGACGCCAGGCGTGCGGGCGCCTCCAGCCAGTCATGCATGTCGCAGTTGTACTGATGGGTCACCGGACAGAAAGGTTCGCTGCCGACAAAACGGTGGGTAATGCCTAACGCCGGTGCGATGTACTGACGAAAAATCAGCAAATCCATCACGCTCCACGCCTGATTCACCAGCCCGGCGTCCTTGAGAAAATAGCCGGGAAAAGTTGCGCGGGAGATCAGGTATTCAGAACCGGCATGCACCGTCACGTTGGGCAGGTCCGCGACACCCAAACGGACCATTTCAAGACGTTCTTTAAACGGGAAATACGACACATCTTCGCTCACCACAAACACATGCAACCAGTCACAGGTTGCCGCTGCCTGTTCTGCCAGAAAGCGATGCCCGAGGGTGAACGGGTTGGCATTCATCACCACGGCACCGATGCGCTGGCCGTGGTGGTGATGGCGCTGCAACCCGCGGCAATAATGGCTGATGCCCACCGGCGTGTTTTCCATCAGCACGGCAACGTCGTCCCATTGCACCAGCGGGTAAAATCCGCAGCCGCGAAAGCGCTGCAGATTCGATGGCCGCGTATAGAGAAATAAATGGAATTTGCCGCCGGACACCGCCAGATTTTCCACTTCACCCAGCAATCTGGCGCTGAGATTTTCCCCGCGCCAGTCGGCGGCCACGGCGACGCATTTGATAGTGTTGCTGACCAGACCGGCGCAGCCGACCAGACGGCGGCCGGAGCAGGCCACCACGAACTGCTCAATGTCGTCATCCATGCCTAACTGGCTTTGCTGCAACAGGGTGCGGATATCCTCCAGCATGCCTTCCGGCGGCTGGCTGACACTGATGACATGAAAGTCCGGTTGGTCACGGCTGAACATAATGCGTTCCTGATGTCGGCTGTAAGTCAAAGCGATGTTTAAAACGCCGGGCTGAATGCCCGGCCAGTTCGGTCAGTGTTAACCGGTTAGTGGGCTGCCTGGGCATGACTCACCTGACGGCTGGCGGCAACCTTCGTGTCTGCTGCGACAATCATATTGCTGAGATGACCAATCTTTTCGATTTCTACTTCGATACGGTCGCCGGGTTTCATAAACAGCGGCGGTACGCGCTTTTTACCCACGCCGCCCGGTGAGCCGGTAATGATCACGTCACCGGCACTCAGCGAGGTAAAGGTGCTGATGTACTCAATCAGTTCGGCGACTTTGTGGATCATGCTGCGGGTGTTGTCGTCCTGCACCATGTGGCCGTTCAGCCAGGTGCGGATCGCCAGGGTGTGCGGGTCGGGGATCTCATCGGCGGTGGTCATCCACGGTCCGAACGCACCGGTTTGCGGCCAGTTTTTACCGGCGGTAAACCAGGTGTGCTGCCAGTCACGGGCGGAGCCGTCCATATAACAGCTATATCCTGCGACATGAGTAAGTGCATCTTCGCGGGAAATATTTTCCCCCGCAGAACCGATAATCACCGCCAGTTCACCTTCGTAATCAAACTCGACAGAAAGGCTCGGTTTGATAACGGGAGAGGCATGGCCGGTTTGGGAATCGGCGAAGCGGACGAACAGCGTCGGGGCCGGATTATGCTGATCAAACTCTTTACGCTTTTCGGCGTAATTCATGCCGACACAGAGAATTTTTTCCGGATTCTGGATCACCGGCAGAAAAGTCAGGTCGTCGAAATCCACATCAGCGGGCAGGGCAGCCAGCGCCTGGGCCTGTGCCAGTGCATTGCCCGCCAGCAGGGCTTTGAGGTCGGGATAACGTTGCCCGAGATGGCGGCCGAGGTCGATCATGCCGCGCTCTGTCGCGATGCCGTAGGACTTGCGTCCCTGATAGAGATAACTTGCCAGTTTCATAAAAATGTCCTGAATTAAAAAGGGTTAGCCCGGCGTCAGACAAGGAAGTTGCCAAGCACCAGCAGGGAGACTGAAACATTGATGGCGCCGCCAATGCGCGTGGCAATCTGGGCAAACGGCATCAGTTGCATGCGGTTACCCGCTGTCAGAATGGCGACGTCACCGGTACCGCCCTGACCGCTCTGGCAGCACGAAACAATGGCCACATCAATCGGGTGCATGCCAATTTTCTTGCCGACGAAGAAGCCGGTGGCGACCAGCGCCGCAACGGTGCTGACAATGACCAGGAGATTAGAAATGGTGAATGCGGCGACCAGTTCATTCCACGGGGTGATGGCCACGCCGACGGCGAACAAAATCGGGTAGGTGACGGAAGTCTGGAAGAATTTGTACACCACCTGAGAACCTTCGAGGAGGCGGGGTGAAACGCCGTGCGCCAGTTTCAGGCCAACGGCCGCAAACAGCATGCCGACCGGTGCAGGCAGACCAATCAGTTTGTGTAACAACATGCCCACCATATACAGCAGAACGGCCAGCAGGGCGCCTGCCGCGATGGTGGTAACATCCGTTTTACCACCGGTGCCGCTCAGCTTGCTGCTGTCAGCGGTGGCATTTTTGGAAGACGGCATCAGCTGGCCTTCGCCGGTCAGATGCGGATAGCGTTTACCTAACTGATTGAGTGAGCCGGAAATGACAATAGCGGTCAGGCTGCCCAGCATCACGATAGGCAGAATGCGACCCAGCGCCACGCCCTGATCCATATGCAGGATGGCTGCATAACCGATGGAAAGCGGGATCGCTCCTTCACCGACGCCACCGGCCATAATCGGCAGGATCAGGAAGAAGAAAATCTGGAAAGGTTCCATGCCCAGCGACAGACCAACGCCCATCCCGACCAGCATGCCGACCACTTCGCCACACAGCATCGGGAAGAAAATACGCATGAAACCCTGGATCAGCACTTTGCGATCCATGCTCATGATGCTGCCCACGATGATGCAACAAATGTAGAGATACAGAATGTTGGTGCTTTTATAGAACTTGGTGGTGGATTCCACCACGACATCCGGCAGCAGGCCGTAATAGACCAGTGCGGAAGGAATGAACGTGGCGCAAATCGCTGCCGCGCCCATCTTGCCGATGAAAGGAAGACGTTTGCCGAATTCGCCGCAGGCGAATCCAAAGAATGCCAGCGTGGCGACCATGACCACGATGTCGCTCGGCAGTTTGCCGTCGAGACAATCTATTGCGATAAGCAACCCCGCCATGGCAAACAGCGGCAACGGAATAATGCCGATTTTCCAGGTGTCGAGAATGTGCCACCATTTTTCTTTTAATGAGAGCTGTTTTGCGGAAGAAACTCCCGCGGGAACAGAATAAGTGTCGTCGGTTGTACTCATGATGAATCCCCTGTGTCAATTTGTGCAGGGAGTGTAAGAGAAATAATAACCGGTAATATGTGAAGTGCCGCAAATTAGGCAGAGTGTTTTAAAGGAGCGAAAGGTTTTTATGGTTTTAATTAATTTAAAAACGCGTGATGCGTTTATTTTCTCGTGGTTTTTATGGTGTTATTTGTAATTATAATATTACTGTTAATTTATCGTGAAATAGCTGTTGTGAATTATGTGTTGTGCCGTCAGAGGCTTGCGGTGCCTGAAGGTGTTCTGCGGCATGCCTCGCAACTTTGATCCTTCATTCTGACGGAAATACCGGGGAATGATAATCTTCACATACTGTTTGTTAATATCACGGTCTGGCGATAGGTTCTCCGATGCGGTTCCGTCCTTCTTTTCAGATAAAGCTTTTTGTTTATCTTGTTATGTTATTTATGGCACTTTTTTCGCTGACAGGTGTTTATTACTATCACGATATAGAACGTCAGTTATATGAAGATATGGGTATTCGTGCAAAAGTTCAGGCAGAGGAAATTGCACTTATTCCCTCATTAATTACCGCAGTTGAAAATAAGGATATTTCAGCAATTAACAGTTTAATGAGGAATATTTCTGCTCACAGCGATGCCAGTTATATGGTGATCGGCGATGGTAAAGCGATACATCTGTTTCATTCGATTTATGCTGACCGCGTCGGAAAAACGCTGGTCGGAGGGGACAACGAAGAAGTGCTGGCGGGTAAAAGCACCACCACCATCCGGCTGGGTGGGATCGGGCTGTCGCTGCGCAGTAAAGCACCGATCGTGAACGCGCAAGGCAAGGTGATGGGTATCGTTTCTGTCGGCTATCTCACCAGCCACATCAACAGTCTGACCGTTGAAAAAGCCATCCGCATTTTACTGGCGGCCGCCACCTTGCTGCTGGCGTTGTTTACCTTTTCATGGTTTTTTTCACGTTCGATTAAACGACAGATGTTTGCGCTGGAGCCCCGGGAAATCGGCTTGCTGGTGCGTCAGCAAAAGGCGCTGATGGAGTCGATTTACGAAGGGGTGATCGCCATTGATGCGCACTCCCGCGTGGCGGTCATCAACCAGGCGGCCAAAAAGCTGCTCAACCTTGACGTGCCGTCCCGTGAACTGCGTGGTCAGCCGCTCAGGCAGGTGATTGCGCCGGTCAGTTTCTTTGACCCGCAGGTCATGCTGAAAAAAGACATTCACGATGAAATCTGCCTGTTCAATAACCTGACCGTGATTGCCAGTCGGGTGCGGATCATGCTGGAAGACCAGCTTCAGGGCTGGGTGATCACTTTTCGCGATTGCAGCGATATCGACCGGCTCAGCATCCAGCTAAGTCAGGTGCAGCGTTATGCCGATAACCTGCGGGTGATGCGGCATGAACAGCTCAACTGGACGGCAACGCTCGCTGGCCTGCTGCATATGGGACGCTACGACGAGGCGATTCGTTATATCGAGGCCCAGTCTGAAAGTGCGCAGGAATTGCTGGATTTCGTTTCAGAGCGGTTCTGCTCGCCAAGGTTGTGCGGTTTATTACTCGGAAAATATGCCCGTGCAAGGGAAAAAGGCGTTGAGCTCACATTCGATCCTGCCTGTGAATTAACGTATCTGCCTGCTGCGCTCAGTGAAACTGAACTGATGTCGATCATCGGCAACCTGCTGGATAACGCCATCGAAGCCACGTTACTGCGCGGCAGTGATGCCGGGCCGGTTGAAGTGTATGTCGTTTCCGGCACGGATGAGCTGGTGATTGAAGTCGCTGACCACGGCATCGGGATTGCGCAGGAGCGGCGCGAACAGATTTTTTCGCTGGGGGTGACATCCAAAACGCAAGGCGATCACGGGCTGGGACTGCATCTGGTTGCCAGCTATGTCAGCCATGCGGGCGGAACCATTGAAGTGTCCGATAATCCGCCGAGCGGCGCTGTTTTCTCGGTCTTTATTCCGGTGTGCTGCCCTGAAGAAAAGGGTGGCTTTATGCCGGTAATCCCCGACCAGAAGAACTGGAAGAGAGCAAATGATGCAAGCTGAAATGATTGACGTAATGATTGTTGAAGATGAAAACCAGCTGGCACAACTGTATGCCGAACTGATTGATAATCACCGCTGGTTGCGACTGGTGGGTGTCGCATCCACGCTGCATGAAGCGAAAGTGCTTATCGAAGAAAAGCGGCCGCAACTGCTGTTGCTGGATAACTATTTGCCTGACGGTCAGGGGATTTCACTGATTGAGGATGACCTGCTGAAGAGAACACCCTGTTCGGTGATTTTTATCACCGCCGCCAGCGACATGAATACCTGCAGTCAGGCGATCCGCTGTGGTGCTTTTGATTACATCCTCAAACCGGTGTCGTGGAACAGGCTGCAACAATCGCTGGATCGCTTTATCCAGTTCAGCCAGACACAGCGGACCTGGAAAGTGGTGGATCAGCAAAACGTAGACAGCCTTTATCAGCTCCAGGCGAAGGATTTTACGCCGAAAGCGGGTAATAAAGGCATCGAGGAAAACACGCTGAATCTGGTGGAAGGCATCTTTATGCAGGATGCCGGACGCTGCTATTCAGTGGATGAAGTCGTCAGCGAAACGGGGTTGAGTAAAACCACTGCCCGCCGCTATCTCGAACACTGTGTGCAGAAAGGCGATTTGAAAGTCGACATGCTCTACGGGAAAATCGGCCATCCCCGCCGGATGTACCGGCGGGCATAACCGCAGTAAGTCATGCTGTCCTTTTGGCCTTCGGGTATTTCCACAACCAGCGGCCGCTGGCCATACGCCAGTAGAAAAACAGGCCGCGCACGATCCAGTCGAGGAACATTCCCAGCCAGATGCCGACTACGCCGAAGCCCAGGACGATCCCGAGGAAATAGCCCACCACAATACGGCAGCCCCACATCCCGAGCATAGAAACGTACATGGTAAAGCGGGCATCACGCGCTCCTTTCAGGCCCGCAGGCAATACCCACGAGGCAGCCCAGAAAGGCATAAAGGCGGCGTTCAGCCAGATAAGGATTTTTACGACGTCGATAACATCCTGTTCGTTGGTGTAAAACCGTGCCAGCAAACCGGCAAATGGCACTGAAAGGAAGGCCAGAACACACAGCCCGAAGGTGGAAAGCCAGAAAATATGGCGCAACTGGCGCTCAGATTGGGCAATTTGCCCTTTGCCCAGACGTGTTCCCACGATAATGGTCGAGGCAGAACCCAGCGCGTTGCCCGGCAGGTTGATCAGCGCCGCAATCGAGAAGGCGATAAAGTTACCGGCAATCACATTGGTGCCCATGCCTGCGACAAAAACCTGCGTCAGTAATTTACCGCCGTTAAACAATACCGATTCGATACTGGCCGGAATACCGATGCCTAAGACTTCGCGCAGAATGTTGGTATTGAGCGGCAGAAAATAGCTTTTCAGCGAGATTTTCAGGGACGGATTGAAACCAATCATCAGCACGAAAATAACGGCTACCGCGCCGATATAACGTGAAATGGTCAGCCCCAGTCCGGCACCGATAAAGCCCAGACCGTGCCAGCCGAAACAACCATAGATCAGCACACTGCTGATCACCAGATTGAGGATGTTCATCCCGCCGTTAAGTAACATCGGGATTTTGGTGTTACCCGCACCACGCAAAGCACCGGAACCGATCAGGGCAATGGCTGCCGCCGGATAGCTCCAGCTGCTCATTTGCAGGTAAGACAGCGCGAGTTCTTTTACCTCCGGCTCGGCATTGCCGGCGATCATGTCGACAATTACATGTCCGGAAAATTGCAGAAGTATCGCCAGCAGTACGGCAAAAACGGTCATGATCGCCAGTGACTGACGTGCTGCCGCACGGGCGCGCTCGTGGTCGAGTTTACCGAGGCTGAACGCCACGACGACGGTGGTACCAAGATCGACAGCGGCGAAGAATGAAATCACCACCATATTGAAACTGTCAGCCAGGCCCACGCCCGCCATTGCTTCCTTGCCCAGCCAGCTGACCAGAAAAGTACTCAGTACGCCCATCAGCAGTACGCAGGCATTTTCGAAGAAAATAGGGACAGCGAGGGGCGTTATTTCGCGCCAGAACAACGTACGGTAAGAACGCCGTTTCGGATACCAGGGCGTGCGCTCGATGGCTTTGCGCAAAGAGACGATGACGTTTTGCAAGAGAATTCCAGTGTGGAAGAAAGTAGAACAGCGTTTTAATTTATGATGGTAAAAGACTCTGCATTATGCAAAGTCTTTTTTAGGAAATCCTTAATTCCCCGCCATATTTCGTGCCGCAGATGGGGGGCTGCGGTTAATAACCCGAATCACTGACTTAATGTCAGCTCACCGGGATTATCAAACTTGCCGCCTGCCTGCAACACGAACTCTTGAAGGGGAATCAGAGTGGTTATCAGCGGAAAGGGGGTTCGTTAAAGGTACGCAATTTGCGTGAATGCAGATGATCGCCCTCAGCGCGCAACAGATCGATGGCACAGATACCAATTTGCAGATGTTCTGAGATGGCGCCTTCGTAGAATTTGTTCGCCTGACCCGGCAATTTGATTTCACCGTGCAACGGCTTATCCGATACGCACAGCAGCGTGCCGTAAGGCACCCGGAAGCGGTATCCCTGCGCGGCGATGGTCGCACTTTCCATATCGACGGCGACGGCGCGGCTGAGATTAAAACGCAGCGCCGAGGCGGAATAACGCAATTCCCAGTTACGGTCATCGGTGGTCACCACCGTGCCGGTACGCAGGCGTTGCTTGACCAGCTCACCCGGCATGCCGCTCATCATTTTGGTCGCGTCATACAAGGCACGTTGCACTTCAGCAATGCTTGGGATCGGGATATCCGGCGGCAGTACGGCATCCAGTACATGGTCGTCACGTAAATAAGCGTGCGCCAGAACGTAATCACCGATCGACTGTGTTTCACGTAATCCGCCGCAGTGACCAATCATCAGCCAGACATGGGGACGCAGCACCGCCAGATGGTCACAAATGGTTTTGGCATTGGCAGGGCCGACGCCGATGTTCACCAGTGTAATCCCCGCACCGTCGCGGGCAATCAGATGATAGGCGGGCATCTGGTGTTTTTTCCAGGCCAGATCAGACACCGCCTGCTCAGGGTTTTGTGTTTCTGCCGTGATAAATACACTGCCCGCGCAGGCCAGTGCTTCATACGGGCTTTCCGGATCGGCAATTTGCGCACACGCCCAGCTGACAAACTCATCGACGTATCGGGTGTAGTTGGTGAATAGCACATACGGCTGAAAATGTTCGGTGAGCGTGCCGGTGTAATGGCGCAGACGTGCCAGCGAGAAATCAGCGCGCAGCGCATTGAAATGCGACAGCGGGAAAGTGTCACCGGGATAATGCAGGCCGTCTGCGGTTTCATCGCCTATCTGCGACAGTTCTGTGGTCGGGAAATGCTTTGCCAGCCCGGCGCTCATCGACCGGTCAAGCGTCAGATCCGAGCCGTCAATCACATACGAATAAGGGATTTCCTGCTGTGACGGCACCACTTCAATCACCGCATCATATTCCTCTTCCAGCAGGGAAAGCTGTTCCAGCAGATAATCACGGAACAGCTCAGGATGCGTGATGGTGTTGGCATAACGGCCCGGATGCGAAAAACGGCCATACGCGCGGGTCGGGTTTTTGGCTGGCGTCACGCCATCCCAGCTGACCCGCAGTTCCGGATAAACAAACAGCCCGGCAGCACGCGCTGTGATATCAGGCAACGTACCCTGAACGATGAAATCTTTAATCGCATCCCGCAGGGCGGCCACAGAGTCGTTGTACATCTTTTCGAGCTTCTCAATCGCCTGTGATGGGGTGAGGGACTTGTTATCCATACGCTTTTCCTTTGGGCTTCGTTTATCGTCATTCATTCTAAATATGGCTTGTCTGCACGGTGTCGCCAATGTTTTATTAGGGTACAAGAGCCGGATGGTGCTTTTATGAACGAACAGGGGGAAGTGAATGATTCGGGTATGGGGCAGAAAAACGTCGTCAAATGTGCAGGCGCTGATGTGGTGTATCGGGGAATTAGGGCTGGAGTATGAGCGGTTTGACATCGGCCATAAATACGGGGGGAATGACACCCCGGAATTTCTGGCGATGAACCCCAATGGCACGGTTCCCGTGATCCGCGATGGTAAAGGCCAGCCGCTGTGGGAAACCGGCGCCATCCTGCGTTATCTGGCAGGAAAATACGGTGCTGATGAATTCTGGCCACAGGATCCTGAACGGCGAGCCGAAACCGATAAATGGACGGAATGGGCAAAAATCAGCGTAGCGATGAATTTCACTGCGCCGGTGTTCTGGATGGTGGTGAGAACGGCGGCTAAAGATCAGGATCATCAGGCATTAGAAAAATCATTGCAGAATCTGAACAAGAAGCTGGCGATTGCGGAAGCGCAGATTGCCCGGCATGGCTACCTTGCCGGAAGCGCATTCACACTGGCCGATATTCAGTTTGGGCACAGTTTGTATCGCTATTTCGATATTGCCATTGAACGGCCATCCTTCCCGGCTATTGAACAATATTATGAAAAACTCACACAGCGTCCGGCATTTGCGGAACATGTGATGATCTCTTACGAGGAGCTGCGGGTGGTATAAATCTGTTTCAGGTGCAAAAAAGCCCGCTTAATATTTTTAAGCGGGCTTTTCTACATGGCCGGCGGTTCAGCGCGGCGCAGGTGTCTTCATAAACATCGCCGTCAGGGCAGAAAGCAAACAGCCAGCCATCAGATAAATGGCGACGGAATGCCATTCACCGCCGGAGAAATTCAGCAATGCGGCGGCAATAAACGGTGTAAATCCGCCGCCCACGACGCTGGCGACCTGATAACCGACACCCGCACCGCTGTAGCGGTAACCTGCACCAAACATTTCCGTGAACATCGGTTGCTGGACGCAGACCACCATATCGTGAGCGATATTTGCCAGCAGCAGCGAGAAGATCACCACCCCGGCAATGGAGCGGGCTTCCAGCGCCATAAAGAACGGGAAGGCGCTCATCGCGCCGACGAGTGCGCCGGTAATGTAAATGCGGCGACGGCCAAAACGGTCTGCCAGCCAGGCGAATAACGGGATCGTCAGGCAACTGATACCGCCGACCAGCAGCCCGATATTCAGAAACAGCTCACGCGACATCCCCAGATTATGCGTCGAGTAGTTAAGGGCGAACGCCGTGACAATGTACATCGTCAGCAGTTCGCACAGGCGCAGGAGGATGATTTTCAAAAATGCGCCGGGATGGCGCAACAGCGCTTCAAATACCGGTAGCCGCTTTTTTGCTGCTTTGGGTAGCTTTTCCTGAGCACGTTCGAACTCGACCGACTCTTCCATGCCATTGCGCACCCACAGCGCGCCCAGCACCAGCACCACACTGAACAAAAATGGCAAACGCCAGCCCCAGCTGAGGAACTGCGCATCGGTGGTCAGGCTGCTGATCAGTGACACCAGTCCGGTCGCCAGCAACAGGCCGACGCCGTATCCCATCTGTATCCCGCTGCTGTAGAACGCCTTTTTACCGGAAGGCGCACTTTCCACCGCCAGCAGTGCCGCGCCACCCCATTCGCCGCCCACGGCAAATCCCTGAATGGCGCGCAGGGTGACCAGCAGAGCCGGGGCCCACCAGCCAATCGTCGCGAAAGAGGGAAGAATACCGATACACGCGGTGGCAATGCCCATGATCCAGACGGTCATCATCAGCATCCGCTTGCGACCCAGACGATCGCCGAAATGTCCGAAGACAATGCCGCCGAGCGGGCGGAAGAGAAAGCCGACGCCGAAAGTAGCAAATGCGGCGAGTGTGCCCATTGCCGGGTCGATTTGCGGAAAAAATTCGCTGTTAAACACTAATGCTGCGGTGATGCCGTAGAGCAAAAAATCAAACCAGTCTACGACTGCGCCGACGAAACTGCCCCAGGCAGCCCGGCGGGCACGGTGATATGAAGGTATCTCCTCATCGGGGTGGGGGGCGGTGAGCATGGAGTCCATAATTGTCCTGTCTGTTCGTCAGATTTCTAAAATTTTTCGTTATTAAAATCGGTTAAAGGCCGTTTACCTGGCTGGAACGCAGCAAAATAAAAACCGCTACTGAGACTACAGCGTCAAACGTCAGGTTAAAAACGCTTTTGCAAAGCGGGAGGGCAATTTAATGCAGGGAATGTGCCGGGCGGGGTGTTAAAAAGGATTTCGCTTTCAGAACGGGCTGGCATGGCGGGCTTCGATCCGTTCTCCGCTGACGGGATGAACAAAATGCAGTTCACTGGCGTGCAGCATCAGTCGCGGAGTCTGTTCCGTGCCCGGCAGCAGGCGTCCGCCATACAAATCACAGCCCAAAATCGGGTGGCCCAGATACTGACAGTGAATGCGAAGCTGATGAGTGCGCCCGGTTTGCGGAGTCAGCAGTACCCGCGTCAGTGGCAGTAATTCGCCGTTTTCCTGCTCACGATAAAAGCGCTCAACCACCCGGTAGCCGGAGCGGGCGGGCTTGCCGTGGACGGCGCAAATTGACATCAGGGGAAACAGTGCAGGGTCTTTGGCGATCGGCGCGTCTGTCACTCCCTCGTTATGTTGCAGATGCCCGCAAAGCAATGCGCTGTACACTTTGGTCACCGTGCGCTGGCTGAATTGATGGCAGAGGGCGGCATTGATAGCCTTATTACGCGCAATCACCATCAGCCCGGACGTGCCGAAATCCAGACGGTGAACCAGCGTACAGCCGGGAAATATCTTTACCAGCCGGTGATGTACGGAATCCAGATTTTGCGGGTTTTTCCCCGAGAGGCTGAGCAGTCCGGTGGGTTTATTGATAAGCGCCAGATGCTCGTCCTGATACAGCGTCTCGATCTGGCCATGGCACGGCGGGGCAATAAAAGTATCGATAATCGCAGACATCAGGATACCCGGATGAAGAGTGGGAGCGGATGATAACGAATTTTAAACCGGCTGGCGAATCGGTAAGGTTCGCCTGGGTGAGACAGGTCGCTGATGTTGTCGGTGCGGCTAATTTTAGTCTGCAATTCTCTGGTCAATAAACGAGATAATTCAATTATCCAGATGGGGTTGCATCAGTTTCTCAAACCATGCATGAAAAACAGCCAGTCTCCGGGATCGCTGGCGGCGATGCGGATAGATCAGTGATACCGGCATAGACGCTGCCCGGTAATCTGGCATGACCTCAATCAGTTCCCCTGAATCCAGAAGATGCTGAACATCGAAGCGGGGGATTTGGATCAGCCCAAGGCCTGCAAGGCAGCAGGCGATATAACTTTCTGCATTGTTAACCCCAACCTGGTTAGGGACGCTGACACTGTGTATATGTCCGTCCTTTGACTGATACTGCCAGGGTAACTCTTTACCCGTTCTTGATGAAATATAACCGATGGCCAGATGCTCCCCGACGAGATCGTCCGGCTGGGAGGGCAGGCCATGTTCGCTCAGATAAGCAGGGCTGGCGCAGTTGATCAGGGTTATGTGACCCAGGGAGCGTACGACTAAACTGCTGTCATGCAATACGCCCACACGGATAGCGCAATCCACGCCGTCCTGTACCAAATCGATAGCCCTGTCCGATGACCCCAGAACCAGCTGTAAATGGGGGTGGCACCGCAATAACTCTGGCAGGGCCGGGGCAATCAGGCGACGGGCAATGCGGCTGGGGACATCGATGGTCAGCTTCCCTGAAGCCTGGCGCTGGCTGAGCTGAAATGACTGGTCGATATCCTCTACTTCTGCCAGTAAAGGGCGCACCCGTTCGAGCAATTGCTCGCCGTCGGTAGTCAGCCGCACTGTGCGGGTGGTGCGGTGCAACAGCCTCACGCCCAGCTGCGATTCTAATTGCTGGATGGCGGCAGAAACGGAGGCTCGCGGTACAGAGAGTGCGCTGGCGGCCCGAACAAAGCTTCCCATTTCTGCGACCTGCGCGAATACGCGATATTGGTTGAACCTGTCCATCTTTAATATCTCGTTGTTATACCTGACAAAGGAAATTCGCTATTGCTCTTTGTCTGCGGCAGGGACGGGGATATTCCAGGGCCTTCAGCATATCACCCATCCTTTTTACAGTCCGATATTCAGATGTCATCGGTTATTTGGTGGTATAGCCGCCGTTGATCAGAATAGTCTGGCCGGTGATCCACCAGCCATCGCTCACCAGATGGCGAATGAAAGGCACCACGTCTTCAATATCGGTCAGGCCTGTTTTGCTGAAAGGAGAGAGTGCTGCTGCAGTTTTATGATATGCCACCGCATCAGCGCCTTCAGCAGGATAAAAGAAAGGGGTATCCATCGGACCCGGCCCTACCGCCGTGACCGAAATACCGCGCGCGCCAAACTCTTTGGACGCTGCCCGTGTGTAATGCTCCACCGGGGCTTTCGTGCCTGCATACGCGGCGTAAAACGGGGTAAAGGCACCCAGGAGTGAGGTGACTACCGTGCAGATTTTACCGTTGTCGTTGAGATTTTTACCGGCTTCTTTGAGGAAAAAGAAAGCCGTTTTCGAGTTAACGGATGTCATCTCGTCGTATTCAGTTTCGCTTATTTCCGCCATGGGTTTTTTGAGGACTTTGCCCACGGTGTTGATAGCGATATCCGGCTTGCCAACGGCGGCGATGGTGTCAGCAAAGAGTTTTTCGACGGCTGCAGCGGTCGTCAAATCTGCCTGCAATGCCACCGCCCTGGCTCCGGCGGCTTCGATGGCGGCCAGCGTTTCATCAGCATCTGCTTTTGAGGAGGCGCTGTTGTAATGAATGGCGATGGCTTTCGCCCCCTGAGCGGCTAAATCGCGGGCGATCAAACCGCCGAGATTTTTGGCACCGCCTGCGATGATCACAACTTTGCCTTTAACAGAATGGTCTGCCATGGTGTGCTCCTTAGGTATTTGTCAGAAAGTTGAGTCTAGACATTAATCCCGTGAAAATAAGCACTCCAACGCTGAATAGACAATCCAGAAAATCAGTCTAATTCACTACCCGATAAGGCTCCTGAACGCTTTCTGCGGACAATTCTCAGGCCTGTTATATTTTTCCATTCTTTTAAAAGCGGCTGATCATATTCATCTGCTTTTACTGTGGTTTTTTCACTGATTCACGAAGGAGTAACGGACTTTCAACGGCCACAGTATTCTTATGGCACTCACCGTTAATAATATGAAGCGCACTAAGGCGTCCTATCTCGTAATGGGGTAATTGCACGGTCGAGAGGGGGGGTAAGAATAGATCGCCAATACCCACCATATTATCGTAGCCAAGCACCGCAACATCATCAGGGATCCTTAAGCCCTGTGACAGCAGCGTCTGATAGACCATAAATGCGATACGATCGTTTCCACACACCACTGAATCGAATTGAGGTTTGCCCTGGTTGATATGGGCCAAAAGCATGTCGGGAATATCGTGATAATGCTCATCGCCATATTCCATGTAATGGTGGTCGAGCGTATCAGGATCTATACCGGCTTGCGTGCATGCCTGCTCCAGCCCTTTGCGGCGTCTGACAGTCGCAAGATGGTTGGCAGGCAAATGTAAGCAGAGCGGGCGACGATAGCCTGCAGATAAAAGTGCCCGCACCGCAACATACTGTCCATGTTCATCATCGGGGATATAACTCGCTACCTGCTGATGCAGGCTTTCACAGTTGGCCAGCACACAGGGAAGGTTTAACAACTTTCCGGGCAGCGGTACCTGCCGCAATCCCATGGTGGTATAGATAATGCCATCCGGGCGATGTGAGAGAAGCAGATCAACGATTTTTTCCGGGCTGTCATCGGAAAACATGTTAACCACAAAGCTGTTCCAGCCATGCGCACGTGCGGTTTCTTCGATGGAGAGTGTGATTTCCACTGAAAAGGGGGTGGTCACAGTATCAAGTGCCAGCACACCGATGGTTTTTGCAATCGCGTGAGCGCCACGTATTTTTTTTGCCGATAAATCGGGCACGTAATTAGTGGCGTCGATAGCGGACTGTACGCGAGCCAGGGTCTCCGGCTTCAGGCGTTCCGGGGAGTTTAATGCCCTGGAAACCGTCATCAGCGATACGTTTGCCAGTTTTGCCACATCTTTCAGGGATGCCATTCTTCTCGCTCCAAACTTGTCACTACGCGACAGGCTATAAAACTAACTTGCTGATGTAAAAGGATCATACGTGATTTTGGACTGCGTGTGTCGTTCGCTGTAAACCCGAAAAGTTGATCATGATCTCACACTGGTAATGTTAACGTTAACTTTTGTGATTAACATCTAGAATCGCCGTAAAACGGCATGCGTTTTATTTTATGTTAACGTTATCATTTGCGCTCCACCTCAGCATGAGATTGCCATGATGAAAACCCGTCATTCTCACAGTTATCTGATACTCAGCGCTTTATTGTTCTTTTTCTTTGTGACCTGGTCCTCTACAGGGTCGTTGCTCTCGATCTGGCTACATCAGGAAGTGGGTCTGAAAGCAGGGGACACCGGGATCATTTTTTCCGTGATGTCGCTTTCCACGCTGTTTGTGCAAATTTGTTATGGTTTTATTCAGGATAAACTCGGTCTGCGTAAGAACCTGCTCTGGTTTATCACGGCATTGTTGATCTTTTCCGGTCCGGCCTATCTGCTGTTTGGACATCTTCTGAAAATTAATGTCTTTCTGGGCAGTTTTTTTGGCGGGATCTATATCGGCCTGACCTTCAATGGCGGTATCGGTGTACTTGAATCCTACACCGAGCGTGTTGCCCGCCAGAGCCAGTTTGAATTCGGAAAAGCAAGAATGTGGGGATCGCTGGGTTGGGCTGTCGCCACGTTTTTCGCCGGGTTACTGTTTAATATCAACCCGAAACTGAACTTCGCGGTCGCCAGTTGTTCTGGTCTGATCTTCTTTATGCTTTTGATGCGGTTACGCGTCTCCTCGGCACCGCACGCGATGCAGGAAGCCGTGTCAGGCGGCAAAGTCACCCTTGAGGACGCATTACGCCTGCTGACCCTGCCGCGTTTCTGGGCTCTGGTATTCTTTGTGGTCGGCACCTGTATTTATGGCGTCTACGATCAGCAGTTCCCGGTCTATTTTTCCTCACAGTTCCCGACGCAACATGAAGGGAATGCCATGTACGGTTATCTTAATTCGTTTCAGGTGTTCCTGGAGGCCGCAGGCATGTTCTGTGCGCCGTGGCTGGTCAATCGTATCGGTGCCAAAAATGGTCTGATTTTCGCCGGAATGGTGATGGCGATGCGCATGGTCGCTTCCGGTTTAGTGGAAGGCCCGCTGCTTATCTCCATTACTAAGCTGCTGCATGCCGTTGAACTCCCGGTACTGTTAATCGCTATCTTCAAATACAACAGTCTTAACTTCGATAAACGACTCTCATCCACGCTCTATCTGGTGGGCTTTGCCTGTACGAGCTCAGTGATAGCCACCGTGTTGTCCCCTCTCGCCGGCTACAGCTACGAAAAATATGGATTTGCCCAGTCCTACCTGGTTATGGGGCTGATGGTGTTCTGTATCACCTTTATTTCTATTTTCTTGTTGCGCTCCGGTAAGCCTTCGAGGGATCCGCAGATACCGCAACTTTCTACTATCTGATTGAAAAGAGAGAAAACGATGACGTATACAATTGCTCATGCTGAACAGGAACTTCAGGCTAAGCACGGGAGGGTAAATCTGCGCTGGTACCCGCGCTATCACCTGGCCGCGAGGGCTGGCTGGATTAACGATCCGAATGGCCTGATCTGGTTTGAGGGTTGGTATCACGCCTTTTATCAGCATCATCCGTATTCCACCCAGTGGGGACCGATGCACTGGGGACATGCGCGGAGCAAAGATTTGCTTCACTGGGAACACTTGCCCGTTGCACTGGCCCCGGAAGGACCTGAAGACAAAGACGGCTGTTTTTCGGGTTCGGCGGTGGTGGATGGCGATACCCTGGCGCTGATTTACACCGGACATAAATTTCACGGCGACGCCGGTAATGACGAAAACCTTTATCAGGTGCAGTGCCTGGCAACCAGTGGCGATGGTATTCACTTTAAACGTGAGGGGATCATTATCGATACCCCGCCGGACTTGCATCATTTCCGCGACCCTAAGGTCTGGCGCGAAGGGGATAGCTGGTACATGGTCGTCGGTGCGCGCGTTGGCGATACCGGGCAAATACGGTTGTATCGTTCAGCCGACCTGCGTCAGTGGCAGGATGAAGGGATCCTGGATGAGGCAGAGGCCGGTATGGGCTTTATGTGGGAGTGCCCTGATTTCTTTACCCTTAATGGTAAACGCGTCCTGATGTTTTCTCCGCAGGGGATAGCCGCGCAGGGTTTTGAGAACCGTAATCTGTTCCAGAGCGGTTATCTGGTGGGGGACTGGCAGCCCGGCGAGCCGTTTGTCCGTGCTGGAGAATTTGTTGAAATGGATCACGGGCATGACTTCTATGCCCCGCAGAGTTTCCTGACGCCGGATGGCCGCCGCATCGTGATTGGCTGGCTGGCTATGTGGGAGTCGCCGATGCCGGAGCAACAGGACGGCTGGGCCGGGATGCTGTCTCTGCCGCGTGAGCTGAGTCTTGATGAGAACAATCGTCTGCAGATGCGTCCCGCGAAAGAGGTGGAAGCACTGCGTCAGGCCTGGTTCCCGTGGCCTGTCAGTACCTTGAAAAATCAGCAGATCCTGATGGCGGAAAAAGGGGAGTCGATGGAAGTTGCGCTTCACTGGGATGGCGCACGCAGTGATGCGGAGCAGTATGGACTTAGCCTGGGGGACGGTTTGCGTGTCTATGTTGATACCCAGATGCAGCGTCTGGTGCTGGAGCGCCGCTACCCGCAGTACGGATTATGTGGCACGCGCAGCGTACCGTTGGTGCCCGGCGCTCCTCTGGCTTTACGTGTGTTTATCGACAGCTCATCCGTCGAGGTATTTGTTAATGACGGCCAGGCCTGCCTCAGTAGCCGGATATATCCTGATGCCGGTCGCCGCGAATTAAATTTATTTGCCTGGCATGGAACGGCAACATTATCCGATGCCGGAGCCTGGCAGCTGGAATAAATTCTGTTCAGCGTCGCGAATAACCCGTCTTTGATGATGGGCGGGTTATTACTGCGTTTATCTTCGGGCTGTATTTATACAAAAAATGACACACTAATATAAATAATAAGAAGGTCTTTTCCGATGAATAAAATCTGGGTCGGATGTATGTTGACGTCTGTATGTACCTCAGTAGCCAATGCACAGGATACGCTTTCCCTCGAACAACGGCTGGAACAAATGGAGCAGCGGCTGAAAGTCACCGAGCAACGCGCTGCGGGTGCGGAGGCAGAAATTCGCGCCCTCAGGCAGGAGAAGCAATTAGCCTCCGTGGTAAACAATACGCCCGCAGTTCCCGCGACTCCCGCTATTCAGCTCACCGGGAATAGTAATATTAAATTTTACGGGGACGTTGAATTTAATATGGACGGTGCCAGCCGCACGGGCAGCCTGACGTCGGTAAAAACCAGTACAAATAAAAACTGGGCACCCGGAGATAAAGAACGCTGGGATATGAATGGTCGTATTCTTCTGGGGTTTGATGGTCTGCGAAACGGGGTTAATGGAAAATATGCCGGATTCACTGTTCAGCCACTGGCTGATATAAACGGAAAAATGAATCTCGACGATGCGGCATTTTTCTTTGGTCAGCAGGATGACTGGAAAATTAAAATAGGTCGCTTCGAGGCCTGGGATATGTTCCCGCTGAACCAGGATACGTTCATTGAGTATTCCGGTAATACCGCCAACGATCTCTACAGTGACGGTTACGGTTATATCTACATGATGAAAGAGGGGCGCGGGCGCAGCAGCAGCGGTGGCAATTTCCTGCTCAGTAAGACACTCGATAACTGGTATTTCGAACTCAACACGCTTATAGAGGATGGCAGTTCGCTATTTGTCGACAATAACTATCACGGCAATGCGTTAGATAACCGTAAAAATGTGGTTTATGCCCGCCCGGTCGTGGCCTGGCAATCCGGCGCGTGGTCGGTTGCCGCCGCTGTCGAAAGCAACCTGGTGAACAATGCCTATGGATATCAGGATACTCGGGGTGTTTGGGTAGACCAGTCGGGCCGGACCGGTTACGGCATGACGATGAGCTGGAACACGCTTAAAACCGATGCAGAAGACGGTGCGGTTGTTAACCTGAGTACGGCTTATCTCGACGCCGCTGACGAAAAAGATTTCAGCGCAGGCATAAATGCCTTATGGCACCGCGTGGAACTGGGTTACATCTATGCGCACAACAATATCGACAAGTTCAATATGGCCGGGGTAGCCAGTGACTGTGACAGCGACTGCGCGATTCTGGCGCCGGGGAAATATGACATTCACACCATCCATTCCTCATGGCACCTGCCTGATATCATGGATATGCCTGACTTCAATATTTATCTTGGGGCTTATGCCTCCTGGCTGGAATCGCCGTCGGTAAAAACCGGTAATACGGATGACCGTTATGGTGCCCGTGTGCGCTTTAAATATCTTTTCTAAACAGCGCCAGCCCGGGAATGTGTGCTTATTTTTCTGTGATCACACATATATTTTTTCAGTTTAAGAGGACATCCAGAATATGCCGGAAATGACCGCCGAATTGCGGAGGAGATAACGTCAAAAAGACGCAATAGTATGAGAAAATATAAAACAAAATAATTGAAACCAGCGTTGCGATATCTCCTTTCATGTGTTCTGCCTTTATTATCAGAAAGGTTGTGACTTTGTGTTTTTGGGCCTATGAAAAAGTCGCCGTTCGGGACGACTTTTCATAGGTTCATGTTCATTGCATCAGAAGGTATAAAGCACACCCAAATTGTAAGTCGTGCCGCCACGCTTAACGACAATCGGGCTGTTACCGGCTTTGTCGTCCAGCCAGGTGTAATCGGCACTGATAACGCCGCCCCAGTGGGACGTGAACTGATGGCTCCAGGTCAGGCTGCTGTCCACGCCATAGAAACCCCCGGCCGACTGATAAGGCGCGAAGTCAGTGCGGTCGCTTTGTTCGCGGCTCACCCCATAAAAGGTATTCATATAGCGCCGGTCGCCAAAGAGCGCTGCCGACTGAAGTGCAACAGTGTCAGTGTCGTTTTGCAGCGGCAGTACCGTGACGGAAGTCTGATAATGCACACCTTGCCCGTCCGTCAGTGGCAGGGTGGCTTTGCCTTCAAAAGAGAGCCACGGCGTTGCAGACCAGCCCACCGCGAGCGCGGTATTCATGGTCGCATCGATATTCCCCATGCCTTTGAGCTTATTCGAGCCATCCCGCCAGGTGGAATCTCTGTCTGTCCGCCCGAGGCTGTATCCCAGCGTATGTTCCAGATACAGGCCGTTATCCGCCTGCAGGTCATAACCCACGCCTTTGAGCGAATCGAAGAAAAAGGCGCCATCGCGCGCCTGAATGACCGGCCCGACCAGCCAGTGGCGCTGATCCGAACCGCTGTAGCGCGGCGCGCTTTGTGCGCCCATGCCGACGGTAAACGTCGGCGCAGACGGCGTGGTGTCGGCCATTGCCTGCAGCACTGTGGCGGACAGGCTGAAACAGGTCATCTGCAGCATTAGTTTTCTGGATGTCATTGTGATTCCTCATCACCTAAACGTTGGTTCGTAGCGGATTGCAGCCGCGTCTGAAACCCGAAGTATGAAGAGGCAGTGTCAATAAACTGTCGGGGAATTATGAAGAAACCGTCAAGATGACCTGTATGGAGACCAGGCAGATGCTGATTATTGAAGACGACGATGCGGTGGACGTTGCCGATGTTGATTTACATGCTGCACGTCCGCTGTCACTGCGCCGGTCAGCCATCTTGCAAAAAAGTGCGCATCTTGACGGTTTCTTGATGAAATATTACGGGAATCTGGACAGTGATTGGATTGAATAGCGACATCTCAATTCAGGAAGACTGTCATGGCTGTTACCTTCACCGATTATGCGCGTCACGCCGTTCGCCATTTATCCGCCACCGGTCGGATGCTTCCCTTCATTCCCGCCGCCTGTCTGATCATCGTTGCCATTGTGCTGACTGGTTGTGGTGACAAAGCCCATAAACAAGCGCCCTCTGTCAGGCCGGTGCGCACCATTTCCGCACCGCCTCCTGTTGCTTTGAGTTCCCTGATTCAAACGGGTGAAATACGCGCCCATGAAGAGGTGACGCTCGGGTTCCGGCTGGACGGGCGTATTCTGACGCGGCAGGCTGAGGTGGGGGATCGTGTGATCGCCGGTCAGGTTCTCGCTACCCAAGAAAGCGAGACCAGCCGCAACCAGTTCAGCAGTGCGCAGGCCGATCTGAACAGTGCCCGCGCGGCAGAGCAGGTTGCGGCGCTCAGTCTCAGGCGTATGCAGTTACTGATGCCTTCCGGGGCTATCGCACGCTCGCAGCTTGATAGTGCGCAAGCTGACTGGCAGGCTGCCCGCGCGAAGCGTCAGAGCAGTGAAGATGCGCTCAAAAATGCGCAGGAAAACGTGTCCTGGACAAAACTCACGGCTCCGGCTGACGGCGTGATTACCCAGGTCAGTGCGTCGGCAGGACAAGTGGTCAGTGCCGGACAGTCGGTGATCACCCTGGCCAGTGGCAGCCTGCGTGATGCCGTATTTGATGTGGCCGATCCCCAGTCTGTTCCTCAGCAAGCTGACAGCCTGTTTACTATATCGTTACTTTCTGCCCCTTCCGTGGTTGCGCAGGGGCATTTCCGCGACGTCAGCCCGCAGGCCGACCCGCAAACCCGCACCTGGCGCCTCCGCATTACCCTCGATAACCCGCCACCGGCCATGGCACTCGGTGCCAGTGTTCAACTGACACTTAACGCGTCAGGTCCGCGTCTGATTGCATTGCCTGCTTCTGCGCTGACCCGATCCGGTGATAAACCGGCGGTTTTTGTTGTTGATGAGAAAACGCTGACGCTGCATTTACGGCCCGTGGTTATCGGGCGTTACAGTACCTCTGAAATATTCCTGTCTGCCGGTGTACAGCCTGGCGAAAGGGTGGTCATTGCCGGTGTGAGTAAACTTCGTGAAGGTGAAAAAGTCATGCCCGGGGAGGACAGCGAATGAAACCGTCTTCCCCGGTCGGGGCCTTCAATCTTTCAGCCTGGGCGCTGAATCATCAGTCACTGATTGCCTTTTTTATGCTGCTGTTAATGGCGGCGGGTGTCATCAGCTATGAGCAACTCCCCCGTAATGAAGATCCGGCGTTTACCATTAAAACTGCCGTGGTGTCCGCGAGCTGGCCGGGGGCGAGCGTGGAGGATACGGTTAATCTGGTTACCGATACGCTGGAGAAAAAACTGCAGGAAACGCCTTATCTTGATTTTGTGCAAAGCGAAACGCGTGCCGGGCAATCGGTTATTTTTGTGAATCTTCGCGATAACACGCCCCCTTCAGAGGTGGCGGGTATCTGGTATCAGGTGCGCAAAAAGATGCAGGATATCGCGCCGTCACTGCCAGCGGGTGTGCAGGGTCCCTCGGTGGATGACGAATTTGATGACACGTTCGGCACCATTTATGGCTTTACTGCGGAAGGTTTCACGCCGCGTGAGCTTCGTGACAAGGTCGATGATATCAGCCGCAGTCTGATGTCGCTGCCGGATATGGGAAAAGCCAGCCTGCTGGGCGTGCAGGAGGAGAATATTGTTCTCGCATTTTCACCGGCACAACTGGCGGGAATGGGGCTGGATCTCCAGCAAATCACCGATGCACTGAAGGCGCAAAATGCGGTAGAACCTTCGGGCGTCTTGCGAAGCGATCGTGAAAACATTGCCTTGCGTGTGAGCGGCGCCCTGACGTCAGAGCAAAGTTTACGCGCCGTGACGCTGCATATTGCCGGGCGCTACATTCCGCTGACGGATATCGCGACCATTAGCCGCCAGGATGCCGAGCCCCCGTCACCGGCATTTCGGGTCAACGGTCAGCCCGCGATCGGTCTCGCCATTTCCATGGCTTCTACAGGCAACATGCTTTCTTTTGGCAAGGCGCTGAGTGACCGGATGGCCGTGATTAGCGCACAGCTCCCGCACGGCATTGAGATGGTTAAAGTCGCGGATCAGTCGGCCGTAGTATCGCAGGCGGTAAGCGGCTTTATCCGTGTATTGATTGAAGCGGTGGTTATTGTGCTGGCGGTGTCCTTCGTCTCATTAGGCACCCGTGCCGGGCTGGTGGTGGCTGCGGCGATCCCCATCGTGCTGGCGATGACGTTTATCGGCATGATGCTCGCCGGCATCGGGTTACAACGTATTTCGCTGGGGGCGTTAATCATCGCCCTGGGTTTGCTGGTGGACGATGCCATGATCACCGTCGAGGCGATGGTCTCCCGTATTGAGGCCGGTGATTCTAAATGGCGGGCGGCGACTTACGCATTTGAAACCACCGCCTTCCCGATGCTGACCGGCACACTGGTGATGATAGCGGGCTTTATTCCGGTAGGCTTTGCCGCCTCAAGTGCGGGAGAGTATTGCTATTCTCTCTTCGCCGTGGTGCTGATTGCGCTTTTATGTTCCTGGGTAGTGGCCATTCTGTTTTCACCGCTGATCGGAACCTGGCTGTTACCTGAGAAACTGGCATCACACGCTGAAAAACAGGGCAGACTGATGCGTTTCTATCAGCGTCTGCTGAATCAGGTTTTGCAAAGACGCGTGGCGACTCTCAGTTTCGCCTGCCTTTTGTTAGGGCTTGCCGCTTATGCGACCACGTTTATGCAGGGCGAATTTTTCCCGGCGTCCGATCGCCCGGAACTGCTGGTCAGCCTTACGCTTCCCGGTAACGCTTCGCAAAGCGACACGGCACGCCGGGCGGAGAGGCTGGAGCACGCCCTGAAAGACAATCCGAATGTAGATCATTTTTCTACCTACGTGGGGTCAGGCGCGGTGCGGTTTTACCTGCCCATGGATGTATTACTGAATGATGAGAATACGGCACAACTGGTTGTTGTCGCCAAAAGTCTGGAGGACAGGGATAAGTTACGTGCGCAACTGGACACTATTTTGGCCCGGGATTTCAGTGATATCACGACGCGCGTTTCGCCGCTGGAACTGGGGCCGCCGGTCGGCTGGCCGGTAAAATATCGCGTCAGCGGACCGGATTATGCGAAGGTCAGGCAGATTGCGCAACACCTCGCCAGCGTTCTCGGAAACAGTCCCCGGACCCGCGAAGTTAATCTGACCGCCGGTGAACCTGAGCGGGTCATCACGTTACAGGTGAATCAGACCGCAGCACGAGCGGCGGGTGTGTCTTCCGAAAGTCTCGCCACGTTGCTCAACACTGTCTGGTCTGGCAGCGTTGTCACCACCGTCAGGGATAAAAACCGGCTGATTGACGTTGTTCTGCGCGGGAATAAGCGCGAACGTCAGGATTTGACCACGCTGTCCGGGCTGATGATCACCACGGCAAGCGGGCAGAAAATCCCCCTGAGTCAGGTGGCGACGCCGGTCTGGGGAGTTGATGACCCGGTTATCTGGCGTCGGCAGCGCCTGCCGTTTATCACGGTACAGACGGATTTAGCTGCAGGTCTGCGGGCAGAGGCTGTTTCTCAGCAACTCTCTCCTTTGGTCTCACGTATCAGGGCAAGCTTACCGCCGGAATATACGATAGAGGAGGGCGGTGTGGTAGACGAGTCGGACAAAGGCAACAGCTCGGTGTTCGCGGTGTTGCCGGTCACACTGTTTGTTATGCTGATCCTGCTGATGGTCCAGTTGCAGCGCTTCTCCCGCATGCTTCTCGCGTTGTTCATGGCGCCATTCGGACTGATTGGCATTGTGCTGGCGATGTTGCCGACGGGTACGCCGATGGGATTTGTTGCGTTGCTCGGTATCATCGCATTAGCAGGCATGATTATCCGCAATGCGGTGATCCTCATCAGTGAAGTGGACAATAACGTCAGGGAGGGGCTTGACCGCGATGAAGCCATCAAAGCGGCGGCACAACACCGTTCCCGGCCCATATTGCTCACGGCGTGCGCTGCCATACTGGGAATGATCCCGATTGCTGAGCAGGTTTTCTGGGGGCCGATGGCCTATGCGATTATCGGCGGGCTGATCGTTGCCACTTTCGTCACGCTGACTGTTTTGCCCGCTGCGCTGAGTCTTATTATGCAGTTCGAAAATAATCGCGTTAATCAAAAGGTCAGTTAGCGATCTCTCGGGAGATAAGACATTAGCGCCAATTAAACAAGTAAATTCTTGTTTAATTGGTGGGGGATCGGATAGGTTAGTTATCCACTCACTTCACTACGGGGCGAAAACATGCCTATTTTGCATACAGAGCATGGCGATATCGATTATCAGGATATCGGTACGGGTGACATAACGCTGTTCCTTATGCCAGGCTGGTGCCAGCCAAAAACTGTCTTCAATGACTTCTCTGAACTGGCCGCTGCTTTTTTCCGTGTTGTTATTATTGACTGGCGTGGTCATGGAAAATCATCGACCGATGGCAAGGATTTTGACGGTGCGGCGTTATTAACAGACGCTTTGACACTCATTGACCATCTCGGTCTGACCCGCGTAGTACCGGTTTCCGTTGCACATGCCAGCTGGATAGCGGTTGATTTGGCTGAAAGTTTGAAAGAACGTGTGCCTGCGGTGATATTCCTTGACTGGATCATGAATCAGCCTGCAACGGCGTTTTTCACTTCAATCAACGAGATGCAGCATGAAGATCGCTGGCAGTCTGCACGGAACCAGCTGTACGAATTTTGGCTGGCAGGAAGCGAGTCACCCACCATGATCCATCATTTCAAAACCGAAATGTCTGAATCCAGCTACCCGTTGTGGCGACTTGCAGGGCAGGTGATCGCCGATGCCTATCAGACATACGGTTCGCCGCTCCAGCGCCTCCAAAAACTCAAAAACCCACCGAAGGCTACTCATATCTATTCCCTCGACAGAAACGACGAATACCTTGCTTTACAGCAGCGTTTCGCTATGGCGCATGATTTTTTTGAGGTGAAACGTTTGGAGAATGCCAGAACTCACCTGGCCGTGCTTGAAAGGCCGGGAGATGTATTGGCAGGGATTTTGGAATCAATATAAATCTTTAATCGTTCAGCCAGCGGGGGGCCGGGGCCGTTTTAATCCAGTTGCACTGCCTTTCCGCAAAGCCTATGCGGAAAGGCAGATCACCTCATTAATTTAAAATAATATTCTTCATCGGCGGGATATACCCATAATCAAACACGCGTTCTACAAATGAACGGTTTCCGGTAAGGACAATTTTTACAGTAGGAGCCTCTGTCCCGCCAATACGATAATTACCGTCGGTGGTCGGAACGTTATCAATAAAAGATGTCACCAGGCCATTGGGCATTACGCAGTGCGAGTAAGTCTGGAAGGGCTGAGAAGGTGGATTACCTAATACCAAACCGGAGCCGTTCATCGGAGAATAAGGGCCGGTAAGGCGATCACTCAGGAAACCGTACACACCATCAGGCCCCGTCAGACCCTCCGCATAGGTAAACTTATGACTGATCGTGAACAGGTAATATTTTCCATCCTGGAAGACAAAATGAGGGCGTTCGGTTTGATCATTGACGCCGACAGCGGTCACCAGAGGAGGGAGAATTTCCCATTCATCTCCTGAAAGATCTTTGGCGACGGCCATACCAATACAGCCCGCCTGGTATCTTGCATTGCCCACATCACGATGGTCCGGCGGAAGGGTACCCATTTCCTGTTTGCCAATGACGTGAGAACCCCGCTCACCCGCCACGTTACCTTCAAACACCATGTAGAGTTTACCGTCATGAGGATCGATAAACGGGCTTGGATCCCTGAAGTTCCAGTATGGATTCTGGCTTTCAGTCTGGTAATACACACCGTCGGCTGAAAATAATGATTTAACCTCGTTGAAACCGGCCAGTGTTACGCCTTCTTCTGAGGTCAGCACTTTGCCTCTCACTTTTGCAATGGTCGCACCTGGCGTGACACAGGTATAATAAAGATCAATATCGCCGTCTTCATTGAGCAAAATTGGCGTCCCTGCCCATTCGCGGGTCGTAGGGGAAACACCTTCAGCCATCACACGGCCACCAAAAATCCAATCCTTACCCGTACGGGAATACCAGTAACAAATTTTGGCGCGCCCGTGGCGATTATTCCAGTCACTGGTAATATCATAATTTCCGTCTGCATCGAGATATTCTGAATTATTGTTATTACGCTGCGCTGTCAGCGTGAAAATAACGGACCATCCGTCGACAGAAACCACCGTGCCGTCTAATGACCGAAGCGGCATCGTATCCCAAATGAATACTTCATCACTCATAACCGGAAAATCGGCGCTAACAACAGGCTGTGTGGTGGTCGGGTCATTTTCGTTGACCTTCAGAGCATCAGCACGTGTCCAGATTGTCGGTTTATAATTTAAATTTGTCATGCAAATATCCTTTAATTAAATAGATGTTAATACTGTTTGACGTTTGAAGTCGTGAGAATATTGGCATGATCAA
The DNA here is from genome assembly GCF_963881615.1 of Rahnella sp. CJA17(1/100). NCBI lineage: Bacteria > Pseudomonadati > Pseudomonadota > Gammaproteobacteria > Enterobacterales > Yersiniaceae > Rahnella > Rahnella sp. CJA17(1/100). The sequence continues at coordinate 48,004 of NZ_CAWOJA010000064.1, read as the reverse complement.
AAAAGGCATGCACTCAATGAGTGTTGTGCCATTATTTATACATTATTTATATAAAACTCCGGGATATGTATTTGCGGGAAGACAATTGCATCGTTGATGACCTGTTATTTGTTAATCCTGAAGAAATTCATTAATAGTGAAAATAATGCGCTATTTTAAACTTTGATTAATTACTCTTATTTCGAGACAGAAATAAACATTACAACTTTCACAGCCGGTCAGGCAGGTCAGCGGCTCAACGAGAGGATTGAATATGATGGCGCCGGATACGCTGTTTACGGCAGGCCACAAGTGCGGTGAGAGCCAGCAATAAAACTGAAGAGCCCAGTACCGGCTGGCTGAAACCAAACTCTGCACTTATGAAGTTGGCAAAAACAGCCGCGCTGCCTATCTGCATAAAACCAATCATTCCGGAGGCCGTGGCGGCATGACCCTGCCCGCTGCTGATTGCCCCGGATATTGCCAGTGAAAGGCTGGAGCCGTTTGCCAGACTGACCAGGCACATAGGAAGCAAAATAGATAAAATCCCTTTTTCTGCCGTAAACATTACTGTGGCATAAGCCAGACCACCCAGCACAAAACACATGATGCCGGCAGTAACAATGCGATCATATTGCCAGAAGTTTAAAAGCCGTTTCGTTAACACATTGGCACTGATAATACCTGCCGTTAAGGGAATATAGAGCCATCCTCGCGTCTCCTCACTCATCCCGAGCTGCGCAAATAAAAAAGGAGACTGAGTCAGATAAATAAACCATGCACTGTAGATGCAACAGACGATAAGCGTATAACGCCGGAACCCCGTATCGCTGCAAATTACCCTAAATCCTGAAAACGGCGAGGCCGGAGCAGAGATATTTTCAGGTCGCGTCTCGCGCATGAAAATGATCATCAGCATGGTAGCCATGCCGAAAATGGCGACGAAAATGAAATCCGTATGCCACCCAAATGTGGCGGCGAGATGTCCCCCTATCATCGGTGCTATTGCAGGTGACAATGAGACCAGCGGATAGATGACCGAGTAGACCCTGGCAGAAATGGCTTTATTACAGGTATCCGCGATCAGCGTGCGACCAATGACGAGACCAGCCGCTGCACCTGCCCCTTGCAGCAGGCGAAAGAGCAGAAAAGAAGAATAGCTTTCAGCAACGGCACATCCCAGCGATCCGCCAATGTAAATCGCAATGCCAGCGAGCAGTACGGGTTTTCGCCCAAGGCGATCTGCAAGCGGACCGTAAAAAAGCTGACATATGGCCAGTGCCAGTAAATAGGCTGAAATGGTCTGAGATATCTGCGATGGATCCACCGCAAATTCGCGTGCCATATCTGGCATCGCCGGAAGATAAATATCGGACGCGATGAGACCGAACGCGCTCAGCATAGCAACGGTAATAATAAAAGAGAGTCGAGGCATAAAATTCCCGGTGTTGAAAAGGGTTATCAGCAGAAGAATTGCGTAGCTTAACGGCTGTTTCATCCTGCTTAAATGCATTATCATGCAGGCAATACCTGCAAAAATGCAGCATGAGGAACGATGAACTGGGATGATGTCCGGATTTTCCTGGCGGTATACCGCGCAGGTACTTTACGCAGCGCGGCTGAGCAGCTTTCAGTTGATCAGACTACCGTAGGCCGCAGACTCAATACGCTTGAAAAATTATTGGGGAGTAAACTATTTTTAAAAAGCCGTCAGGGCTGGGTTCTGACCGCTGGCGGGCGAAAAATACTCTCACTTGCAGAAGAGATTGAACGCCTGACGGTCAGCTTTGAACGTCGCGGCTCCGGGGATGATGACCGGCTTGAAGGAGAAGTGCATGTGACTGCCACTGACTCGCTGGCCATTGATTTTGTTTTACCGGCAATCGAGCGCGTACAGCATAACTTTCCCAATATTCGGGTAAATCTGACCACCACCACACGCCTGCTGGATATCGGCCGACGCGAAGCGGATATAGCGGTACGCACCATTCGGCCAGAACAGCCGGATTTGATTACCCGTAAACTGGCCTCCAGGGAGGTGGGACTTTTTGCGACGCATAAGTATATTGACAGGTTTGGCATACCAGAACCCGGCAAAGGCTTTGACGGGCACCGTATCGCGCTTTACCAGTCAGGCATTACGCGCTCTCAGGATGGACTGCTGGCAGGAGAACCGAGACATAAAGGGCGCGTAGTGGCAGAGCTGGACTCCAGCATGATGTTAGCAACGTTTATTCGCGCAGGGCTGGCCCTGGGTGAGCTGCCAGATTATCTTGCGAAAATGTACCCGGAACTTATCCGCCTGTGGCCAGAAAGAACGCGTAAAAGCCCTTATGAGGTCTGGCTGGTTATGCATCAGGATCTGTCGCACACTGCAAGAGTCAGGGCAGTGATGAATACCCTTGCTGAAGAGTTCGACCGTTATTAAAGTAAGTTTGATATGTTAAGTCATTCCAATTTATTGCTGGTTTAAGGTTTCTGCATGAATATAAATACACGAATCGCCCACCCGGTAGATGCCAGCCTGTTGCGCAGCCTGGCTTTCAATATATATCCGGCGCACTTCAGACATATGTGGTTGTCAGAGCGCGAAATGAATACGTATCTGGAAAGTGAATTCTCTTTGTCCGCACTCAATGACGGACTAAGGGATCCAAAAGTTTGCTGGTTTCTTGCGCAAAACGATAAACCGGTTGGATTTGCCAAACTCACGTGGATCAATACGATTCCGGGAACGGCTATTTCTGGGGTATCGCTTGACCGGCTTTATCTTGCACCGGAAGCGACGGGTAAACACTTTGGAAAAGAGATATTTAAAGAAATCGTTACAGCTGCGCAAAAGCAAGATAAGAAATTTTTGTGGCTTTCGGTGAGAGAGAAAAACGATCGCGCTCGTAAATTCTATGAAGCTTCAGGCATGCGACACATAACTGATACTGAATTCAGAACGGAATCACAGATAAGTAAGTTGCACATCATGGGCATGGAAATTTAGACGCCATATGTCGGCCTGCCACTGGCTAACATAACAAGACCTGGTCATCTCTTCGCTCATCGTTGCCTGAAGGCCCGCGGGCTTTTCTATGCCTTGTGGCGTAAGGCATCAGCGACCAGTGAAAATGCGGGTGAGGGTTGCTTACGGCTGGGATAATACAGGTAATAGCCGGGAAATGGCTGGCACCACGGTTCAAGCACGCGTATCAGGCGCCCCTCCTCAATATGTGATTCAAACTCTTCTTCCGGCAGAAAAGCGATGCCAAGCCCGGCTAATGCCGCGTCCACCATGTGTGCTGTCGTATTAAACGTCAGTTGCCCGGTAACCCGGACATTTACCGGGCCTTCTTCATTGTCGAACTCCCAGACGTAAAGTCCCCCTGACGTCGCTTGCCGCATATTAATGCAGTTGTGCTGGAGAAGGTCGTGTGGCGTCTGCGGCATCGTATGGGTAGCAAAATACTCAGGCGATGCGACCGCAGCCATTTGCAACTTCGGGCTAATCGGTATCGCTATCATATCCTTATCGATGGTGTCACCCAGACGGACGCCCGCGTCAAACCTGTCGGCGACGATGTTGCGAAAACCGTGGTTAGCGTCAAACTCCAGTCTGATATCCGGATAGTGTTTCAGCAGAGGCGATAATTTGGGCAACAGTATGGTTTTCAGAACATGGGGGCCGCAGGTGATGCGAACAGTTCCTGCGGGTTTATCACGCATCTCAGTCAGCATGTCTAACTCGGCGAGTATGCCATCAACATGATCGCCTATGGTCAGTAGCAACCGTTCTCCGGCAGAGGTCGGCGATACGCTACGGGTTGTACGCGTCAGCAGGCGAATTTGCATATCCTCTTCAAGTGCCGAAATCGCCTGGCTCAGTGCGGATTGGGTGACGCCCAGCTTGGCAGCGGCGCGGGTGAAGCTGCTTTCACGGGCAACCGTAATAAAATAAAGAAGATCGTTCAGGTTGCGTTTCATAAAGTCCTTCCCGCCTTATTAATAAGTAATGCTTATAAGCCCATTCAGTATCCATTAGCTAGTAATGATGCACACCGCGTGTAAAATTTTCAACAAGAGCTTATTCCGCGAGGGAAGATTAACGCTCTTATTTTTTCATCTTTATTTCACGTTTTATTTTTTACGTTATTTCTGCGAATAGCGTTCAGCGGGTGTGCAAATAACCCTGGATTATTGGGAATTACTATTTATGTCCGCATTGCCGAGTCATACAAAACGTCAAAAAGAGCACGCTTACTGGAGCGGGGTTTTCGCGATGACGTTATGCGTCTTTGCGCTCATCGCTTCGGAATTTATGCCTGTGAGCTTGCTGACGCCGATATCAGCCGATTTAGGTGTCAGTGAGGGACGCGTGGGGCAGGGGATCGCGATTTCCGGTCTGTTTGCGGTACTGACCAGTCTCTCCATTTCTGCGCTGGCCGGAACACTCAACCGCAAGGTATTGCTGCTGAGCATGACGTTGCTGATGGCCGTTTCCGGTGCAATTATCGCGCTGGCACCCGGTTATCTGATTTACATGGTGGGCCGCGCATTAATTGGTATCGCGATTGGAGGATTCTGGTCACTTTCTGCCGCTACGGCTATTCGCCTGGTTCCGGCGCATCGGGTTCCCCGTGCACTGGCTATTTTTAACGGCGGTAACGCGCTGGCAACCGTTATAGCCGCTCCGCTGGGGAGTTATCTCGGGTCTGTCATCGGCTGGCGCGGGGCGTTCTTTTGCATCGTTCCGGTGGCGGTCATTGCCTTTATATGGCAGTGGTTCAGCCTGCCTGCAATGACCACGGAGAAGGCCGGTAAGAGGACTGCCAATGTTTTTCGTCTTTTTGCTAACCCGCTTGTGGCCGCTGGCCTTACCGCCTGCGGATTGTTCTTTATGGGGCAGTTTTCCTTATTCACCTATTTGCGCCCGTTCCTTGAGACAGTCACGCAGGTAAATATCACCACGCTGTCGCTCATTTTGCTGACCATCGGTATGGCAGGCTTTATCGGCACCCTGGTGATTGGCACGTTTTTGAAGACCGCCTTTTATCCCACACTTATCACCATTCCCTTGCTGATGGCTGCAATCGCCGGGGCGCTGATCGCTTTTGGAAACAGTGTATGGATCGTTGCGCCGTTGCTGGGGTTGTGGGGATTAATCGCCACGGCGGCCCCCACCGGATGGTGGACATGGATTGCCAGAACCCTGCCGGAAGATGCGGAGGCGGGCGGAGGTCTTATGGTCGCCATCGTGCAACTGTCAATCGCCATGGGCTCCACTCTCGGGGGTTTTGCCTTTGACCATAGTGGCTATCAAAGCACTTTTCTCATCAGTGCCATTTTACTCGTCATCGCGGCTGCCCTGGCTTTATTAACGTCACGTAAAGATATCCATCCAACCCACTGAGGATTCATCAATGAAAGTATTTACCCTGATGTTAGGGCTGTTAATCAGCTCATTTGCTGCGACAGGAGCCGATATGTCTAACGGAGCCGATAACTTTTACCAAAGCGATAAGGTCACCCGGCAAAAAGTGACCTTTAAAAACCAGTATCAAATGAAAGTCGTCGGTAATTTGTTTATACCGAAAGGGATGAAGCAAGACGTGCAGCATCCCGCTATTGTCATTGGTCATCCGATGGGGGCGGTGAAAGAACAAAGCTCAAATTTATATGCCCAGAAACTGGCGGAACAAGGGTTCGTGACGCTGGCGATTGATCTTTCCTTCTGGGGGGAGAGTGACGGCAAACCCGGTCATCTGATTTCCCCTGAAATCTATGCGGATGACTTTAGTGCTGCAGTCGATTATCTCAGCACTCAGCCTTATGTTGATCCGCAGAGAATTGGTGCACTGGGTATCTGTGGTAGCGGCAGCTTCGTTATCAGTGCTGCCAAAATTGACCCGAGAATGAAGGCCATTGCCACCGTCAGCATGTATGACATGGGGTCTGTGTTCCGTCATGGTCTTAATCATTCCGTGACGCCTGAACAGCGCAAAGCGTTTATTACGTCTGCTACAGAACAACGGCTGGTCGAGTTTAAAGGCGGCGATATTGCCTATATCCCCGGAACCGTGAACAAGCTTGATGATTCAACCTCTGCGGTTCAGCGGGAATTCTTCGATTTCTATCGCACACCACGGGGGGGTTATACGCCACAGGGCGAGAAAGAAGAGCTGACAACAAAACCGATGCTGAGCAGCATAGGGAAGTTTATGAACTTCTATCCGTTCAATGATATCGAAACGATTTCTCCGCGCCCGATGCTTTTCATCACCGGCGACCAGGCGCATTCGAAGGAGTTCAGCGAAGATGCTTACAAACGTGCCGGACAGCCGAAAGAATTGTATATCGTCCCGGGTGCTGGCCATGTCGATTTGTACGACCGTACCGATTTGATCCCTTTCGCCAAGCTGGCGTCATTCTTTAAAACTCACCTCAGTTAAACGCCAAAGCCACATCCTGCCGGGTGTGGCTGCTCTTCCGGAGGTCATGTGAAATATTTACTCACGAGCCTGTTTTGGGTGTGCGCTTTTGCAAGCCATGCCGACACCACACTGCGTAAGGATAACGTCATGAAGGCGAGAATGATCATTAATGGTCAACCATTTGAAGTCAGAATTCACGACAATCCGGCGGCTAAATCCTTTGTTAATATGTTACCTCTGCAACTCGAAATGACTGAGTTAAATGGTAACGAGAAATTTGCCGAACTGCCTCATCGCTTGCCTTCCAGCCCGGTGCGGCCGGGGACCCTTCATGCCGGTGATCTCATGTTGTACGGAACGCAAACGTTGGTTTTATTCTATGCCTCATTTGACTCTTCATATCGCTACACCCCCATCGGGAACGTTGTAAATCCCGGGACACTCCCCGCGATGGGGGATACAGATAAAATAGAGGTAGAGTTCAGCAGACAGTAATACAACGATATTGATATCGCAGGAAGTTTCTGCATGCACGCTTTGCCGTCGTCTATTGAGAAACAAAGCGTAGCGGTGCCCCCGCGCGCAGTCCCGCCATCACCATGTCTATGAGCCAGGTTAAAGGGAACGCAAATTCCTTTGCCAGATCGCATAAGCCCCGGTCAATAAATGCGTCAATCAGCGCGTTACCCACAGTGAGGGTCTTCCACTCTCTGAATTGAAGCCAGCGTTTGTGGGGGGGAGTTCATGTTGATGGGAGGGAAGGGGTTGGGCGTATTGACTGTCAACCGGAAGGCACGAGCCGTATTTTTATGAAAAAAGCATTATAGAATGCGTAAAGGCTCCGTCATCTCAGGCAGTAATTGTTCGATTACAGTGATAATGCTTCTGACCCTCCGCGGGATAAAGCGGGCGTCCGGGTAGACCGCATAGAGGAAGCAATCAGGTAACCGGTAGGCGGGTAAGACCGGAACCAGCGTACCGGCTTGCAAAGCCCTGGCCGCGAGCGGTAGCTGCATGCCACCGATACCCATGCCTGACTCTATCGCCTGTAACAGCGCTTCACTGGTATTAGCCCGGAACACGGTATTAACTTTGATGTCGATAGTTTCACTATCAGAAACTAACCGTAGTGGTGCCTCCGGCGCGATGCCGCTGAATCGCACATGTGGATGTGCCGCCAGCTCACTCACAGAATGAACCGGTTTAAAACCGGGGGCGGCAAAAAGCGCCGTTTCAATACGTGCCAGCACGCGCGCCGCATGCGTTTGCGGAGGCTCACGGGTCAAGCGCAGCGCGACATCCACCCCTTCAGTGACAAGATCGGCGATGCGGTCATCAAGTGAAAGCGTAAGGTGCAATCCTGAGTTCATTTTCTGAAGCGTCAGCAGATGGTGTAAAAAGAGCTGGCCCAGCCCGCTCGGCAACTGCACATGAACCCTGCCATGCCAGTGGTGATCGGCAGGGTTCAGACGCCTTTCTGCTTCCCGCATGGCCTCCAGCAAAAGCTGCATATCACGCCGGTAACTTTCTCCCTGCTCAGTAAGCGCCATCACACGCGTTGTACGATGCAGCAATACCACACCGAGCTCCTCCTCAAGTGCGGCAATCTGCTGACTGACCGCAGATTGCTTCATACCGCTCTGGCGGGCGGCTGCAGAAAAAGAGCCTGCTTGTGCTACGCGCAGAAAGGTGGCAATGGCATTGAGCTTATTATTCATTTAATGATTCTGCTTATAAGTGCCATTAGTTTCATGGGATATGTGTGAAAAAAATAATATATCACACTGTATCTGTCACCTTCTCTGGAGAAACACCATGAATAAGACGCAGCAACAAAAGGTCGCGCTGGTCGCCGGCGCCAGCGGTATTGTCGGCAGCCAGCTTGTCAAAACACTTCTGCAAAATAAGTGGGAGGTTATCGGGCTGAGCCGCAATGCATTATCTCACCCTGATAATATTCAGGTTGTAAACGTCGATTTACTGGATGCGCAAAACAGCGCGCAGGCACTGCAACCACTCAGCCGCATCACCCATATTTTTTACAGCGCCTGGGTGAACGCCGCGAACTGGACAGAAATGGTTGAACCGAACGTCACCATGTTGCGCAATCTGGTCAGTAACATTGAGAAAACGGCACCCCTCCAGATTGTAAGCCTGATGCAAGGATACAAAGTTTATGGCGCACATCTTGGACCGTTCAAAACCCCGGCGCGTGAAAGCGATCCCGCCATACCCGGTGCAGAATTTAACGCGGCTCAGCTCACATGGCTCAGCCATTTTCAGCGTGGGAAAACGTGGCACTGGAATGCAATCAGGCCGGGTGTGGTTGGCAGCGCGGTGCCCGGCAATGCCATGAATCTTGCAATGAGCATCGCACTGTATGCGTCGCTGTGTAAGGCTCAGGATTTACCTCTCCGCTTTCCCGGTTCAGAACAAACCTGGCATAGCATCGTTGATCATACTGACGCCGGGTTGCTGGCAGAGGCGACATTGTGGGCTGCAACCTCGCCTGCGGCAGAGAACCAGGCTTTCAACGTGAATAACGGTGACATCTGGCGCTGGAGCGAGCTCTGGCCGCATATCGCGCGCTGGTTTGAGCTGGAATACGCACCGCCGGTCCGGCTGTCATTTCATCAGTTGTTTAAGGACTACCGCACGACATGGCGTGAACTTGCCGGGCAGCGGCTGATGGAAACTGACATTTTACAGCTGAACGACGGGAGTTTTGCAGATTTTGTGTTTGGTTGGGATTACGACATGTTTGGTGATGGCAGCAAGCTGCGTCGGGCAGGCTTTACCCGTATGCAGGCCACCCACGAAATGTTTTTCAGCCTGTTCACGCAACTGAGAGCGGCACGCATTATCCCCTGACAAAGCACCGGGCAGCATATTTCAGATTAAGCTGCCTATCGCTCCTGCCAGAGGCTCTACGAATTCGTCATAATGACGATCAACAATTTCCGGAAGACGTAAACCCTCAGTCAAAGACAAGCGCAGCATTTGCTGGATTTTTTTGTCCTTTGATATTTTCTCAAAGGCAAAGAGAAGCCGCTGACGCAGGCGTTCCGCGCAAGTGCCTTTGAATGAGTCAGACATGCTCAACACATCACGGTAGGGTTGGGAATGGTGATGAGCCATCGCTATGCTAACGGTGCGACGGACTACCTGAATGTGCTGGATGCGCAGCGGACATTATTCTCTGCGCAACAGTCTCTGATTCAGAGCAGACTTTCGCAGCAAAACAGTCTTATTACCCTTTACAAGGCCTTGGGAGGAGGGTAGGAGCGTGGAGCTGTAGACTAGCGGACCCTGCCATGTACGGCTGTTTACGTGCAGGCTAAGTTTATTGCGCACTTCGCCTGCATATTCATAAGTCCGGATCAAACGGACTTAATGGATTCCAATGCATTAAAATCATGAACGAAGTTTTTCAATAATCTTTCGAATTCGACGCGGTCATTGTCCGGCCAGCTATTGAAGATGTCGTTATAAATGAGTGCTCGCGTGTGATCGATTTTATCGGTCATCATTTTTCCTTCAGGCGTAACGACCGCTTCGTTAATTCGCTTATCTTTAACATTTCTCTGTCGATGGGTTAGGCCCATTTGCCCGAGTTTAGTTACCTGACGGCTTACCGTCGTATAATCCCGCCCCACCCGATCAGCGAGTTCTCCTACACCTATAGGGCCAAAGCGGCCTATCAGGACCAGCAGTGGAAATAATGCACGGTCAATATTAATACCGGAGTTTTTTATCATTATTTCATCACGTTGCGGCCGATTGAAAGCACCGACGATAGCCAGCAACGTATCATGTAAATCATCAAAATAATCGGGTTTATGTGTATTTTGCACTCTTTTCATTGACGGCATCCGGGAGTGGGAATAATGTGTGCATTGTACACATATATTTCTTGAGCTAAAGGTGAACTTAATGAAAGCAGCACTTGTTAATGGCAAAGGCGAAACGCCGATTTACGGTGATTTCATGGACCCTCAGGGAGATGAGCAGCATATAGTGGTCAACGTTAAAGCCGCTGCAATCAGTCAACTGGCCAAGTCGCGGGCCGCAGGAACACACTACAGTTCAGCAATGGAATATCCGTTTATACCCGGAATTGATGGCGCAGGTTATCTGACTAACGGAGACCCGGTCTTTTTTTTCGCATTGAACTCCCCTTTTGGCAGTATGGCTGAGATGACCCTGGTTACGCCTAAAAGTATTGTGCCGCTCCCGGCAACACTTGATCTCTCAATGGCAGCCGCCATTGGTAATCCCGGAATGTCATCCTGGACAGCATTAACGCGCAGGGCGCAGCTGCGAAAAGGGGAAACTGTTCTCATCAATGGCGCGACAGGCACCTCCGGCGGTCTGGCGGTGCGTATCGCTCGTCACCTGGGCGCGGGGAAAATCATCGCGGCTGGGCGTAATACTGAAGTCCTGGCGAAACTCCGTACTCAGGGGGCTGATATCACGCTTACGCTGGATGAATTATCGCATGAACTCCCGGCACTCATGGAACAGGGTGTTGATGTCGTTTTGGATTATCTCTGGGGGGAGAGTGCGCTTGATATTATGAAGTCTGCCGCTGCCGGAGGTGCCAGATTGGTGCGTTTTGTGCAGATCGGCTCATTAAGTGGACAAGAAATATCATTACATAGCAAATTACTACGCTCATCAGGACTGACCCTGATGGGGAGCGGACTTGGCAGCGTATCCGATGCTGAACTGGTCGCTTCGGTTGGTGAACTATTACAAGCTGCTGCTTTGAGTGATTTCTCAGTCCCATTTCGTATTCGGCCATTAAGCGAAGTGAATGATGCCTGGAATGAAGATGACAGCCGTTGCCGTACTGTTTTCAATATCTGATGTTAAACAAATGCAGTCTGGTCCTTAGCGGGTTTCTCAGAAATGGTATGGAAAAATCATAAAGTTACCTAAATGCTAATGCATGGAATCTGTGGCTGTCTTCGGAAATTTCACACTCACTGATTGCATCAAAGCCATAAAGGCATAGTACCGGAGCATGAAAAGCAAGAAGCCCGCTGAGTTTCCTAAGCGGGCTTCTTAAATTTGGCTCCTTTGACTGGATCACCTTTGCCATGAGCTGGCTAATAAATAAACTAAATTTGAACTCTTATCCTGTCAAAACCACCAAAAGACTGAGGTAACATCGCACCTGTCATATTTATCAACGGCTTAACCGGTACTTTGAGGGATCCGAAATTTCACAGACCTCCGGGTGGTCGGCCAGTTATTGCTCCTGACCTTAACGGCTACGGCGCACGCAGCGATATACCTGTTTAGCGCTTCAAACGGATGTGGACCTTTAACAGGTTATGTCGTCAGCTATTTTTTGGTTTTCATCATTAAAAAATCAATCAGCGCTTTGACTCGTTTTGCCTTGCCGGTGTTTTTTAAGTAGTAGAGATAAACCGGTGGATAGGTTTTCCAGTAAGGCATCATCACCGGGATAAACTGCTCTTTATCGTGTTGCAATTCATACACCGGCTCAAACAATCTGCCAATTCCAAGACCGCTGCGTATGCCATCTGCCATGACATCAATATCATTGCTGATGAGCTGCCCTGGCATCTCAACGGTTAATTGCTGACCTTTATCTTCCAGCATCAGAGGGAGGAGGCGGTTATTGGTAATAAAGCGGTAGCCGATGAGTTGATGCTGATGCAAGTCCGCTGGCAGTTTGGGTGTACCGTGTTCCGCGAGATAGGCCGCAGAAGCATACAAACCTTCACGAAACGGTTTCATCAACGGGCGGGCCACAACACTCTCTTCAAGGATATCGCCAAAACGAATGCCCAAATCAAAACGTTCATCAACCATGTTTACTGTTCCGTCATAAACGGATATCTCAAGCTGTATTCTGGGGTAGCTCTGGCAAAACTCTGCCATAAAGGGCTTCAGGATAAGCAGGTAGGCAAAGCGTGACAGCGTAATTCTGACTAGCCCGGAGGGTTCCTGATTCAGGTCTTTGATGCTTTCCACCGCACTTTCCAGTGACGCCACAGCCCGCGATGTCTGTTGCAACAATTGTTCCCCGGCATCCGTCAGCTCAATGCGCCGGGTGGTGCGCACAAAAAGCGGGTGACCAATATGCTGCTCAAGCAGTTTTAGCGCTTTGCTGACCGAAGGTGGCGTTATCTCAAGTTTCCTGGCCGCAGCAGTGATGCTGCCTTCACGGGCGATGCTCTGGAAAATACGGATTTGGTTGTAAATGACATTGTTCATGGCGACATCCAGCAGAGGAAACAAAGTTAGATTATTAGCTATTGGCTAAGAGTGTATGACCTATTACTGCTCTAAAAAACAGAATCAGGGTTGGTTATACTCACTTACAGTAAAACAAACCCCTGTTAAAGAAGCCAAAAATGCAAAATGTACTGATTATTTCAGGTCATCCGAATCTTAGTGAATCCATTGGTAACGCCACTATCCTGGATGAAGTCGCAAAAGCGTTGCCCGGGGCCGAAATTCGCTTTCTTGATACTCTTTATCCTGACTACCACATCAACGTGGCACAGGAACAGGAAGCCTTACTCAAAGCTGATGTGATTGTCTGGCAGTTTCCTTTTTCCTGGTATTCAGTGCCGGGCTTAATGAAGTTATGGATTGATCAGGTTTTTGTTCATGGTTTCGCTCATGGTTCTGCTGCAAAACTGGGTGGCAAAAAGCTGATCATTTCCTTTACCGCCGGAGCACCAGAGGGCCTGTATTCCCCTGAAGGTTTGTTCGGCCACGACATTCAGCAATACATCACACCGTTTGAAACCACAGCACTGCTGTGCAATCTGGATTGGCAGGATCCGGTCTACACCTTTGGGATGAGCTATGCAGGGCGTGATGAAGCTAAAGTCCTGGAACAGAAAACACTGGCAAAAGTTCATGCCGCGCGTCTGATTACCGCGATTAAAGAAACTACCCTTGCTTTAAAAATGGCTGTGTAAAGGAGAAGAGGGAAAATGTATCTCATCAATATTACGGTGAATGGCGATATTACGGCTGTTCAGCATGAGGCGCTTTTCATACGCCATGTCAGTTGGTTTCGGCAGTATTTCAATGCAGGCAAGTTTGTTCTCATCGGTCCCTATTCCGATCGCGAAAGAGCAGGGGTGATTATTGCTCAGACTGAAAGCCGGGAAGAGCTGGACGCTATTCTGAGCGAAGACGCCTATCACCCCAATCTCGCTGAATATGAGATTCGTGAATTCATCCCGAAAATGGTGGGAAGCTGGCAATAACAGACGTCGCAATTTTCATTAAATAACGTGGCAGGGAGATGATTATGCAGTATGTAAACCTGGGGCGAAATGGCCTGAAAGTCTCACGACTGTGTCTGGGATGCATGAGTTACGGCGAACCGGAACGCCTTCCTCAGCCGTGGTCGCTTGATGAAAGTGCTTCGCGACCGTTGATTCGCCAGGCACTTGAGGCGGGTCAAGCGTAGAATTGATGTGGCCCCGCAATTTCTGGCAGATAAAAAGATTGTGCAAAGCGATAACACGATAAATAACTTTGTCATCGTTGATGTGAAATCAGAGTTTGGGCAGGCTTTTCGCCATGTCGTTTTGCCCGAAATGGCACAGTCCATTAAGCTGGAGGAGGGGGTTCTGGCCATGTACGCCGCTATCGATAAAGCGAACCCTAACCGCTGGTATTTCTATGAAATATACGCCAGCGAAGAAGCTTATCAGGCCCATCGTATAACCCCCCATTTTAAAGAATACATTGAGCAGACAGCAGAAATGACGACTTATAAAAAAGCCATAGCAATTAAACCTGGTTTGCTGATGAATAAAGGCGGTCTGAAATATGAAATTGAGTGAATAACTGCTCTGCCCGGCAAGCAGGGCTGAAAAAAATTAATTCAATTCTGAAGTTCACAGGATTCATCTATCAGATGAAAGATTGCCTGAGCGTTAAGGATTGTCAATCCAGGTTCGCATTCCGCCTTCCCTGCGTTTCGCCGGAGTATCAGGTATCAGGGGATTGCTGGCTGCTTCGGCATATCGATGCTGATGTTATGTAGTCGCCCAACATTACAATCAGTAAAGTGTGTTTTTCAATCGCTCCGGCAAGGCCTCGTCGTAAGCCAAACCATCAATTTCTGACCGTGAAATCATACTCAGGATACTTCCTGTGCTGGGCAGAGCCTGCCTGTCAATTTGTGCGGCAGGATCCCAGAGTTTTGAGCGAATGATCGCTCGGCTACACTGGAAAAAAACGCTTTCCACTGAAATGCGCAATACCGTTTTAGGCGGGTGATTATTGATTGCGAATTTATCCAGCAAAGCCGGGTCTTTACGTATTTCAGCTGTCCCACTTATACGCAAAGTTTCGCCAATGCCGGGAATTAAAAAGAGCAGCGCAACCCGATTGTCATTTAATATATTGCGTAGACTATCAATGCGGTTATTACCCCGGCGGTCTGGCAAGAATAAAGTTTTAGCATCCTCGATGTAAATGAAGCCTGCAGGATCCCCTCTTGGCGATACATCCAGACCATCAGGTCCCGATGTTGCAAGCGCCACGAATGTTGATGCTTCAATAAAGGGGCGGTAGGCAGGATGAATATGGTCTGTCACCTTCGTTAAAGAAGGTTTTGCTACCGCACCGTAAAGTTGCTCAAGCTCATTACTATCAGTAATTAGCATTTTTTCATCAGCCATCTCATTCACTTCCATTGATTTCAAAACACAATGCATGCTGATATTTATAGCAGATGCTTTTTTATTTGTTCATTTTTATGGCTAATAAGTATTTATTTTCCAGGAGTAGCGTCAGCTCTTCGCTCAGAGCCGACGTTTCCAACGTAGCGGGCCGGTTAGTGCCAAAATCGGACATCCAATAGCTCTTATAAGCACACTTTTTCCAGTGCTATCTAACATGAATGCTTATTATTGCACGGCCATCGCCAGTCGAATCCCAACTGCAGTAAAGGCCAGCGCTACACCCCAACGAATGCCGGTCATCACCCTGTGATTTCCTAATACACTATGACTAACAGCCGAAGCAAAAATGCCATACAGAGAAAACACAGCAAAAGTCATTGCCGCAAAAATTGCAGAAAGAAGCAACATACTCTGTGTGGGGTGTACATCCCTGGTGGCGATAAACTGCGGAAGAAATGCGAGGAAAAATAGCGAAAGCTTGGGATTAAGAAGATTGGCAACCACAGCCTGCTGTATCAAGGCGCGATGAGATAACGCCAACCCGGGGCGGTCAGCGGATAGAAGTGTCTTATCCCGAAGCGTTTGCCACGCCATAAACAGCAGGTAAGCCACACCGGTATACAGGGATTTTTGCCCGCCGCTGTCCATCAAACCAATGCCGAACGGGTCGTGATTATTCCGCCCAAAAGAGATATCGCTGTTGGCGTTTACCGCCTCGATACCCGCTACAGTAAGGGGAATAAGCTGAATGGTATGTTGGCGCATGATGTCAGCGTTTTTCCTGTCGCAGCTGGTCGTGTTGCTCGAGTTCATAATCGATAAACGCACCGATCATTGTCCGGTAGACCTTTTCGATAATCACTTCGGGCAGTCCTGCTTCAGTGGCCTGTTGACATACCTTGTCGATGACCTGTTGGACGCGGTCAGGCGCGCGAACGGCTGAGTGGTCAATTTTGAAAGCTGCTGCAGCTTTAACACATTCGCTGCGTTGCGCGATCATCTTAACCAGTTCGCGATCAATCTGATCGATTCGATTTCTAACATCTTCAATTGACAAAAAATTCATCTTCAATCCATCTGACTAGTACGTGAGTTCATGAGCTTACATAAAATTTCGATTAAATACAGTTTTGAACCTGAAAGGTTCTGGCTGAGAGGACGATATATAAAGTAAAACTTATCCAGAAGCTCGCTGCTATTGGCATGGTGATGAATTTGTGAGGCTTAACGTGGGATGTTTTCCGTTTGCTATGCGGATCCCTTAAACTACACCGTGCAGGTCACAACCCGTGAGTCAGAACCCTTGCCGGAATGTTCATCAGTGTCTGTTCATCTGAAGGAAATAAGATGCTTTTGCCAGATTTGAGCTTTACAAAAACCCTGTATCAATCGTCATTTCAGGAATGAGTCGTCCGTTGTTTATTTCTCTGGATGGGCCCAAGGGGGTCGGCAAAACCACACTGTTGGAGGCCATGACGAAAGTACTCAGGGCTGACAACAAGAAGGTGGTCCGGCTTTGCGAGAAAAAAAGCGATCCTTACAGGAGGGAAACAATGGCCCTCGTGAACAGGCTCGCCAGAAATCCCTCCCGGGATTTGGAGCTGGAGGTTTGTGAGCGCTTTGCTGATAGCCGTGCATGGATTTCCCGGCATGTGCTGACTAAACAGCCACCGGACAGCATTATCTTGATGGATCGTTGGTACCCGTCGGAAGCCGCGTTTCGCCGGATGGTTCCATTTGCAGAGATTTTACAGCTTAACATTGAACGAAATGTGAGAATGCCAGACCTGCATGTCGGGGTGGTTACCGCGCCTGATATTTCATGGGCGAGGGCCGCAGCCCGACCGCGTGGGCTAAGTAGTACGGTGATTCATAAATTGGAAGATCATGTCGCCTGTACCCAGGCGTTCGAGCGGGAAGTTGCAGATCACGGCTGGGTTTTATGCCGTAATGAAGGAATGATCGAAGACGCAACCATGCAGGTTATTTCTGAGATCTACAGAGTGCCCGGATGCCCATAGTCATCGGTTTTGCGGGCAGACTCATTGAACCGGCGCTGCGACTGACTCTATCTTACTCATCGCGACGCGAGGCCTTTAGCACGTCGGTTTGTTTTTCTTTTCGTTCGACTTTGCCAATCCCCTCTGAGGAGCCCGACATGATCACCTTTCATCAACTCACCGCCACCAGTCTGGATGGCCAGCTCATCTCTATGGCCGACTATGCGGGTAAGCTGGTTCTGGTGGTTAATACCGCCAGCCATTGTGGCTTCACGCCACAATACGCAGGCCTTGAAGCGCTCTACAAGAAGTACGCTGCACAGGGTCTGGTGGTGCTTGGTTTTCCCTGCAACCAGTTCGGTAAGCAGGAACCCGGCGGCGCCGACGAAATCGCGCAGACCTGCCACATCAACTATGGTGTGAGCTTCCCGATATTCGAAAAAGTGGAGGTCAACGGCGCTGCTACGCACCCGGTGTTTAGGTATCTGAAAAACGAATTGCCCGGTGTGCTCGGTGGGCGGATCAAGTGGAACTTCACTAAGTTCCTGATCGGACGCGACGGCAAACCGGTCAAGCGTTTTGCACCGTTCACCACCCCGGAGAAAATGGAAACCGTAATACTTGCTGCACTTGAAATCTAAATGTTCGCGTAATTTGAATCGTCCACCTTTATTTTGTGATATTCACCCTGTTGCACATAACCAATATGATCTGCCATCAATTGCGCTTCTTGCTCACTGTGCGTCACCAGAAGTGCCGTTTGCCCGGCTTCACGCAGAATATCGCGCACCTCGCCGCCGAGTCGCTCGCGCGTTTTTTTATCCAGACTGGAAAAGGGCTCATCCAGCAATAGAATCTCTGGATTCGGTGCCAGCGCGCGAGCCAACGCAATGCGCTGTTGTTGCCCGCCGGAGAGTTCGTGGGGATAGCGGCTGGCATGGCTATGCAATTCCACCAGTCTTAACAGCGCCGTCACTCTGGCTTGCTGCTCCTCACGCGGTATCCTGCGCAGGCCAAACGCGACATTCTGTTGAGCTGTCAGGTGTGGGAATAACGCATATTCCTGAAAGACCATGCCGACATGACGTTTTTCTGGCGGCAGATGAAGACCTGGCCCGGCAACGCGATGCTGTGAAACATAGATCTCACCGCTTTGCAGCCGTTCAAACCCGGCAATGGCACGCAGCACCGTGGTTTTCCCGCAACCCGAGGCTCCCAATAAGCAAGCAAGCTCCCCCTCACGTACTGACATTGAAAATCCTTTCAATACCGGTTGCTGGCCGTTGTCATAAGCCACATGCACATCCTGAAGGCGTAACGCAATTTCTGACATGGTGGTTCCTTTAGCCGTGGCGAGTCATCTGATGACGCACCAGCAATATAACCGGCAGCGTGCCTGCGAGAACAATCATTAAGGCGGCAATGGCCCCTTCTTCATAGGTTCCACGAGCTGCTTCTGCATAGAGTAACGTTGCCAGCGTCTCGAAGTTTACCGGGCGTAAAAGCAAGGTTGTCGGCAGTTCTTTCATCGCGTCGGCAAAGACTAATAATGCGCTGCTAACCAGCGCGGGGCGCAGCAACGGGAAGTGAACCCGCACGAAAGTCCCCGCACCATTTTCCCCCAACAAACGCGACGCTTGTTCCAGCGAAAGAGGGATACGGCCAAGCCCGGAATCCAGTGCACCGATGGCAATGGCCTGGAAGCGCATCGCGCAGCAGATAACCAGCAAGATACCGGCGGACATCAGCGGTAAGCCGCGAATATCCATTAAATCTGCCAACCATTTGTCTGCTGCCATTGCCGGAGTGAGAAAACCAATCGCCAGAATGGTGCCAGGCACCGCATAGCCTAAGGACGCAAGGCGCATTACGCCGCGACGAAAGCCCGACATCGTGTTATCTGCGGCACTGTGCCTCGCGCTCCAGGCCACCAGTAAACTGACGCAAACCACCACCAGAGTGGTGCCTGCCGCCAGCGACAGCGTATTTTGTAAGGCTGAAAGCAACGAAGGGGAGAGGGGATTTTCTTCACCTAAACGCTTTGCGCTTTCCCAGGCTAAAAATACAACCGGTGCGAGGAACCCCAGAATAACCGGTAACGCAATAACCGAGCTGAGCAGCCATCCACGCCAGCCGCGTACTCTGGTAGGTTGAATCTCTCGCAAGCTGCGGCTGTTAAGGCCTTGTTTTCTGCGACCATAAAATTCCAGCGTCAGAATGCAGAAAATAAACATCAGCATCATGCAGGCGATTTGCGCGGCACCGGCAAGATCGGAACGCGAAATCCAGGTGGTGTAGACGGTGACGGTTAACGTTTGTACGCCAAGAAATTCAGATGCGCCGATATCATTGAGCGTTTCCAGTAGTGCCAGGCTGATACCGACAGCCAGCGCCGGGCGAGCCATCGGCAGGGCAACACGAAAGAAAACACCGGCAGCGCTGCAACCCAGGGTGCGAGCGGCTTCCAGCAAATGTGCAGGTTGGCTGATGAACATCGCACGGGTGGTCAGATAAACGTAAGGATACAGCACTAAGCCGAGCAGAATAATGGCGCCGGGCAGGGAGCGTAAATCCGGTAAACGGAACTGCCGCGGACTGTCGAAGCCCAGCAAAAAACGAATGAATGTTTGTAGCGGGCCAAGGGGATGCAGCAGGTCAAGCCAGGCAAAGGCCACAATATAAGTCGGCATGGCTAGCGGCAGCAGTAACGCCCAGCTAAGTATTTTGCGTCCGGGGAAATCCCATGCTGTGACCGCCCACGCGCTGCCGACGCCAGTCACCCCCACGATCACGGCGACACCTGCCAGCAAAAGCCCGGTATTTTTCAACACCGAAGGCAGCACAAAAGTAATGAGATTATCCCAGTGCGAGAAATCAGCCTGCGTCGCCTGCCAGATTAGCGCAACGATAGGTGTGAGTACGCCAAGCGCAATACCTAGCGCGGCAAGATGCAGCGGCGTTAATAATGACTGCGGCCCGGAAACCAGGCCGCGTAACGTCGGAAGACGAAGTGATTTATTGATCGAATCCAACTTTATCTACCAGCAGGCTCGCTTGTTTACGGTATTTCACCATCTCGGTTAACGGGATTTTATCGACATCGATTTCACCGATGGTGGCGGTGATCACCGGATCAAGCGCCACACCTTTCAGCACCGGGTATTCAAAGTTCGCTTTGGCGTATTGTTGCTGGGCGGGTGCGGAAACCAGATATTCCATCAGTTTTACGGCATCAGCTTTGTTCGGCGCATAACGAGCCACTGCAGCACCACTGATATTCACGTGCGTGCCGCCTTGTTCAAAGGTAGGTTTCACCACTTTAATGGCATCGCCCCACTTACGCGCATCGGTGCCTTCTTTGGCGTTTTTCATATGGCCGATATAGTAAGAGTTTGCGAGGCCAATATCGCAAATACCGCCGAGGATATCGCGGGCAACGTCACGATCGCCGCCAGTCGCTTTACGTGCCAGATTAGCCTTCACACCACGCAGCCACTCTTCGGTTTTCGCTTCACCGTGGTGGGCGATCATGGCGGCAATCAGTCCGGTATTGTAAGGATGCTGGCCGGAGCGAATACACACTTTGCCTTTGTATTCCGGGCTGGAAAGCTGTTCGTAATGCCAGTTATCCATCGCCAGCGATTTCTCGGCGTAAAGCACGCGAGCGCGCATCGAAAGCGCAAACCACTGATTATCTTCTCCTCGCAAGTTTGCCGGAATAGCCGTCTTAAGCGTTTGTGACTCCACCGGCTGTGTCACACCTGCTTCCACTAAATCAATGAGATTTCCTGCATCTACCGTCATTAGCAGGTCGGCAGGGGAGTTCTGGCCTTCCGCTTTAACACGTTCGAGCATGCCATCCTTGATGTAAACCGTATTGACTTTTATGCCGCTCGATTGTGTCCAGCTATCCAGCAATGGCTGGATCAGACCGGGTTCGCGAGTGGTATAAAGCGTCAAAGTATCTTGGGCGAAAGCCGGAAGGCTGACGGAGAAAACCAGAGCCGATGCAAGCGTGATACGGCGCAGTCCGGTGCGAGGCAAAGCATTCATCGTTGATATCCCAGAGTAATTGAAACTAATTGTGACCCGGGCAGGACAAGATCCCTGCGGCATGCGCACAATAAATGATAATCACTCACAGTTACAATCATTGCAAAGTGTAAATGATTCACATTTACACAACTTTAATCAACGCGATGATATGGCCGGACACGGAATCGGGAGGGCTTATGCAGGGGGATTGATACCCGATCGTTTTACCTCTTACTCCTCCACCCATTCGACACGATTTCTTCCAGAGTGCTTCGCCTGGTACAACGCGATATCTATACGTCGGAACAAGCTTTCCTGGCTTTCATTTTCTTTTTTTATCCCGGCACCGATGCTGACGGTGAAGCGAATTTCATCATTAATCACTAATTCTCTGACATGAACTAATATTTTTTCGGCCATTAATCGTGCTTCTTCAAATAACGATGTTTGCACGATGACGGCAAATTCTTCTCCGCCGACGCGGGCGGCGATGACGTTATTTTTAAAGAGTTCACTGAGCATCAGGCTAAAGGCTCTCAGGACATCATCGCCAATGTAGTGGCCGTATTGGTCATTTATATTTTTGAAGAAGTCAATATCGATTAAAAAGACGTAAACACTGACATTATCTAAGTCCATAAGGGCGTTTTTGAAATAACGACGATTTGGCAAACGCGTAAGCTCGTCACGGAATGAATTAATGCTCATATCCGAATATTTATTATTCACATAACGTACGATGAAATAGATGCCTGCCGAGACGCAGACCATACCTGCCAGCTTACTGAGATCCTCAAGATAATACCCGACCCACATCGGCTGGCGAATAATTTCATCCATCAGATCAAATGCAGCAGACACAATCCATATCATCAGCCCCGCGTTTATCCATCGGCGAAGACTGGTTTTCAATAATAATCGATTAAAGTTCCACAAGATAAAGTTAAGTATCAGCAATTGGATGCCATCAAATATCCAGCCAGAATTTTGTATCCAGGAACCCTCGTTCTGTTTTGTAGAAAATGCGACAAGATTAAACACCATAACAAAAATACACAGCATCACCGATAATGCCATTGGCATATACAGAATTTTACGTGATTTGTTTTTAGTAAAAAGTCCGCTTTCATACTTCAAAAATGGCATAGTTAGTCCCTGATACAGGTAGATACTAAAATCAGATTTCGGGAGTGTCAGACTCTGATCTTCTTATTGTCTGAGAAAGCGCCGCAACACGCACAAAACAGGCTGAGTGATGATGGGGGATCAATCGGGACTTCTTCTTTATCAGATGAGCCAGCAAACTGTCAAGATGACAGTTTAGGCGTGACATCGGGGCGTGAGCAGGCTGACCCTGCCCGAGACTGTTCACTCTCGCACGCTGTTTTTACAAGGTTATTTAGCGCGCCTCGAACTTTTCTCATCGGGCTGACCGGTAGCTGAACTACTCAGAATCACACCCGGGGAAACAGCAGCCACCGTTTTCAGCGGCCTTCGTCTGTCTGAATCAAATATCCCGGTACAGGTATATCACCCGGCTGCATAGTCCCCAGGTAAAGCATGTACAGGCGCATAACATTTTCTCTTATTTTCATCAGCATAATAAAAATAGATGAATATCTGGCTGCTCACAACACCAGCGACAGCCATACCTCTGTTCTGATCTAACTTCCGCTTAAGCGGGATACTTACACGCTGAAACAGGTTTCAGAAGACGCGTCACTCCGCCCGGTCGCTCAAAAAGCGCTCCTCAAGCGTGGCTTCCAGCCCAAGCATGGCGTCTTCGGCATGCTGCATGTGTTCGGTCATGATCTGCTGAACGGTGGCGGCATCCTGACGGCGCATCGCGTCGATCAGGCGATATTGATAATCAATGCCGACGCTGCGCGCCACCGGCTCGGGGCGCTGGTAAATATCTTTGCAGACGGCCAAATCTTTGAGCAGACGTTGCAGGAAATGGCAGATAAACGCCAGCAGCACGTTGTCAGAATAACTGGCCACCACGCCGTGAAAATCCAGTTCGGCCATGCGCTGTTCCCAGCGTTCAGCTTCGTCAGCGGGTTCATGATCGTAGACGGCAATCAGATGATGCAGTTGCACGAAGCCTTTGGCGTCGATATTGCCGATGGCGCTGACCGCCACCAGAGGCTCCAGCGCTTTGCGCAAGGCGTAGATATTGCTGATGGAAAGCTGACGGGTAAACAGATAATTGGACAGCAAACTCATGGCGCGAGATTCGGTCATTGAATCAATAAACGCACCGCCACCGGGGCCGGTTTTGGTGCGGATCAGCCCCTGAACCTCTAAAGATTTCAGCGCTTCACGCACTGTGCCTTTGCCTGCGGCATAACGCGTTATCAGATCTTTCTCCTGCGGCAGACGGTCGCCGGGCAGCAGATTCTCGCTGATGATGCTCTCTTTGATGGCATCGACAATTTCATCAGTGCGCTTGCGGCGTACCGGTTCCGGTTGGTGTGTCATTTCAATACTCATAAATCCCTTCATTGATTTAAACCCTTGGCGCACTGGCCAGAAGACGTTGCGTGTAGGCGTGCTGCGGTGCGTTGAACAACCGATCATTATCCGCGCATTCTACTAAATCACCGTGATACATCACCGCCACGCGATCGGCAATGGACTCCACCACTGCTAAATCATGGCTGATAAACAGATACGACAGGCCGAACTCACGTTTCAGGCGATCGAGTAATAACAAAACCTGTGCCTGTACCGATACATCTAAAGCACTGACCGGCTCGTCAAGCACCAGAATACGGGCCTCGGCCGCCAGTGCGCGGGCAATCGCTAACCGCTGAGCCTGACCGCCAGAAAACTCATGCGGATAACCACTGAGCGCGTCGGCAGGCATCTGCACTGCCTCCATCAATTCCAGCATTCGCGCTTTACGTCGCATGGTGGGGTAGGCGCATAAATAACGCAGCGGCACATCCAGCGTATCAGCGATGGTTTTTCGGGGGTTGAGCGAGGCCACAGGATCCTGAAAAACATACTGAATCATCTGGCCGAAGGCTTTGTCACTGCGTTTAGCATGTGTCGACATCGCTTCGCCCATCAGTTTAATGGTGCCGGACGTCGGACGTTCCAGACCGACCAGCATTCGCGCCAGCGTACTTTTACCTGAACCACTTTCACCCACTACCGCCAGCGTTTCGCCTTCAGCCAGATGCAGAGATATCCCTTTTACCGCTTCAACCTGCAGTTTGCGGCCGGAGAACCAGCCGGAGGTACTGCCGAAGGTTTTCACCAGCCCGTTGACTTCAATCACGTTGCTCATATTGCCCCTGGCTGTGGTTTTGAGTTGGCATACAGTTCGCCGACCTGTTTGAGGAAATCGCGTCCCTGGCCGAGTTTCGGCACGCTGGCAATCAGCCTGCGGGTGTAATCATGCTGCGGGTCCCGCAGCACTGACCGGGTTTCACCGCTTTCAACAATTTCGCCGTTACGCATCACTGCCACCCGGTCGCAAATCTGGGCGATCACGCTAAAATCATGAGTGATGAATAGCAGCGTCAGGCCACGTTCACGACGCAGCTGTTGCAGCAGCTCGAGAATACGTGCCTGTACCGTGACATCCAGCGCGGTAGTGGGTTCATCGGCGATGATGATTTCCGGGTCATTGGCCAGTGCCACTGCGATGCCGACACGCTGACGCTGCCCGCCAGAAAGCTGATGGGGAAAGGCGTCGAAGCGCGCCGCAGCCTCATCAATTCCTACGCTGTGGAGCAGCGTCAGTGCTTTCTCTTTAGCCAGCCGGTTTGACAGCGGCTGATGGGCCTGAATGGCTTCAATGATTTGTGCGCCAATGCTGAACTGAGGGTGCAGGGTGGTCAGCGGATCCTGGAAAATATAGGCCACCCGCGCGCCGCGGCACTGTTGCAGTTGGCTTTGCGTTCGCGACAGCATCTCTTCGCCGCCAACGTAAATCGCGCCAGCGGTGATTTCTCCCGGTGGGGAAGATACCAGCCCCATCACAGAAAGCGCAGTGACGCTTTTTCCAGATCCGCTCTCCCCAATCAGCCCCAGACATTCCCCTTTGGCAACGTAAAAACTTACGCCTTTGACCGCTGCGACGGATTGTTTTCCCGAGCGGAAATTCACTTGTAAATCGACCACTTCCAGCAGCGCATTATTGCCCTGTATGGCAGAGGGAACGCTGGCACGATTGACCGTAGTGACGGCTTTCCCGCGCAATAGAATGCCGGACTTCAGGCGTGGATCGAGCAGGTCGCGCACGCCGTCACCCAGCAGATTAAAACTCATGACAAGAATGAAAATCGTCAATCCAGGTACGATGGAAACGTGCGGTGCGCTGAACATCTGTGCGCGTCCCTGACCCAGCATCGAGCCTAAATCAGCGTTGGGTGGCTGGGTTCCCAGTCCGAGGAACGAC
The DNA here is from genome assembly GCF_963881615.1 of Rahnella sp. CJA17(1/100). Lineage (NCBI taxonomy): Bacteria > Pseudomonadati > Pseudomonadota > Gammaproteobacteria > Enterobacterales > Yersiniaceae > Rahnella > Rahnella sp. CJA17(1/100). The sequence goes on along the minus strand of NZ_CAWOJA010000064.1, from coordinate 22,470 downwards.
AACCCGGCGGTCTCTAAAATCATCCAGCCGACGGTGGTTGACATGGTGACCACCACAACCGGCATCATGTTGGGTAGCACTTCGGTCAGCAAAATTTGCAAATGATTTTTGCCCGACAGCCGCGCCGCCTGAATAAAATCGCGCTGACGCAGGCCAACGGTCAGACCGCGAATATTACGGGCGAAGAAAGGAATATTCACCACCGAGATGGCGTAAAGCGCATTGAGCAGTCCGGGACCCAGCACCGTGACGATCACCAGCGCCAACAGTATATAAGGGAAGGCCATCAGCATATCGATCAGGCGCATCAACAGGCTGTCGGTTTTACCTCCGGCATACCCGGCGACCAGACCAATCAGTGTACCGAACAGTGCGGCCAGCAGCGTGGCGCAAACTCCCATTGCCAGTGACACGCGGGTTCCCCACAGCAGGCGGGAGAGCATGTCCCGGCCCAGCGGGTCTGTGCCGAGCCAGTGGCCGGGCGAAAACGGTCGCAGCAGACGGTTGAGCAGATCGGTGGCGTCAGGGTCTGGTAACGGCAGCAACGGCGCGGCGAGGGCGGCACCTGCCACCAGCACCAGCAGGATAAGGCCGAGCGTGGCCAGCCGGTTGGCCAACAGCAGCGCCCACAACGGCTGGCGATGACGAGGCGTGACAGTGGTGATGTTCTGGCTCATGATTTTAACCTCGGGTCGAGAAGCGCCTGTAAAATGTCAGCACACAGGTTGATCAGTACATAGGCCGCAGCGGCAACCAGCACGCCACCCTGTACCAGAAGCAAGTCGCGGGTGGCGACGGCTTTCACCATCATTGCGCCAAGCCCCGGCCACTGAAATACCGTCTCTATATAGACCGCGCCGCCGAGCACAAAACCGGCCTGAATACCGATCACCGGAATGACTGACACCAGCGCCATACGAAAGGCGTGCTTATAGATCACTTTGCGCTCGGACAGGCCTTTGGCGCGGGCGGTACGAATGAAGTCCTGACGCAACACTTCGAGCATCGCGGTGCGGGTCAGGCGAGCGATAACGCCGGTGGCAACAATCGCCAGCGTAATAGCGGGTAAGGTCAGATGATGCAGCAAGTCGAGCCAGCCGCCACCGGCCCAAATGGCATACATACCAGAAGCAGGGAACCATTGTAGTTCTACGGCGAACAGCATGATCAGCAGCAGACCAATCCAAAACGAAGGCATGGAAATTCCCAGCAGCACCAGCAACGTAATGATGTGGTCGCCCAGGCCAAACTGGCGGACGGCGGAGAGTATTCCGGCCAGCAGCCCCAGCACGGTGCTTAACAGCAGTGCGCAGCCTCCGAGCAACAGCGTGGCGCCAAAACGCTCCATCACTTCATCAATGACCGGGCGATTAAGCACGTAAGAACGGCCAAAATCGCCGTGCAAAATATTGCCCGCCCAGATCAGATATTGTTGATAGAGCGGTTTATTCAGCCCGAGTTCCTGATTGATCCGTGCGACGTTTTCCGGCGTGGCCCAGGCACCGAGCAACGCCTGAGCCGGATCCCCCGGGATCATTGCCATAATCAAAAAAACAATCAGCGACAACCCGATAAACACCGGAATGGTCGAGAGCAGCCTTTTAAGCACGTAACTCCCCATAAGTTTCTCTCCGATTACTGTTTGGTTACCCGGTTGAGCAACAGATTGAAATTCGGTTGCAGTGCGAAGTGCTGAATTCGCGTGAAGGTTACGGCGTTCTGTTTCCAGTTGGCGACGAAAATCCACGGTGCATCGTCATGTACGAGCTGCTGCACCTGCCTGTAAAGCGCGGCGCGCGTTGCGGTGTCTGTGGTCATGCGCGCTTGTTGCAACAGATTGTCCACCTGTGGATTGCTGTAATAACCGGAGTTAAAACCGCCTTTTTTCGGCCAGGCGTCGGTGCGTAGCGTCAGGAAAGGTAGGGTGTCAGGGTCGTTGGTCATCCAGGCCATTTCCGCCATATGGGTGTGATTGTCCAGACCGGCATTAACCTTCGATAGATAGGTATTCCACTCATAGGTCTGGAGCGAAACATTCAGACCTACTGCTTTCAGGTCAGCCTGAATGGCGGTGGCCATCGGGATGGGGTCCAGCATGCCTGATCCCCCCTCGGCGACGTAGAAGGTCAGCGTTGTCCCTTCTGCTCCGGCGGCTTTCAGCAGTGCGCGGGCTTTAGTCGGATCATAAGGATAGGGCGTCACCTCTTTATTGGTCGCCCAGTTAAAGGCGCGGGGGATCGGGCCCTCGGCTACGTCGGCCGAACCCTGCAAAATTTTATCTGTCAGCGACTGTTTATTGATGGCGTAATTCACCGCCTGTCGCACCCGCACGTCGTTAAAGGGTGGCACTTGTGTATTGAGCATCACGTACCAGACGTGTGGGCCGGTAGTCTGGTACAGGCGGAAGCGGTCACTTTTCTCCTTGAACAGTTTCACCGTGTCAGGAGGCACTTCTACCATTGCATCAATGCCGCCGGAAAGCATCTCGGCGACCCGCGTATTACCATCGGTGATGGGGCGGAACACCACGTTTTGTACCGCAGGTTTACCGTCCCAGTAATCACTATTGGCCGTCACCACCACGCGCTGATTGGCTTTCCATTCTGCAAAGCGGAATGCGCCAGTGCCGACCGGGTGACGGCCAAACTCTTTGCCGTATTTTTTCACTGCCGCTGGTGACACGATAAGGCCGGTTGGCGTGGCGAGGTTGGAGAGAAACGGTGAGAACGGCTCTTTCAGCGTAAAGACCAGCGTATTTTGGTCCGGTGTTTCGATGTTTTTTATCGAAGAGAAGAAAAACGACAACGGGAAAGGCCCGGTGTCATGCCACGGATTTTTATCATCCAGCATACGGTCAAAGGTAAATTTCACCGCATCGGCATTAAACGGTGTTCCGTCCTGAAATTTCACCCCCTCGCGCAGATAAAAGCGGTAAGTAAGGCCGTCGGGACTGATTGTCCAACGGGTGGCCAGCGCCGGTTCGATATCCAGTTTCCCCTCACCGTTACGCACCAGTCCGTCGTAAACGTTCACCAGAATGCGCGAGTCGTTGGCTGCGGTAGCAACCTGTGGATCCAGCGATTGTGGCTCAGCCACCTGACCAATCAACAGCGCATCCGCAGGGGTTCTGGCCTGCACCTGAGCCTGCCACGACAGCGCAAAGAGACAAAAACAGATTGGCATAAATGACTTTTGCAAAGCTGGCAGCATATCGACCTCGTCGCTTAATAAAACGCTATGTGGAAACCTCAGAAAAAAATCAGGCGTTGTCCTGTTTATTATTTATGCGTATAAATTAACTGAATTGCAATAATTTATACGTATAAATTTAACCAGACTGTCGCGGAGTACTTATGACTTTTTCAATCGTGGCGCGGGATCCGCACTCAGGTGCGGTGGGTGTCGCCACCGCTACCGCTGGCCCTGCCGTGGGTGCATTGGTGGTACACGGACGTGCGCAGACCGGCGCGATTGCCACCCAGGCAATGACCAATCCACTTTACGGTGAGCGGGGTCTGACGTTGTTACAGCAGGGGGCCGATGCGGCATATACATTGAAAAACCTGCTGGCGCAGGATGCGGACGCTGCCCGAAGGCAGCTACTGATAGTCGATAATCAGGGCAATACGGCGCAGTGGAGCGGGGCAGATTGCGGAGTCTGGGCCGGAAGCATCGCGGGGCATCAATGTGTCGTCGGTGGGAATTTACTGACTGGGGAACGAACGCTGTTTGCGATGCTGGAAAATTATCACCTGCAAACTGACCTGCCGCTGGCCGACCGCCTTCTGGGGGCCATGAACGCCGGTGCGCAGGCCGGCGGCGACCGACGCGGGCTTAAATCTGCGGCGCTGAAAATCTGGTGCGACCGCCAGTATGCCAGCGTTGATCTGCGCGCTGACTGGTCCGATGCGCCGTTGGAGGCGTTAGCGGAGATCCTGCAACAGACGCGCTCTCCTTCTCATGCCGATTTTTTTTCCGCCTTACCGAAAGGCCAGCTGCGTTAATCAGTCATAAGATTGCATAAAGGTACAGGCCATGAGAATCAGAAACATTAAAGGGTTTTGCGGGGAGTTTTAATTTGCGGATTTTGGAGTCGTTAAGAGATATTTGGGGGTCACTGCGTCATCGAACTCACCTGACCCCAAATCTGACCACCAAATTTTCCCGGCGCGGAGGGAAAACTGAAAATGCATCGGGAAGATTTTTCACACTCACTGATTGCATCAACGCCATACAGGCCCGGGCTCCGGGCATAAAAAGCAAAAATCCCGCTTAAGTTTCCTTAAGCGGGATTTTCTAATTTGGCTCCTCTGACTGGGATCGCCTTTGCCAGTAACTGGCTAATAAATAAGCTAAACCTTAATTCTCTGTCTGTCAAGACCACCAGAATGACCACCAATATTCCTAAGGTTACATATTGCTGATTTGAGCGACCTCTTTGCTCATGTGGACTGCTGCTCTGTCAGGAAAGCGCCGTCAGTGCATACGCCGAAGATTATGCCGCATTGTAAGTATCCCGCTTAACCGACCCAGCCAGTTCTGTCGAACGCAGATTCTATCCCACGCATATCCCCAGGCATTCGCGGGTGTAAAGGTCGAAAACCGTCAACAGGCGCAGTCGTCGCCCGTCAAACAACGCATCAAAAACAAAATCCATGCCCCAGACGTGATTTGGATATAAGCCCTGAGGCTGCCCCGCTGGGCAGATTTATTGCGGCGTGGCCGTTCGAGGCGTAGCGACAGCCCTGCTCACATTAGAGACGGTAGATCCGTTTATGATTTTCCTGCCAGCCCTCACGCCGGAGCATCCCGTGTACCCGGCGATACCCGCAGTGAATTCGCGTTTGGGTGATCTCACGGAGACGCAGGCGCAGTGCACTGTCATCGGCAGCAACAGAACGATACCTGAACGAGCTGCGGCTGAGCCGTAGCGCAAAACAGATTTGTCTTCTGCTTGCACCGTATTGGGCCTCTAAATCCCTAACCCATTCGCGCAGGCGTGCCAGCGTCAGTTATTTTTGCCAGCACATCCTGCAGCATCGCTTTATCGAGGCTGAGATTAGCAACCAGCCTCTTCAGCCGCAGATTTTTCTCTTCCAGTTGCCGCATATGTTTGAGTTCAGATGGGGAAAATTTTGCCGTATTTCTTACGCCAGATGTAAAAGGTGGCATCGGAGATACCCAGCTTGCGGCAAACATCCGATACGGACGTACCCAGCTCGGCCTGCTTCAGGGCAAAGACAATTTGCTCTTCGGTGAATCGTGGCTTTTTCATTGGCACCACCTCCGTTCAGGGGAGTGTTTATCATGCCGGAATTCTGTTTCTGAATGGAGCAGGATTTTGGGGTAGGGTCAATACTAAAATTTGCCCCAAAATTGAGAGGGTTATAAGCGTTTCTATGGTATGTTGGTGATGATTAACATGGGGTGGTACACTCGGCGGTAGCGTGTGCGAGAAAGAGATCTTTATTTTTTTTATTATTAATTATCAATAGGTTAGTGATTTAGTGATTTGTTATAAAAAAAATAGGTAGCTGATACACCATTAAATCCATCTCAAAACTAAATACTCGCATAAAATATTTAATTATGGCTGCTTTGGGTAGAAAAAAATAAAGTGGTAAGCTTGATGATTGAACTTAAATTAGGGTGTGATTAATAAAATGAATGCCCATAGTCTTGAAATGCGCAAAGAGTTAGGTGCTTACTATACCCCAAGAGTTCTGAGTCAGATTATGTCTGATTGGGCTATAAGGGACAATTCTGATAGAATATTGGAACCCAGTTTTGGAGGGTGCGGGTTTTTAGAAAGCTGTGAGCAAACATTAATAAAATTAGGGTCTTGCAATCCATTAAGCAACTTATTTGGTATAGATGTTGATATCAAGGCGTTTGAAGCATTAAAAAATAAATTTTCATTTAATATTTTGAGTGAACAATTCATATTGAATGATTTTATTAATGTAGAGCCTGGTAGTTTCGGAGCTAAGGAATACGATGTTGTAATCGGCAATCCTCCATATATATCAATGCACAATATGAGTATTGAACAGAGGCTTTCTTGTGAGAAAATTTTAAAAAAATCAACATATAGTAGTAAAACTTTAGGGCGTAATGCTAGTTTATGGGGATTTTTTCTTTTACACGCACTGTCTTTTTTAGCCGAAAAAGGGAGAGTTGCATGGGTTTTGCCAAGTAGCTTTCTTAATGCTTATTATGCTAAAGAATTAATAAACATATATAAAAAACATTTCGATGAATTAAAAATTATCAAAATAAACGAAAGGCTTTTTAAACATGAAGGAGCGGATGAGATGTCTGTTATTTTTCTTTGTGATGGTTTCCATAAAGAAAAAAAAGATTGCAAATTTTTCTCGCTGGCTTTTTCTGAGTCAGTTAAAGAATTAGGTAGTGCAGTTTACGACTCGGCTTCTGGTGAAAATGTTAGTTATGATAATTACAAGTTTAGTTTATTGGAAGGAAAAAACTTAAATTCATATAATGATATTATCTGTCGCAGCTTTAGTAAAAAAATCACAGATTTTGCTGATATTAAAATAGGTATGGTTACTGGTTATAACAGTTTCTTTATACTTAGTGAAGAGCAGGCAAGAGAAAAACACTTAGATTTGAATCTTTTTAAGCCGGTTGTATCAAGATTTTCTCACCTTAGAGGGGTTAAACACAATCTGACACGGCATAAAAAAAACACCTCACAGAATAAAAAAACATTGCTATTAAATGTTGAAGAAAGTGCATTAAAACAGCGAGGTTCATTTTTAAGAAAATATCTTTCTAATGTCACGAAAGACGAAAGAATAAAAAATAGAACTTTCAAAAAGAGACCATTCTGGTACCTGCCAGACGACGGTTTGTATCCTGATGCATTTTTATCATATATGGTTCATGAATGCCCTAAGATGGTTTTAAATCAAGGGGAAATAAACTGTACAAATTCAATACATAGAATATTTTTTAAAGAAAAGTTTTCATATAAAGAAAAGATTGCGTATTGTATTTCATTATTATCTACTTTCTCTCAACTCTCCGCTGAAATCGAAGGGAGATCGTATGGTTCTGGCGTGTTAAAAATAGAACCTACAGCAGGGAAGAATATTAAGATTTTGATCGATAAAATAGTGATTAATGATTTATATCAGTTATCTAAAAAAATAGATAATTTGTTGATTAATAATAATTTGCATGAAGCTGCTGATCTGGTTGATCAAGTGCTCATAAATAGAAAATTGCTTAATAACGAAGAGTTGTCATCACTGAAAAATGGACTTGCCAAGCTCAGAACCGATCGCTATAAAGGGGTTAAGAATTATGAGTGATAATATTAATGTTTTGAAAGAGAAAATGAAAAGTCTCTTGGCCTGTGAATCAGTTAACTTTGATGAGGTTTTAGAGACAGCTGTCAAAATAAGTGAGAACGATGACGAAAATATAAGATTTACCGTTGATGCAAATCTAGTAAAACGCTTAGGAGAGCAGTTGGTTTCTAAAAAAACAACAGCTGTTAGTGAATTAATAAAGAACTCATATGATGCTGATGCTTCCAATGTAAATGTTTTTTTTGATTTAGATAATCCTCTGTCAAATATTGTTATTCATGATAATGGAACAGGGATGTCAAAGGATGACATAGTAAATGGGTTCATGAAAATTAGTACTAGCGATAAAGAGGAACATTCTTCTTCTTTGCTTTATGGTAGATTGCGGGCTGGCAGAAAAGGTATAGGTCGATTTTCCACTCAAAGATTAGGTAATAGACTTAAAATAATAACTAAAAGAAATGATGATGAGTTAGGATATTTGATTAATATCAACTGGGAATTGTTCTCGAAAAATAAAAATATTACTTTTATATCGAACGAAATATCCAAAATAAATGTAGATTTTGAACATGGTACAAAGTTGATTATTGAAAAATTGAATGATAAAGATTGGACCAATGGGAACATAAAAACAGCATATAAATATATAAAAAATATAATTAAAATAAATCCGAGTGAAAAAGATCCTGGTTTTAAAGTTAATTTCTACATCAAAAATGGGAATGACTTTGAGCTTATAGCGGATGAAAAAACAGAAATTTTATCTGACAGTGATGCACATATTACTGCATCCTTAAAAGAAGGATTAGGGACTGTTCATGTAACTAGTAAAAGTTTAAATATACATGATGAAATAATAGATGTTTGGAGAGATGAGAAAAACAACATAAGAGAGTTTAGTAAAATAAAATCTCCGGTTGATTTAGATGTCTACTATTTTAGTCTGGCAACGGTGAATTCGAGGAAACACGCGGCTTACTTGCGTGAAAATGGAGGGGTTAAGCTGTATAGAAATGGTTTTAAGGTTTCACCCTATGGAGATCAATTTGATGACTGGATTGCACTAGATGATTCAGTCCGCAGAAGAAAAATTCTTCCCCCACACGGAAATCAAAACTTCTTTGGCGAAGTGAAAGTTAACGACATCAATGGCATAGACTTTGAGGAAACTTCTTCTAGAGAGGGACTCATTCATACTGACGCATTTGAAGAATTGCAGCTTTTTTTATATAAAGCTCTAACTGTTGCTGTAATAAGAATAAGTGAAGCGAGAAATATCAAAACTAATCCAAATGATCGAACCTATTCGAAAGAACCTAAAAAAACTACAATAGTCAAAGAAAAGTTAGAAATTATTTCTGATAAGATTGAGCAAGTTAGTAGAATTTTTAGCGATAAAATCATAAGTGATGATGGAGAAACATCAACTAATGGTTCTTTTAACGCATATAAAAACACGTATGAAGAAGACATAATTAATGATTTGAATGATGCAGCTGGTGTTTTGAAAGAAGCTACTTTTATCTCACAACAATTGATAGATGAAATAGAGTTGCTTAGAGTTTTAGGTGCAATGGGATTGGCAATAGGTGAATTCACTCATGAAATTAATCTGTCAATCACAAATCTAAGTATTAATGTCCAATCTCTTAAAATTGCTAATTTTACTGACTCTACAAATGAATCTGCCATTATTAGTCTAGAGAATAACATTACAACATTAAAGTCATTTACAAGGTTTTTCGATAGTACAATCCGTGAAAATGTCAATAGAAATAAAAAAGTAATTGAAATAAGAGATGCGATTGAACCATTTTATGAATCGATGAAACCAATAATTGAAAGGAAAGGAATTCTCTTTGATATAAAATACGGCGGGTTTGAATTATTTACCAAATCTATCCATATTTCCGAATTATATTCAGTTTTCATCAATCTCTTTACAAATGCTTATAAAGCAATTCTTAGATCGGGAAATATTCCCCGGAAGATGGCTATTGATGTGCAAAAGGATAGCGAAGATATAATTGTCAGATTTGAAGATAGTGGTGATGGAATTAATCCTGCTAATAGAGAAAGAATTTTCGAACCTTTTTTTACAACTAGCTCACCAAGTGGTCCCTTCGAATATGACGATTTATCATTGAAAGGAATGGGTCTCGGCTTATCAATCGTGCGTGATCTTGTTGATTCAATGAATGCGGAGATTTCTGTGGTCGATGCTTCTGATGGCTACACTACATGTTTTGAGCTTAGGATACCTAAAGCGGAAGAAAAGGAAATACCTGATGACATCTATTAATTTACTATATATCGATGATGATCAACCTCAACAAGTTCAATTTTTAATTGATACTCTAATTGCAAATTCAAACTTTGATCTTAAAATTACACATAAACCACCAAGCAAAATGTCGAATATTTCTAGCGATTTGCGAAATGATTTTGATGGAATAATAATAGATCAAAAATTAGACAATGCAACCAATGGCTTAGAGCCTGTTGATTATTTTGGTGCTGCTCTTGCTCAAAACTTAAGAACTTTAATGGCTGGTAAATCTGATAACATTCCCTACAAGCCAGTGTTTCTTTTTTCACTAGAAACCTTACTTATTGAATATTATAACCCTGACTCTACCTCGCACGATTTATTTGATCTGGTAATAAGTAAAAGTATTTTAGAAGATATTAAAAAGCTTAATAAAAAAACATATCTTATGGCTTCGATTGTTAAAGCTTATAAATTTTTACATTATGAAAAAAACATAAATAAAATTTTAAATATATCCAACTCAAAAGTCTTTCTGGACAAAAGGTTTGAGAATTATGTCCAAAATTGTGAGCAAGATATTCATAAAATAGTTGGCTCTGTCCATACTACTTTGCTTCGAAGTAGTGGCATGCTTGTGTCGGAAAGAACTTTAGCAACACGATTAGGAATAGATATATCAACTTCTCCTGACTGGTATCAAGTCATTGAAAAATTAAATGGCATTAAATATTCTGGTATATTTTCCGACTATTATCATCGGTGGTGGTGGGCTGGTATAGAATTATGGATTAATGATTTCTTAGGCAGCCCAATATTCAAAGGCCTAACTTCTGAACAGAGGGTTATAATTCTAAAAGAAAAGCTGGGTTTAACTGAGCTAAATCCGATCGGTGTAAAATATAAGAACCAAAGTACTAAGTATTGGGTTAATTGTGTTGTCAGCGGAGTACCATTGGACACTATAGATGCTGTTCGTACTTCATCTATGGATCTAAAACCTTGGGAAGAGGATAAATACCTAGCTGTACAAGTAATACTGGAGAGACAAGCCGGATCATATAAAGTTCATCCAGAAGATAGAATGAAACTGGATAGAATTAGAGCGAGGTTTAGCTTGGAATGAATAACAATGAAGCTTTACTTGATGATATGTATCGATTAAGATCGTTCTTAGATAGATATGGTATTTGCCAAGACACCGGACCAATAAATAGGTTGATTGTCAAATTGAATGCCAATAAGCAGGGTGAACATGCTGAGGCTTTCGAATATTCATTAGATGATCTCGTTTTTCATATTGAGGAAAAAAATGGCACTATTTGCCCACCTCAAATAACACCCAAAAGTAGTCCGATTGAAATTCATTTAGAGCTAATTTTGAAAAGTAATGGTGTATATAATTTCATCAATATCAAGGAAATGTCTGGGCAGTTAAGACTTGTTGCAGAATGGTTAAATGATGCATCTGATGATGGTGAAATTAAAACATCACACACTGCATGGCATTTCGACTTTCATGTTCCTGAATCAAACGATGGCACAAATTTGTTTTGTCATCCTCGGTTTCATATTCAAAATGGCGGTAATAGGCTCACTGATAGTTTACAGAACTATGGTGACTTAATGATAATGGATGCACCTAGATTACCTCTACCGCCGATGGATGTTGTTTTAGCTATTGATTTTATTCTCTCGAATTTTTTTGGTAGCGTATGGCAGGAGGCGCTATGCGACTCTGAATATAGAGATGTGGTAAGCCGTGCCCAAGAAAGATGGTGGAGACCTTACTATGAGGGTATTTATCAACACTGGACAAACAGAGAACAGAAACTTTCAGTTGCTCTTCTTCCAAATTTGATTTAACTGGCACATATAGTTACCACAATTACCATAGTTACAAGTTAATAAAATTTAATTTAGCTATCACAGTTCACTGTAAGATAATTGCCACGTAAAGAGATTCTATGTTGATATCATAAATAAAAAGTAAAGTGGTATATACTTCGAGTAAAGATATTTTCTTATCGGGACGGAGCTAAGGGGTAATATAATGAACCAAAATTATTTGTGGGAAATGTCTCCAGAAGAATTTAACAAATGGCGCAGAAATAATGACTACCCAAGGTTATTTGAAGCATTCAAATCTACCCTGCCATTCTTTAATGAATGGATGCAGGAAACTAATATAACTAAAGAAATTATGTTTGCACATGGGTTGGGGGTGTTTATTGGAGCTGAGGAAAACTGGTCTGTTTTTGAGTATACATACAGTAAAGAAAAGCATGTTTTCAGAACGAATGATCCGAAAATTTCTCATCTCAGAGACCCTAACATAACAACTAGTGAACTTATCTTTGATCCTTATTTCTATTGGTTGAAGAAAAATAAAGGTAATAAAATTTATTCTGATACTAGAAGAAACTTTCGTATAACTAGTTGGGTAGGTGGTAAGCCAGAGTTTATGAAAAAAGCATTCCTTCTTAATCTTGGCAATGTAAGCATAAAATCCCCGATAATCTCCGGGAGGCTTTTAGATTTTGTTTGTTTAGATAGTCTAAAGATGATCGGTGCTATCAATAATACAAGAATACAAATTTGGTTTTCATCAGCTAAAGGCTTGGAAATTGAAGGTGGAATAGCTTTCTTAAGTTTTCTACAAACTCCTTTATGGGATTGGGGGTATGGCGATATTAAGAAAGAGTTTATACTATCAAATGGTTTATTTCAGGAATTAAGCTTCAAGAACTGTTCGCTCAGAATACATTCTATTAGAAGCAAGTTGAATTTATGTAGTTTTGAGGGCATGGATTTTGAAGCAACTATGGAACACTCAGAAATATCGAATTCAACATTTACACCAGGGAAGGATGAGTGCAGCAGCAAGGAAAGTGAAAGAAACTATTATAGAAAATTGAAAAATTTATATACTGGCTTTGGCAATCAGATTGAAGCTGGTAAGTTTTTCTATAAAGAAAAAAGGTCAGAGATGTTATCTTTTCTAATGCCAAGTAAAAACTTCAAGGATAGGTTGAAACATAAAAACATAATAGGAAAAACTATTTTTTATTTGTATTGTTACTTAAGTTTTACCATTTTACTTTTATCTTTTTTGATATGGGGTTTTGGTGAAAAACCCATAAGGAGTCTTTATAGCTCAATAGCAACAGTTTTTGGCTCATCAATGATTTACTATTTTAATACGTCTTCTGTTACATTAGGAGACTTTGCCAACTCCTTTTATTTTAGCTTGGTTACTTTTGTTACGCTTGGATATGGTGACATTTATCAGACAGAAAAATTTCTAAAACTCTATGCTGCTTTCGAAGCCTTTATTGGATTGGTGCTTATGGGATCCTTCCTTGCTGGCCTTGCTTCAAAGTCGAAACAGTATTAGCTATTGCCAGCTTTTGGCCTATCGTACTGAATGGCTAAGCTGCGCACGGTGTGCCGACATATATTTTCTGTAAATTTCGACGCCATCAGAACGACGATTTGAAAATCAATATTTATCCTGATAGCGTATTACATATCGCAAAAGATGCTATCTGACCGTTGTTTTCAGTGTTTATTCATCGTTTCGGAGGTTATAATATACGTCATTATCCGTAAGCTGCAAAATAGACCTCTTGCTTTATAGAGTAGGTTAGTAAATATAATATCTGCTTTTCGATCAAAGCAGAATGTCAGATTTGAGTGTGCCCTACCTCATAGCATTGCCAACTCAGGTCTCAACTGATATAGCTAAATTCGACTTCAGAACCCCAACGGTAAGTGTCAAGGCAGTTGTCACCCTTAGTTAATTTAAGCCGCCTGTTTTCCCCGTTCCGGATTCAGAGTTACCGGGCTTCCGGTTGCCAGTTTCTTTGTAAGTATCCCAGCTTTAATTCCACACACTTTTTGAGATTTCCGGTTTTTCAGCCATCAGCCGGTATTCTTCCGGTGTCAGGTTATTCAGGGACTCATGAGGTCGCTCACTGTTGTACTCATTCAGCCAGCGCTCCGTTATTTCTCGTACTTCATTCAGTGTTCTGAACAGGTAAAAATCCAGTATTTCTCTCCGGTATGTTCGGTTAAACCGTTCTATAAACGCGTTCTGTGTTGGTAATCCCCCCATTTTTAACCGCTCTGATAAGTAGGATCAGTTAAGCGCTGAATATGCTGTATTGGCGTAAAGTCAAAACGTGGAAACGCACGGTTAAGATATGCCTTCTGGCTTGCCGCCACCGTAGCCGTAAGAACGAGAGAAAACAGCTTCCGGTACAAATATGAACGTTATATCCGGGAAAATGGAGATAAACCCGATCAGAAAAGAAAAGCCATGACGGCAGTGGCAACAAAAGTCGCCAGAGTAGCGCATGCGATTGTAAAACAGGATATTGATTATAAAGGGTATTATGAAATAAGCCATGGGACGTGATTCAATGGGCCGTAAGGCGCATCGCGACCATTAGATAATGCTCAACGTCCATGGCTTCCCAAAATGCTGTGTTAAGTCCTGTCGGGCCATCCGGACCCTTGTATATCATGGTAAGCATGTTTATAAGCCAAAAGGAAATGAGCAATATCGGATATAAAATAAACCATCACCTTCTTATCAGATGGCGGGAGCCCTTTGCGTAAAAACAGTTGACTCAGACGGTAGTCCGTTGTCACAACGAATTGATGCAGGTTTTCCTTTCCATTCAATAAGTTGTTCCAGTGTTCTTACCACACGACTGGCAGGCAGTGAAAAATCGACTTCTATTGTTAATGCTTCACGATTGAAATCATCAATAATATTCAGCAAACGAACGGAACGCCCGTCAGCTAACTGATCATGCATAAAATCCATCGACCAGCTCTCGTTGCTACCGGACGGGACACTCAGTGGTTCTGGTTTCTCACGTTTTAGCCGTTTTCTCGGTTTTATCCGCATATTTAGCGACAGTTCGCGGTAAATACGGTAAATCCTTTTGTGGTTCCAGGTGAATCCTTTCACATTTCGCAGATACAGATAGCACAGGCCAAAACCCCAGTTTTTCTGGTTGTCGGTGATACGCATGAGCCAGTTAGCAATATGCCGGTTTTCCTGATTTAACCGGGGAGTATAGCGATAGCAGCATTCACTGAGCAGAAAAAGATGACAGGCCTGACGGATACCCACACCATAGTGAGCCACTGCCTGTTGTGCCATCCTCCTCCTGTCTGATGGCTTCACCACTTTTTTGCCATAGCTTCCTGAATAATCTCGGCTTTTAGCCGTTCTTCGGCATACATTTTTTTCAGGCGGCGATTTTCTTCTTCCAGTTCCTTGAGACGGCTCATCAGTGCGGCATCCATTCCGCCAAACTTTGAGCGTCATTTGTAAAAACTGGCACTGCTGATGCTATGCTCGCGGCATAACTCCGAAACCGGCGTTCCGGCTTCAGCCTGTTTAAGAATAGCGATGATCTGACTGTCGGTAAAACGTGATCGTTTCATAGAAATCCCCTCTGTATTCAGATTATGAGAAAATTCTACTTATGCATGCACTTGTTTTTCGGGGGGATTACCGGCTCATTAACACGCTTAAGCAGTATTATCCTCAACCCCTGGAATGGTTCTCGCATCGGGACAGTTCATTGTTCTGTGAGCTCATAATCCGCTGGCCAAGCCTGCAACAGCTCAAACGTGCCCGGAGTGATACCGTCCGTCATTTTATGAACGCAAGAGGTGGTCCCGCTGTTGCGTATACAGAACAGCGGGTTACAAGCATTGCCAACGCGATTCCCCTGACCACTGATAAAAGTGTCATCGAGGCGAACGCGCTAATGGCAACAGCACTTGCATCACAAATCAAACTTGTAGGTGAACTTATCAGAACCTACGACGAACGAATCGAATCGTTATTCGATACGCTTCCGGATGCAGGGCTGTTCAAATCACTACCGGGCATGGGGCCGTGTATGGGCCCACATATGCTTGCCGCACTGGGTGATAACCGCGACCGCTTCAACAGCGCTGAGGAAATTCAAAACTACGCAGGTATTGCCCCGGTGACAGAACGAAGTGGCCAGAAATCCTGGGTTCACTGGCGATGGCAGTGTGCCAAGTTCGTCAGGCAAACCTTTGTCGAATGGGCTGCCAAGACGGTTAACTCATCATACTGGGCCAAGCTGTATTATCAGGGGATGCGAGAAAAAGGAAAATCTCATCAATCAGCGATCCGGGCTCTGGCATTCAAATGGATAAGGATTATTTACCGCTGCTGGAAGACCAGAACCCGTTGTGACGAAGCGAAATATTTGCTGGCACTGGAAGCGCGAAAATCGCCCTTACTAATGCCGTAGAAAGCTTGTCGAATGTCTCAGGGCGTGAAGCGGACATTACACATGTCACCTAAATATATAAACATACCACTATCAATGGGTTTATAAATAAAGAAAATTACTTTATTGCCGATAATGGTTGTAATAAAAATTTAGACTTGGATGATAAATAAATGTCGACATTGAACACTGAAAATAAAATCAAGATAACTGAGTTAATAATGGTTTTTATTGCAACCCTCCCAATGGGAATGGCAAATATTTGGATAACAAAAAATCAAAACGATGAAAAGCTTGCTTTCGATAGACAAAACGCACAAAGTATTCTCTCTATTCAAAATAAAGAGTTATTCATAAAGAGTGCAGAGCAAGGTTTGAATTCACAGAAACTTGATATTGATTTTTTAAGAACAAGCTATGAAGAATGCCAAAAAGATGGAGAGTTATCCATTGGGAAAATAAAATCTTATGCTGATGCTTACTATTCTTCATCAGAAAAGAAAAACATCATGATTGCAAAGGTTCAAGCAAACTGCTTATCAAAAAACAATAATCAATCAGTAGATAATCAAGATAAGCCGACGTACAGCATCGAGCATTACAAGAGTCTTGGGTTCGATTATTTGAAAAATAAAAAATTTCTGGAGGCAGCAGAGTCATTCTCCCTGGCAACTCAAATGACACCCGTAGATGCTTCTTTGTGGAATCAAAAAGCTTATGCACAATTTAGAGCAGGAAATTATACTGATGCAATGAATAGTATTTCCATTGCGCTTAGGATTGGCAGTGATAATGATAAAGTAAAAAAATATATGGCAATTAATGCAGCTAAAATATTATGTGCAAAAGGGGATGTAAATGATGGGAGGAATTACATACAACAATCAATAAATGCCATTCCGGATTTAATGCCAATGGCTAAGAAAGATTTAGAACTGGGTAGCATTTGTAAAATTGATCTCAGTAAATAAAAATGATCGTATTGCTTCGAAGTGAAGCATTTGTTTTGCTTATTTGTGAAAGTGGACGTAAGTAAAGTCCGCTTTTCGCTGAAAGCAGAAAGCCAGATTTGAGTTTGTTCTACCTCAGAACACTGCTATATCAGGTCTGAAGTTATACAGTTTAATTCAATTTCTAAACCACAACCTTCAACCCATTTCACCGCTGCGAACCAAGGGGCGCTACGCCCGGCTATGTAGGTCATATCTTTTCCTTTCGTGTGCTTTTCGTTCCCGTATCAGCTCCGGCTAATCGTTTCCCAACACAACCCGTCCCGCAAGGGTAAATTGGCACGCATTCTGCGCCCTTGCGTGCCGGAACGATGCCGGGAAAGCGAACCGTCAGGCGATACGAAGACGAAATTCACACCACTGACGGAGAAAAAACCATGACGATTTCCCTACATACCCAGACTAGCGCCCCTAACACCGCAGCGGCGACCAGCGCATCCCCGCTGGACCCGTCAGGCTCCTCAAAAACGAAATTTTCCAAAACCAAAACTGATATTTATCAGACCGTCACTGGCAGCATCATTGCGGCACTGGAAACTGGTGTTAAACCCTGGGCGTGTCCGTGGCAGCGTACCCCCGGTATGTCTGGTTTACCGTCCAATTACGCAACTGGTATGGGTTACAGTGGAATGAATATCATGTTGTTGTGGAGCAGTGCGTCAGAACAGGGATTCAAGGATTCACGCTGGATGACTTACAAACAGGCGCAAGCGGAAGGCGGGCAGGTGCGTAAAGGGGAACACGGCACTACCGCCATTTTCTATACCACACTGGAAAAGGAAAATGACGACGGAGAAACTGATTATATCCCGATGCTGAAGACGTTCACCGTGTTTAATGTTGAGCAAATCGATGGTTTGCCGCTGAGTGATGAAGCCGTTTTCCCGGCAGAGACCTTTGAGCCGTTACCGCAGGCGGAAGCGATTTTCCGTAACAGTGGTGCAACCATCATTGAGAAGGGACAAAACGCCTTTTTTGCACTGTCAACCGATGAAATCCGTTTACCTGAACGTCGTCTTTTCAGCGATGCTGCCAATTTCTACGCTACAGGTATGCATGAGCTGGTTCACTGGAGTGGAGCCAAAAGTCGGCTGAATCGTGAAATGAAAGGGAAGTTTGGCAGTGAGGATTATGCTTTTGAGGAGTTAATCGCCGAGCTGGGAAGCGCGTTCCTGATGGCGGATCTGGGGATCGCTGGAGAGGTTCAGCATGAAAGCTACATCGCTTCCTGGCTGAAAGCACTGAAGAACGACAAACGCTATATTTTCAAGGCCGCTAGTGCAGCATCCAAAGCGCATCGTTATTTGATGGATAAAGCCTGAGGGCAGGGGCAAGAAGCCGCAAAGGAATGTGGCTTTAACCTTACATAGCGGTGGGAGGAGTAGCAGTGGTGTTAGGGTGTATAATTCCAATGCGAATTTTCCTGGCATACAGTGTCAGGAAAATTCGCAGACTGCGGGGCGGGCGGCAAAGAGCCCGCTCATTCCTTTCAGATGCATTAGAGCAGACTTGATCTGGCAGTGTTCTCTGTTAGAACACGATTTCACCTGATAGTCGGCAACGAGCGATGAGGGGAAGTTCGCATTTATTTGCCAACTTAAAAGCGCTTGCAGCCCGTCTCGGATATTTTCTTGCAGACGAATGACCGCGGGCCTTTGAAATTCTGCCTCAGGAACACCAATCTGCATCTGGCTTATGTTCACACCAGCGTCACAGGGGTGGGTTCTAGCATGAGAGTGAAACACGGGAAGAAGTTGTTTTATATTCCCACTCGCTTTCTGTATGCCTGTACCTTCAGTTGATGCGTAGCTTTGGATATGACGATTAGTTAAAAGGCTCATAAAGGTTCAAATCATTACATAATAACTATTATTGTTCTTTATCAATAAATTATGGAAAAACATATCTTGACCACGGCATCCCCAGTGCTATGTTTACGGGAAGCGGCACAGCGCCTGGACTGCACTCCAGATGGACCATGACCTTCAAGGATAACGCCTGTCTGCTATGCCAGGTTGGTCAAGCCCTTAGCCCCGCAAGCGAGACAATCAGCAGGGAAGATTAACAGTATTGGCAATCTGTAGCGAAGAGCTACAGTACTGCCCCTTCCATCATCCACAATGATAGCTATCAGTAAGTTAACGAAAATGAGAGGGCATCGGAAATGCTCGAAGTTGAATTTCAGGAATGGTTGAAGAACAGAGGTGCCAAAACACAAGCAGGCCTCAACTCCCGTATTTATGCTGTCAAAACTATCGAAAAAAATCTCGCAGCGCTTGGTTCTCCTCATGCAGATCTGGATGCAGCCTACAAGGCGGATGGGTTTGCGCAATTGCGACAGCGGATCAAAGAGATTCGCCGTGATGCTAAAGACAACGGCGAAGACTATCGGTTGCTAATGCCCGAATCAGAGCAACCGCTTAACCGATTGTCCAACTGGAATAGCTGGCTCGGACAATATGGACGCTTCCTGAGTGGTGATGATTCTCAGGCCGGCGAAATTCGGGATTATGTCCTTGAAAACTACATCATCCCAGGCAGAGAGCGAGGTGACGCCAGTGTCACCCTGGTAGTTGGCTCTCTGAATACTGAAATGGGCCTCGACAAGGGATGGCCGAACATCTGTCAGGTTCTTGATGGTCAAAAATTTCAGGAGCTAGCGGATGTTCCCCCTCCGGTGACGGAAGGGCCTAAAAAGAGCACAACCCGGAAATATACGTTCATCCTTACGGAAGGAAGCGAACTGGTGGCCCAGAATAAAACAACTCCGACTAACCTTATTTTTTACGGCCCTCCTGGTACCGGAAAAACCTATCACACGGCGAGGGAAGCCGTAGCGCTCTGCGATGGCAAAGACGCCTATCCGAACTCAAAAGATGGGCGTGCGGCCCTGATGGCGCGCTATAACGAACTGATGGCAGAAAAGAGGATCTCTTTCGTCACCTTCCATCAGAGCTATGACTACGAAACCTTCGTTGAGGGCCTTCGCCCAGAAATCGGTGAAGATGAGTCTTCGTCTGCAGGATTCAGACTCATGCCTACGCCGGGGCTCTTCAGAGAAATTTGCGCCCTTGCCGATCAGGCCAGAACACAACCCCGTGCACAGACGGATGCCTCGGCACTGCAACTGTCCCAAAAACGCTTCTGGAAAATGGGGCAAGGGACAATTGGCACCGAAGACGATGTGTATGAAGATGCTCGCGACAACGGGTATATCGCACTGGGTTGGGGTGGGACCATAGACTGGAGTGCGGATAGATTTTCATCGTTCCACGCGATTCATGATGAATGGAACAAGCAAAATCCAGGGAACCTGACGCCTAGTAACTGGACGCAAACCTATCCCTTCCGTTGCGAAATGAAGCCTGGCGATATCGTGATTGTCCCTTACGGGAACACTGCGTTTCGCGCTATCGCTGAAATCACTGGTGATTACTATTTCGTTCCTGAAGCCGAAGGTTACTATGCCCACCGCCGCCCAGTTCGCTGGCTACTGACTCTTGATGAACCACTGCCACTCGATACCATTATCGATGGTAACTTCACCATGCGAACGCTCTATTCCATTGCCACCAGTCGTGTGAATATCCCGGCGCTGGGCAGACTGCTGTCGAGTACAGAAAACCCGGATAATCGTTCCGATGTTAAAGGGCAACCAGAACAGTTCGTCCTCATTATTGATGAGATCAACCGGGCAAATATCTCGAAAGTGTTCGGTGAACTGATTACGTTAATTGAGCCGGATAAACGTCTGGGAATGCCTGATGCACTCACCGTAACTCTGCCTTATTCGAAAAAGAAAGATTTTGGCATCCCCGCCAACCTTCATATCATAGGCACCATGAATACCGCCGATCGATCGATCGCCTTACTTGACACAGCATTAAGGCGGCGATTCAACTTTCGGGAAATGGCTCCCGACGCGACTCTGCTAAGTGAAGTCGAGGGGATCGATCTCAAAGCAGTTCTGAATACCATCAACCAGCGAATTGAATATCTTATAGGCCGGGAATATCGCATTGGACACGCCTTCTTTATCAATTGTGAATCCAGGGCACAAGTTGAAGATGCGGTGCGCAGTAAGGTCATACCGCTGTTACAAGAGTATTTCTTCGAGGACTGGAGCCGAATCGCGGCAGTGCTGGGTGATGGTTTTATGCAGGAAGAGCAGATCTTACCGCCGCCTGGAATAGAGGGTGAACCGTTATCAAGCTGGTCAGTACGTGAACCGTTCAGAAATGACGCCTTAGATCGACTGGTAGGCAAAGCCAGAACGTTAAATACCACCGCTCCCGAGGTGGCTGGTGAATCGAAAGAATGACGCACCTCACGGTTCGCGAATGGGGTGCTGTTTATGTGAGCACGGAAAGCAGCATAAATGCTCCTCATGCTTTTACACGCCCTCAGGCTAACGCGCTGCTTACGGCGGCGCGCGAGCATCCGCTGGCAAATCAGCACGGAACTAATATCTTAATCGATCGCCATAACAAAATTATTGCCGGGCAAATGGTTGGGGTCATTGCCGCTCCGGGATGTAGCCTTGAGATTTTGCCTAAATTCGACGACGAGACGATAGAACCGGACGCCACAATACGCAATCGCCTGATACGTATGCTTGATGTTGCCCTCGGCCTTAAACTCGGCAATGGACAGGCTGCAACAATGGCGAGACAAGCTGAAAGCTTGCTAGAGATACTTATCCGCTTGTTCGCCGATATACTCTTGTCTGAAGTACATCGGGGATTACCACGCGCCTATTTGGCACAGGAAGACGATTTGCCCTCATTGCGTGGAAGGCTCAATATCAAACGACAATTCACTACGCTTGCCGTCCGCCCTGACCGTCTCGCCTGTCGTTATGACGTTCTGTCGGCTGATACCAGCCTACTTCGAATTATGAAGGCGTGTGTAGTTTTGCTTCACCATTATGCCCGAGCTGCTGATACGCTTCGCCGTCTGAATGAATTGCGTATCCTGCTGACGGGTGTTAGCGACGTTCCCTTAAGTCACCTGCCTTGGTCACAGGTGCGGATCGACCGAACCAATCATCGCTGGGAAGCACTCTACAATCTGGCACGTCTTCTCCTGCGACGCGACTGGCAGGCTACACACCACGATAAACGAGCGCAGAACGGGATTACACTGCTTTTCCCGATGAACTACCTGTTCGAGGCATATATAGCGGCACTGGCGAAGCGTGCTGTACGCGGTACGGAATGGACAGTTCGTGCACAGGCTGGCAGATTATACTGTCTGATCGAGGATGGATTAGAAGGTAAACCACGTTTCCAGACCCGGCCGGACCTGCTTATCGAGCGGGACCATCAGACTATTATGATCATAGACACTAAATGGAAGCGTATTGGGCGTCATCCCGAAGATGCCCGGCATGGCGTATCGCAGGCTGATGTCTACCAGATGATGGCCTATGCCCTAATGCCGGTCACTTAAGGTGACCGGCATTGTTTTTTAAGGGATATTTCGACCTTTTTTCTCTCACTTCCCTGACATATTCACGCTCACGTCTCGAGGGCAGTTTTAGCATCGCTGCGTTGCTGTAA